>JAGWTJ010000040.1 GCA_028869005.1 Burkholderiales bacterium | reverse complement strand
GTACTCGACGAACACCTTGCCGACGAGGTGGTCCATCTCGTGCTGCACGCACACCGCCGTCAACCCGTCGGCGTCGAACTCGAACGGCGCGCCGTCACGGCCGAGCGCGCGCACCGTCACGCGCGCGGGGCGCTCGACGCTGTCGTAGATCTGCGGCACCGACAGGCACCCTTCCTCGGCCACCGCCGTCTCCTCGCTGCGCGCGAGGACCTCGGGGTTGACGAGCACCAGCGGCCGGTCGCGCTGCTCGGAGGTGTCCATCACGATCACGCGCTCGTGCACGTCGACCTGCGTCGCCGCCAGGCCGACGCCGTCGGCCGCGTACATCGTCTCGAGCATGTCGTCGACGAGGCGGCGGATGCGTTCGTCGACGACGGCCACGGGACGCGCCACGGTGTGCAGGCGCGGGTCGGGATAGCGCAGGATCGTCAGGATGGACATGGACAGGGGGCTTCAGCGACTCGCGATGCGCCGCACATGCAACGCAACATGCAACGCAATTGGGGGCGCCGCAACAGGGCGCAACAGCTGTGGAACAGGTGCAACGCAGACGCTGAACGAGTCTCGTCGTGAGAGGAATCGTGCCGGAGGTTTCATTGCGGCATCAAGGGTTTATGGGCAGAATCTGCGAAACCATATGAGCATTTTCGCGCGCCCGCTCCCGGGTCGTCCGCAGCCTCGCTTGCAGGCTGGCCGGCGGACCGCTGGCAAGGCGTCGATTCTGGCATCGGCTGCGCTGCGGCCGTCAGCGCAGGGAGATCCTCGGATGAGTCCATGCAATCGTCCAGGCCGGCGGGCCGCCGTGTGCACGCACGTGGCCGACCGGCCACACCTGCCGCGGCTGGCCGACCGGCTGCACCTGCCGAGCCTGGCCGCCTGCGCCCTGCTCGGCGCGGCAGCGCTGGCATGCCTGCCGACGCCGGCGGCCGCGCAGACGAATCTGCCGGTGCTGCCGCAATGGCGCGAAAGGGCGCAGCAAGTGGCGCAGTCGGGCATCCCGATCGAGGATCTGGCACCGAACGCGCCCGACTCGCACACGGTGAAGTCCGGCGACACGCTGTGGGGCATCTCCGGCCTGTTCCTCAAGTCGCCTTGGCGCTGGCCGGAGCTGTGGGGCATGAACCTCGATCAGGTGAGAAACCCGCACCTGATCTATCCGGGCCAGGTGCTGGTGCTGGAAAAGCGCGACGGCCGCGCCCGGTTGCGCGTGGCCGGCCCCGCCGACGGCATGGGCGAGCCTACGGTGCGCCTGTCGCCGCGGGTGCGCAGCGAGTCGCTTGCCAATGGCGCCATCGCCGCGATTCCGCTGCACCTGATCGGCCCCTTCCTCAACGAGGCCGTGGTGTTCGACGACAACGAGCTGGAAAGCGCGCCGCGCATCGTCGCCACGCAGGAGGGTCACGTGCTGCTGTCGCGCGGCGAGACAGCCTACGTGCGCGGCGAGCTGGGCGGCGTGCGCGACTTCCGCCTGTTCCGCCAGCTCACGCCGCTGGTCGATCCCGAGACGCGCGAGGTGCTCGGCTACGAGGGCCGCTATGTCGGTACCACCGAGTTCGTGCGCACCGGCGAGCCGGGCCCGCTGCTGGTGCCGGCCACTTTCCGCATCACGAGCACGCGCCTCGAGGCCGGCGTCGGCGACAGGCTCTCGCCGGTGCCGCAGCAGGAACTCGTCGCCTACGTGCCGCACCCGCCGGCCGCGGCGGTCGAAGGGCGCATCGTCTCCATCTACGGCGAGGGTGTGAACGCCGGCCAGAACCAGGTGGTGGCGATCAACCGCGGCAAGCGCGACGGCATCGAGCGCGGCAACGTGCTCGCGCTGTGGCGCGCCGGGCAACGCGTCGTCGACAACAGCACGCCGGGCGAGCGCACGATGATGCAGCTTCCCGACGAACGCCACGGCCTGCTGTTCGTGTTCCGCGTGTTCGAGCGCGTCTCGTACGCGCTGATCCTGAACGTGCAGGAGCCGGTTTCGCGCGGCGACCGCTTCACGCAACCCTGAGCGCGCGGTGCCGGTGCGGGTGCCGGAGGACTTCGAGGCCTGGTTGCGCCTGCTCGAGACGCCGGGCCTGGGACGCGGCGGCGGGCGCAGGCTGCTCGCCGCCTGCGGCTCGCCCGAAGCGGTCTTCGCCGCCGCCCCCGTCACGCTGCGTCAGATCGTCGGCGCCGACATCGCCGCGGCCATCGCACGCACGCCGCCGCGCTGGGAGGAGCGCTTTGGTACCGCGCGTCGCTGGCTGCAGACCGGCACCAGCGGCCGTGAAGACGTGCCGCGCAGCATCATCACGCTCGGCACGCCGCACTACCCGCCGCAACTGCTGGAGACGGCCGACCCGCCGCTTCTGCTCTACGTCGAAGGTGACGCCGCGCGGCTGGCGGCGCCGTCGCTGGCCATGGTCGGCAGCCGCCATGCGAGCGCCCAGGGCCTGGACAACGCACGCGCCTTTGCCGCCGCGATCAGCGCGCATGGCCTGGCCGTGGTGTCGGGTCTGGCGCTCGGCATCGACGCCGCGGCACACGAAGGCGCGCTCGAGGGCCGCGCGGGCACGATCGCCGTGCTCGGCACCGGCCTGGACGTGATCTACCCGTCGCGTCACCAGACGCTGGCCCGACGCGTCGCGGCGCACGGCGCGCTGGCGAGCGAATTCGCGCCCGGCACGCCGCCGCTGCGCGAGCATTTTCCGCAGCGCAACCGCATCATCGCCGGCCTGGCGCGCGGCACGCTCGTCGTCGAGGCGGCGCTGCAGTCGGGCTCGCTCATCACTGCGCGCCAGGCGGCCGAGGCCGGGCGCGAGGTGTTCGCCATCCCCGGTTCGATCCACTCGCCGCAGTCCAAGGGCTGCCACGCGCTCATCAAGCAGGGCGCCAAGCTGGTCGAGTCGGCTGCCGACATTCTCGAGGAACTGCGCATGGCCGTGACGCCGGCGAGCGGCGGCGCCGACGCTGCGCCGGCGCCGGCCGACGCCGACCCGCTGCTGGCCGCACTCGGGCACGATCCGGTGACGCTCGACGCGCTCGGCGCGCGCACCGGCTGGAGCGCCGCCGAACTGAGCGCGCGCCTGCTCGAGATGGAGCTCGAGGGCCGCGTCGCCCGGCTGCCGGGCGGGCTGTTCCAGCGCCGCACCACCGCCTAAGGTGCCGCCTGAACGGCCGCCTGAAGTACCACCAGGAGCGCCGCCAGCCGAGCCGCCGCGCCCGGGACTTCGTCCCGCTACGGCTGCGGCGAAGACCTCCACCGCCGCTGCTGCGCAGCGCGCTCGGGTATAGTGGCTCGATGTTCCAGGTGCTCGTGTACCTCTACGAAAACTACTGGCGTCCCGACGCCTGCCCCGAGGAGCCGCAGCTGCGCCGCAAGCTGAGTGCGGTCGGCTTCGAGAGCGACGAGATCCAGGAAGCGCTGAGCTGGCTCGACGGGCTGGCGAGTTCGGCCGCTTCACACACCGGCGCCGCCGGCAGCGGCAGTCTGCGCGTGTACACCGAGGCCGAGCGCGAGGTGCTGGGCGACGAATCGATTGCCTTCATCGCCTTCCTCGAATCGGCCGGCGTGTTGCCGGCCACCATGCGCGAGACCGTGATCGACCGCGCCCTGGCCGCGGGCAGCGGTCCGCTCGACCTCGAAGACCTGAAGATCATCGTGCTGATGATCTTCTGGAGCCACGGCGAGGAGCCCGACGCACTCGTCCTCGACGAGTTGTTCGTCGATCCGCAAGACCGCGTCATTCACTGACGCGCCACGGGCCGCACTAGAGCGCTGCGCCGGGCAGCGTCGCGTGCGGGCCCCACGCTGCGCCGATCGCCGCTCAGGCGTCGGCGCGGCGGCGGCTCTTCATGGCAAGCACCAGCAGACCGACGACGAGCGCCTGCCACATCGCGGGCTCGGGCACGGCGGCCATGGGCTTGTAGAGCCAGATTGCCGCATCCTTTGTGTTGTCGTTGTACGCGTCCATCGCGACGAAGGCGCCCAGCTCGGCGACGTACGTCCACTTGCCCCAGACGCCGTTCACGAGATTGCCCACCGGCTGTGCTTGCGTGGTGCTGGCGAACTGGTTGACGGTCCACACCGACTTCATCGAACCGTCGGCGTTGAATTCGGGCTTGGTGACCCAGACCGAACCCCGGGCCTTGCTGTCCCAGATGACGTACTCGTCGTCCAGCTTGTCATAGGCGAGCGAGGCGCCGTAGGCAAAGCTCCACTCGGCACCGGCCGCGGTGACCAGCCGGACGCCGAAGTCCTTGTTGGCAACGGGATTGCCGGAGTTGTTGTTGGCCAGGTTCCAGATCGCGAGGTCACTCGTGTAGCCGGCCAAGTTGTCGGCGGCGCGAACAAACAGGCCGCGCGAAGAGTCGACCATCGCCGTGCCCAAACCGGCGATGCTGTTCCAGGTGACGCCTACACGTTGCCAGGTATCAGGCGTGTTGGCGGTGCCCAGCTCATAGCGCCACAGCGACGGAAAGCCCGAACCGTAGCTGTCCATGGTGTAGTAGATGACATCCTTGCCGCCTTCGGTCCGGTAGCCGCTCGCGAAGCTGTACGGGCCGATATTGGTCGCATTGCCCGCCCAGGGAAACCCGTCGCGGCGCATTTGCCAGGAGTTCGATCCCTGCGAGGTCGTATCCCAGCCCGTGCCATTCGCGCCGCCCACCTTGTTCGGATCGGCGCGCGACGGATCCCACCACCACGGGCCGGTGCGCCCGTTCGCGTCGGCCAGGCTCGCGCCGGCATTCCAGGTGCCCCCGCCGAGCACGACATAGCGGTCGTTGACTGGTGCGTAGGTGTTGGTCTGGAACGAATGCGAGGCCTGCGGCGCGTCCTGGCCGACGACAAGACCGGTTGTCAGATCGACCTTGCTCGGCAGCGTGCCGCGCGTCCACGCGCCGTTGGACCCGTTCCAGACGTAGACCTCGTCGCCGACATAGTTGGCGTGGCCGCCGCCGGAGAAGATCAGGTCGCCGCGCTTGCTGTCCCACGCGAAGCCCGACCACGCGACCGGCAGCGCCGCCGCGTTGTTGGGCGACCAGGGCGCGGCGCCGGCTCCGGTGGGCCACGCCGAGCCGAACGTCGTCGTGCTGGCCTGTACCCAGCCTCCCGCGGGCGTCGCATCGAGCAGCCCCTGCAGGTACGACAGATCCACGGCCGACGCCGTCGACGCCACCACCGACAGCGCCGCGACCCCCAACCAATCCCGTGCTCTCATGGTGTTCCCCCGCAGATTTCTCGAGTCTGCCGAGCATCGCACTCGGTGCCGCAGTGTGGTCAATCCCGCAGGTGAGCGGGTTGTATCCGAATGCATCGCCCGCCGGGCGGCGGTCCGCTCCCGCCGCTTCAGCGCCGCTTCAGTTCAGCAGCCGCGACACGTCCACGTCCAGCTTGGCCAGCGCGCTGCGCGTGGCACGCACGGTGAGCGACTCGTCCTGCGCCGGGAGCAGCAGCCCGGCCTGCAGGTAGCTCGCCAGGCGCTGCTGCTGGAACAGCAGGCAGCGGCCCTGCGGCGTGACGAACAGCGACAACTGCTTCTTCAGACCGTGCCAGGCGAGTTGCACCGCTTCGCTGCGGCCGCCGCGATCCAGCATGTACCAGCTCCCAACCTGCAGCTCGCGCGCCCAGGAGAGCATGGCCGGCGTCGGCAGCGAGCCGCCTTCGAGCACCACCTCGAGCTCTCCGCCCTGGTAGCCCGACAGATCCAGCACCATGCTCTCGTCGATCTCCACGCTGTCGGCGTCGGGCAGCAGCTCCTCCACGGTTTCGAGCCGCTCCATCAGCTCGCGCAGGCGGTCGTCGGGGATGACGGCGGCCTTGGCGGTGAAGGCCGCGGCCAGCGAGTTGTTGAGCTGGCGGATCTGCTCGCCTTGCTTGGCGCTGTCGATGCCGACCGCCGCCATGCCCTCGCGCAGCGACTTGAGCAGGGTCGGCAGCCGGCGGATGACCTCGGCGCGCTCCTCGCGCGTGACCTTGGCGCTGGCGCTCCAGATGAGATCGGCGGCGGCGTGCTTCATCTGCATCGTCTGCTCGCCCTGCGCGCCGTGGCGCACCGCGGTGGTGGCCAGCACGTCGGCCCAGACGTGGAACAGGAACTGGCGCACGCCCTCCTGCACCGGCACGTCGGCCAGCATGCGGCGCAGCTCGATCGTGTACTGGATGGCCAGCGTCTCGCGTTGCTCGACCTGCTGCGCCAGCGACACGCCCTTCTTCGTGGCCTCGTTCTCGGTGCTGAAGTAGTGCTCGAGCCACTTCTCGAACTCGACGAGCACGGTCTGGAAGACGCGCCGGCCGGTGTCGGGATAGGCCTCGACCACCTGCACGACGCGCTTGATCTCCTTGTCCAGCGCCTCGCCGACGCTGCCGGTGCTGCTGCTGTCGAAGCCCATCACGCAGGCACCCATGCGGTCGATCAGGCGGCGCGCCGGATGGTCGACGGTGGCGAAGAAGTCGGGCTCGCTCACCGCCACGCGCAGCACCGGCATCTGCAGCCTGGCGAACCACACGCGCACGCCGGCCGGGATGCGCTCCTCGGTCAGGATGCTCTGGAACAGCAGCGCCACGATCTCGATGGTGGCGCGCTCCTCGGGCGTGGCCGCGGCCTTCTTCAGCGCCTGCTTGCGCTGGTGCAATTCCTCGAGCAGCACCGGCGCCGTGACGGCCGCCTCGCCGTATCGCGACGGCGGGCCGACGCGCTGGCGGATGCCCTGCTGCACCGTGTCGATGGCGCGCGCCAGGCCCGGCGACACCGCCTGCGGCCCGGCCAGCGGCAGGCGCTGCGCGCGCGTCGAGATGGCAAACGTCGGCACGTGGCGCGCCACCAGCCGGTTCAGCCGCCCGAGCACGGCCTCGGCGTGCTCGCGGCTGCGCACCAGCGGTGCGCCGCGCGTCATCATGCGCGTCTCGTCCCCGACGCCTTCGCGCCCGTAGTAACCGTGGCCGCCGCGCCCCGCCGGCGTGGCGGCGAAGCCGGTGCCCGAGCCGGTGTCGCCGACCAGCGGCAGGCCGATGTGCGCGCTGTCTTCGCCGACGCCGCGCGAGCCCGTGCTGCGCGAGCCGGTGCTGCCGTGCCAGCCGAGCGAGGCATTCGGATGCGTGCGCGAGCGGCGGATGAAGGGCCGCAGGTCCACCTCGGGCAGCACGTGCTGCTCGACGAGCCAGCGGTTGGTCTCGTGGTAGGCCTCCTCGGCGAGCAGCGCGAATTCCTCGTGCAGCACCGCCTGCAGCTCGCGCCAGCCCTCGGGCGTCAGACCGGCGAGGCGCCAGGCGTCGAAGACGATGCGCGCCAGCACGTGGGCGCGCAGCATGTCGTGCGCGTCGAGCTCGCTGCGCCCCTCGAGGTGCGCGACGCGCGAGCGCAGGTCGGCGAACTCCCAGGACGCGCGGTCCATGATGGCCAGCGCCAGGCGCGAGGTGACGATCTCGAGCTCGATGGTGTCGTCCGGCACCAGCGACAGCGTCTCCTTGTGGCCGGGCGGCAGGTCGCTGCGCGTCGCCGGCGAACCCGAGGCGAGCGCGTGGCGCAGGCCGCCGACGATGCCGCGGTGCCAGGCCTGGGCGCCGGCGTGCAGCGCCTGGTGGATGTCGCGCCGGCGCGCGAACACCGCCGCTTCGGCCGGCTTGTCGGCCAGCACCCGCGCGCCGTCGAGCGTGGTCTGCACCACGCCCACCAGTCCCTTGACCAGTTCCTCCGTATAGCGCCTGCGGGCCTGTGCGGCGAGCGATTCGGGCGAGGCGCTGAGTGGCATGTCAGGCAGGGCCGGCCAGGGGGGGAGGTCGGAAATTCACTCTACACCACCGCCCCGGCGTTCGGATCGTTGCGGTCCAGGTCCTTGCTCCCTAGCTTGACGAGGTCCTCGCGCTTGACACCGAGCCACATCGCGATGCCGGCGGCGACGAAGATCGACGAGTAGATGCCGAACAGGATGCCGATGGTGAGCGCGACGGCGAAGTAGTGCAGGGTCGGCCCGCCGAAGATCAGCATCGACAGCACCATCACCTGCGTGCTGCCGTGTGTGATGATGGTGCGGCTGATGGTGCTGGTGATGGCGTGGTCGATGACCTCGTGCGAGTTCATCTTGCGCATGCGGCGGAAGGTCTCGCGCACGCGGTCGAAGATGATCACCGACTCGTTGACCGAGTAGCCGAGCACCGCCAGCACCGCAGCCAGCACGGCGAGCGAGAACTCCCACTGGAAGAAGGCGAAGAAGCCGAGGATGATCACCACGTCGTGCAGGTTGGCGATGATGCCGGCGACCGAGAACTTCCACTCGAAGCGAAACGCCAGATACAGCATGATGCCGGCGATGGTGGCCAGCAGCGCATAGGTGCCGTCGCGCGCCAGCTCGGTGCCCACCGAGGGGCCGACGAACTCGGTGCGCTTGAGCTGCAGCGGCTCGCTCGCGTCGGCGCGGCTGCACGAGGCGCGGCTCACCTGCTCGCCCTGCGGCGTCGTGTACTGCTTGGTGCCGACCTGGCCCTGCTCGGCGCCGCACAGCGCGGCGAAGGCCTGGGCGGCGAGGCGGTCGCCCTTGAGCGTGGCGGCGGCCGCGTCGTTGCTGCCGACGTCGCGCACCGGCAGGCGGATCAGTACGTCGCGCGAGGTGCCGAAGTTCTGCACCTGCACCTCGCCCAGATGGAGCCGGTCGATGGCGTCGCGCGCCTTGGCCACGTCGGCCGGCTGCGCGTACTCGACCTCCATCAGCGTGCCGCCGGTGAACTCGATCGACAGGTGCAGCCCGCGCGTGACGAGGAAGAACACGGCGAGCGCGAACATGACGAAGGACGCCCCGTTCAGCCACAGCGTGTAGCGCATGAACGGGATGTCGCGGTGGATCCTGAAGAACTCCATGATCGATTCCTGTGCTGGAGCGCGCGCTGCGGATCAGGCGTCGCCGCCGGGCGACGCCGTCATGCCGGCCGGCCGCCAGACCTGGCCGATGGCCACGCTCTTGAGCCGCTTCTTGCGGCCGTACCAGAGGTTGACCAGGCCGCGCGAGAACATCACCGCCGAGAACATCGAGGTCAGGATGCCCAGGCAGTGCACGACCGCGAAGCCGCGGATCGGCCCCGAGCCGAAGGTCAGCAGCGCCAGGCCGGCGATCAGCGTCGTGATGTTGGAGTCGAGGATGGTGCTCCAGGCGCGCTCGTAGCCGGTGGCGATCGCCTGCTGCGGCGCCATGCCCTGGCGCAGTTCCTCGCGCACGCGCTCGTTGATCAGCACGTTGGCGTCGATCGCCATGCCGAGCGTGAGCGCGATGGCCGCGATGCCCGGCAGCGTCAGCGTGGCCTGCAGCATCGACAGCACCGCCACCAGCAGCAGCAGGTTGAAGGCCAGCGCCAGCGCGCTGAACATGCCGAACAGCATGTAGTAGGCGCACATGAAGGCGGCGATCGCGGCGAAGCCGTAGGCCACGCTGTCGAAGCCCTTGGCGATGTTCTCGGCGCCCAGGCTCGGACCGATCGTGCGCTCCTCGATGATCTCCATCGGCGCGGCCAGTGAGCCGGCGCGGATCAGCAGCGCCAGGTCGGCCGTCTCCTGCGGCGTGAACATGCCGGTGATCTGGAAGTCCGAGCCGAACTCGCCCTGGATCGTGGCCACCGAGATCGCCTCGCCCTTGCCCTTCTCGTAGAGCACGATGGCCATCAGCTTGCCGAGGTTGTCGCGCGTGGCGGCGCGCATCGCGCGGCCGCCGACGTCGTTGAGGCGCACGCTGACGGCCGGGCGCTGGTCCTTGTCGATGGTGGCGGAGGCGTTGCTGAGCTGGTCGCCGGTGGCCACCACCTCGCGCTTCAAGCCCACCATGCGTGTCGAGCCGTCCCGCGTGCGCTCGGGCACGACCTCGGCGGCGGCGGACGCGTCGGGCTCCACGAGGCGGATCTGCAGCGTCGCCGTGCGGCCGATGATGTCCTTGGCGCGCGCCGTGTCCTGCACGCCGGGCAGCTGTACGACGACGCGGTCGGCGCCCTGCTGCTGGATCACCGGCTCGGCGACGCCGAGCTCGTTGACGCGCTTGTGCAGCGTCTCGATGTTCTGCTTGAGCGCCTGCGACTGGATCTCGGTGATCGCCTTGGGCGTGAGCACGCCCATGAGGCGCACGCCGTCGCTCGCCGTTTCGGTGCTCCACTGCAGCGACGGCAGCCGGTCGGAGAGCAGGTCCTGCGCCTGCTTGGCGGCGGCGGCGTCGGGCAGATGCACGCCGACGCCGTTGGGCTCACGCGTCAGGCCCGAGAAGCGCACGCGCTTTTCACGCAGCGCGTTACGCGCGTCGCTGGCGTAGGTGTCGACGCTTTGCTTGAGCGCGGCGCGCATGTCCACCTGCATCAGGAAGTGCACGCCGCCGCGCAGGTCGAGGCCGAGGAACATCGGCAAGGCATGCAGCCGTGCCAGCCAGGTCGGCGAGCGCGACACCAGGTTGAGCGCGACGATGTAGCGCGGGTCGGAGGGATCGGGGTCGAGCGCCTTGGTGATCGCGTCCTTGGCCTTCAACTGCGTGTCGGTGTCGGCGAAGCGCGCTCGCACGGTGTTGCCGTCGAACTGCACGAAGTCGCTCGCGATGTGGGCGTCGGCCAGCACCTGGCGGATGCGATCGACGGTGGCGCTGTCCACGCGCACCGTCGTCTTGCCGCCCGACACCTGCACCGCAGGCGCCTCGCCGTAGAAGTTGGGCAGCGTGTACAGCACGCCGATCACCAGCGCGACGGCGAGGATTGCGTACTTCCACCAGGGATAGCGGTTCATCGTGAGACCCGATCGGGCCGCGCGGGCCCGCAATGCGACGGCTTGGGAGAAAGGGCCCGCGGCCGCCGACTCGCCGGCCGCACGTCGTTGGCCCGCCGGCCGTCGGCCGATTACTTGAAGGTGCCCTTGGGCAGCACCTGCACCACCGACGAACGCTGCACCTGCAACTCGACGCCGTCGGCCACCTCGACATGCACGAAGCTGTCGCCGAGCTTGGCCACGCGCCCGAGCACGCCGCTGGCGATCACCACCTCGTCGCCCTTGGCCAGCGCCTCGATCATCGCCTTGTGCTCCTTCTGCTTCTTCATCTGCGGGCGGATCATGATGAAGTACAGCACCACGAACATCAGCACCAGCGGCGCCAGGCTGAACAGGGTGGATTCGCCGCCGCCGGGCGCGGCAGCGGTCTGGGCATGGGCAAGCGAGATGAACACGATGGGGGCCGTCCTGTGCGTGAGGGACCGGGTCGCCCAGGGCGACCGGGGCATGCGGGCGAACCGGCTATTCTAGGGTGGCAGCGTGGCCCCGGGCCCGGACCCGCGCGCCCCGGCCGCGCACGCGCCGATCGGCGTCAGGCGAGCGGCGTCAGGCCGCGGCGCCCTCGAAGCGCCAGTCCGGCAGGTGCGCGCGCAGCCACTGCTCGAGCATCATCAGGATCCACACCATCTCGCCGTAGTAGCCGGGGTGCTCCGGCAGGAACTGCTCGAGCAGCGTCTTCGCGAAGTCCGGCTTGACGAGCCCGCGCGTGCCGAGGCTGCGCACCGAATCGGCGGCCAGCGCCCGCAGCGCGTCGTGCCGCAGCGCCCACACGCCGAACGGCAGCCCGAAGCCCTTCTTCTGCTTGGTGATGATGGCCTCGGGCAGGAAGTCGCGCAGCGCCTCCTTGAAGAACCAGCGCAGCGCCTGGCCCTTGAGCTTGTAGTCGGGCGGCAGCCGCATCGAGAACTCGACCAGCGCGTCGTACAGCATCGGGTAGCCCACCGCCACACCGGCCAGCGCCGACGAGCCGCGCACCTTGGGCAGGTCGGACTCGGCGAGCGTGTAGCGCCAGTCGTAGGCGAGCTCGAGGTCCAGTTCGCTGTCGGCCTCGGCCAGCGCCCACACCTCGCGCTGCTGATCGAACACCGACTCGGGCCGCACCGCGGCGAGGAAACCCGGCTCGAGCACGTTGCCCAGGCCCAGGCGCAACAGCAGGTTGTAGCGCTGCAGCCGGTCGGGCAGGCCGATCTCGGCGTCGCGCACGTAGTTGCGACCGCGGCGCAATACGCCGACGCGCCCGGCGCCCGGCAGGGCGAGCACCGGTTTGACGAGGCCGTTGCGCACGACCGCCGGCACGCGTTCCCACAGTCTGTACACCTCGTGCGTCGCGTAGCGCGAATTGCCGCCGAAGAGTTCATCGCCGCCGTCGCCGGCGAGCAGCTTGGCGACGCCGTCGTCGCGCGCACGCAGCGCGCAGCAGTAGGCCGGCAGCGCCGACGAGTTGCCGAACGGCTGGTCGTAGGCCGCCGCCACGTGCGCGATGTTCTGCACCAGATCGGCGGGCGTCACGTAGTACTCGTGATGCCTGGCGCCGAAATGCCGGGCCGCGATGCGCGCGTACTCCATCTCGTCGTAGCCCTCGGCATCGAAGCCGATGGCGTAGGTGTGCACCTCGCCGGCGATCTGCTTGATGTGGCCGGCCACGGTGGAACTGTCGGTGCCGCCGCTCAGGTAGCAGGCGGGGACGCCGGGCTCGAGTTCGCCCTGCACGGCCTCGACGAGCAGCCTGCGGAACTCGGCCTTCAGCGACGCGAAATCGCGCGATGCGTCGGGTCGAAAGCGCAGATCGGCATAGGGCCGCACCTCGACCTCGGTGCCGCGCGCCAGCGCCAGATGGCCCGGCGGCAGGCGCTGCACGCCGCCGAACACGGTGCGCGGCGACGGGATCATGTGGAAGAAGAGGTAGTCGAACAGCGCCTGCGCGTCGAGCGTGCCGTCGCCGAGCGCATCGGCGCGTTCGGACACCTCGAAGCGGCCGCGGCGCGTGGTCCAGCACAGCGTGCGGCGCGCGAAGCGGTCGACGGCGACGAGCCGGCTGCCGCCGTCCACCGGCGCCGACAGCGCGAATTCGCCGCTCGTCGCGTTCTCGGGCGGCAGTTGCCGGCGCGCGGCGGCGCCGATCCAGGCCCGGCGAAAGCCTGGGTCGGCCGCGCGGCCCTGGCTCAGGTCGGAAGTCGTGTCCATGTCGGGCGGCATAGTCGTTGCGGCAGGCGTCGCGGCGCAGCGCGACCAACCGCGTAGTGTCGGCGCAATCGCCGACTGCCGGGCAGGCCTCGGCGCGCGCGCTGCGCCCAATTCGTCACGCGCGGTCGGGCGACTGGCCTGTCACCGGCCGCGGCGGCTGGCGGCGTTCAGCAGGCCGCAATGGATACGCTGACGCGATGCCGCTTGTACTCCGCGCGACATCGAATGGAATGTAGTAGTTACAATAACCACCGTGCGAAGCGCGGACGTGATCAAGCTGCTCGAGGCCGACGGGTGGGTACTGCGGCACGTGGCAGGCAGCCACCACGTCTTTCGCCACCCGAGCAAGCCGGGCCACGTGAGCGTGCCGCACCCGAAGAAGGATCTGGGCGTGGGCCTCGTTCACAAGCTGCTCAGGCAGGCCGGGCTCGAATGAAGGAGTGACGCAATGAAGTTCCTGATTGCCATCGAACCCGGCACCGATACGTGCGCGTTCGGCGTGGTGGTTCCGGATCTGCCCGGGTGCTTCTCCGCCGGCGACACCCTGGAAGAGGCGTTCGACAACGCGCGCGAGGCCATCGACGCGCACTGCCGACTGCTCGCCGAGGATGGCGAAGAGTTGCCGGCGCCGCGACCGATGGCCGAGCATCAGGCCGACACCGATCTGGCGGGCTGGATCTGGGCCATGGTGGACGTGCCCGTGGAACGCCACTTCGGGCCGGCCGAGAAGATCAATATCACCGTGCCGGCGCGGGTGCTCGCGCGCATCGACGAGTTCGCGCGGCGGCACGGCGAGAGCCGCTCCGGGTTCCTCGTGCGCGCGGCGCAGGAGGCGATGAGGGCTTGAGCGCGCAGCCGTCAACACGGCGCCTGCCACGGGTCGATCACGTCCAGGCCGACTGACCGAAACGGCGCCACGTCGCGCGTGGCGACGGTGCAGCCGCGCGCCGCGGCAATCGCGGCGATGTAGCCGTCCGGCAGGGGAAATCCGTGGCCGGCGGCCCGGGCCGCGACGGCCAGTTCGCCATAGTGGCGGGCCGCATCGGTGTCGAACGCGAGCACGCGCTCGCCGAAGAGTGCCAGCAGCCCGTCCACTGCCCGCGCAAGTGCCTGCTTGCGCCGCCCCGCAGGCAAAGCGCCGATGCCGAACAGCAGTTCGGCGAGCGTGATGCTAGACAGGTAGAGCGTCTCGGCCGCCTGCTCGTTCAGCCACGCCAGCACCGCGGGGTTCGGCTCGCGCTTCATCGCCTCCGAGACGACGTTGGTGTCGAGAACGATCACCCGAGCCTCAGCGGTCTGGCCGGCCGCCTGGCGCGCCCTTTGGCGATGGCGGCCATGTCGTCGTCGGTCAGTCCGATGCGGCTGCCGAGTTCGGCCAGCGCCGTGCCGATGCGCAGGCGCTGTGGCGGGCAGACCGTCGATTCCAGGATGTCGCGGATCTCGGCCTCCGTACTGCGGCCATGCATGGCCGCCCGCACGCGCAGCGCGCGGTGCACCGCGTCGGGCAGATTCCTGACGGTCACCGTCGCCATATCAGCAATTCTCCAGTGGAGATGTCAATGACATCATTCTATCAGAACTGACATCATCGGATCGAAATCGGCTGCGCCGGTTGTGCCCCTTCGAAGCCGCCGGACCGGCCTCATCGCCAGACGGCAGACATCCCACAAGAACTCAGCGTCGACCCCAGGCGCGCTGCGAAATCCGGCTCGTCACGTGCACCACCTCGGCCCACAACGGATGCCGCAGCACGCGCAGTCCGGCGAGCCAGAGGACGGCGGTGGCGAACGACCCGAGCAGGGCCCAGGCGATGTAGTTGGCCTCGCCGGGCGGCTGCCAGAGCGCAACGGCCGCCAGCGGCGCGACGGTCCAAATCGTCAGCGTCGCGCTGGGCAGGCAGGCGCGCAGCAGCGCGCGCAGGTGCATCCCGAAGGCGCGCTTCAGATGCCATTGCGTCACCAGCAGGCCGCCGCAGGCGGCGAGCGCCAGGCCCCAGCAGGCGCCCATGAGCCCGTAAGGCAAGGCCAGCGCGAGGCCCATGATCTGCAGCGCGACGACCTGAAACTGCAGCACGCTCGCGCGCCGCACCGCGCCGCAGGCCAGCAGCGCCTCGCGCGACAGGAAGAACAGCAGCTCGATCGCGCAGGCCAGGCACAGCACGCGCGCCAGCGGCACCGCCGCCAGCCACTGCGTGCCGTAGACCAGCCGCACCATCGCGTACGAGGCGAGCGCGAGAAAGGCGAGGAAGGGCCAGCCGACGGCGGTGAGCAGCGCCACGCTCGACGCATACGAGGGCTCGATCGTCCCCTGCTCGCGCTGGGCGCGCGCGAAGAACGGCAGACACACCTGCATCACCGGGCGCAGCAGCAGACGGCGGAAGATCTCGACCAGGCCGTTGGCGCGGCTGAAGATGCCGACGTCGGCGGCGTTGCGCACGCGGCCGATGATCAGTTCGGGCGCGCCGCGACCGAGCTGCACCAGGATGTACATGCCGGTGGCGTACTTGCCGAAGTGGAACACCTCGCCCAGGCCGGTGAAGCGCGGCCAGCGTGGAAAGCCGGGCGGGCGAAAGAGGTTGACGCTGGCCACCGTGGCCAGGATGCCGGCCAGCGTGCCCCAGGCCAGGCTCATGTAGCCGTGGCCGAGCCAGGCCAGGCCGACGCTGACGGCGAACACCGTGCTGCTCGAGATCGCGTTCACGATCACGATCGGCCGGTAGTTCAGCTCGCGCCGGAACCAGGTCATCAGCATCGCACCGAAGGGCAGTGCGATGAAGCTCAGCGCCAGCACGCGCAGCACGCGGCCGACGCCTTCGTCGCGATAGAACGAGGCCGCCAGCGGCGCCGCCGCCACCAGCAGCACGGCCAGCGACCACGAGACGATGATGTTGACGCCGAAGCCGGCGCGGATCTTGTCGTCGTCGATCTCACGCGACTGGATCAGGTATTCGGCCACGCCGAAGTCGCGGAACGTGCTGGCCAGCGACGAGAAGACCGCGGCGATCGCGAACACGCCGACCTCGGCCGGCGTGAGCAGGCGCGCGATGATGACCGTGCTGGCGAGCTGCAGCACGATCGCGAGGTAGCTGTCGGCAAACGACAGCAGGAACGACTTGCGGACCTCGTTCATCGCGCGGCGCGGCCCTCGGGTGCGCCGCTCACGCGTTCGAGCAGCGCGTCCACACGTGCGCGCACCTCCGGGCTGTAGTTGCGCTTGAGGTAGCGGAAGGCGAGCGCGTAGGCCGGCGCGAGCCGACGGTAAGCGTGCGGCACCAGGCCGAGCGCGGCGCAGCAGCGTTCGACGGCCGGCGGCGGCAGGCCGCTGCCGCCCGCACCCGCCTGCGTGCCGAGCGACATGTCGAGAGTGAACAGATCGAGCCCCGGCAGGTCGACCGCGCCGTAGTCCTCCCAGTCGAAGACCACGAGCGTGCCGTCCGGCCGCAAGCCGAGGTTGTTGGCCACCAGATCCCCGTGCTGTGGCATGGGCGGCAGACCGGGCAGGGCGTCACGCGCCAGGTCGAGTGCCGAGAGCGTGGACGGCGTGCTGCGCGCGGCGGCGAAGTATGCCGTCATGTCATCGAACCATGCGCGTGGAACGCGCGGCGACGCGACCGGAGCTGCCGGAGCTACCGCTTGGCGCATGCGCGCGAAGTAGCACTCGAGCCCGGTCAGCAACCGCGCCCGGTCGCCGGCCCGCTCGAACGATATCGCGGTAACGGCATCGAAGCTCTCGGCCTTCGTCGCCAGCACCTCGAGCGACGCGCGCGCGGCATGGCCGACAAAGGCCGGCGCGATGCCGGCAAAGTCGCGGCCGGCGCGCAGGCAGCGCTGCGCCTCGGCGGCGAGGCTGGCGAGCTCGGAGAACTTGACAAAGGTGTCGGCCCGCCCGCCGCGGCTGAGCGTCGCACAGTGGGCGGCTCCGTGCGTCAACTGGATCGTCTTCTCGAACGGCGCCGCAGTGTCGAACCAGCCTTCGGCGGCGACGATGTCGAGCACGCGGCTCAGCATGGCCGGCGCGCCCGAAAGAAGAGCTGCCGCTGCATCTGCCCGCCCAGCCCCGCCGCGGCCAGCGCCAGCCGCGCCAGGTAGCCCGGCCCTCGATGCCGGCCGCGCGTACGGCGCACGGCACGCAGGAAGTGACGCCGCGCCACCTCACGATGATCGGGGACCAGAACCAGAGGAGAGTCGATGTCCGGCTCCACGTAGTAGCACTCGACGTCGGCCAGGCCGCAGCGCGCGAGCGTGCGCCGGCACACCGGCGGACTGGCGCAGGCGGCGCCGCGCAGCCAGGACAGCGGGCCCGTGCGCAGGCGCATCGCGTCGGCGACGCCGCGCAATGAGCACAGGTGCGCCGCATCACCGGCCAGCACGCCGCCCGGAACGAGCCACGCGCGCGCCGCCAGCAGTTGCTGCGACAGGCTCCGGTTCGCCCGGCACGCGCCGCCCGCAGCGAGCCCCGGCACGAAGACGGCATCGTAGGCAGCGCGCGGGGCGGCTGCACCGGGCGCGATCACGTCGACGGCGGCTTCGGGGTTTGCCGCAACGATGGCCGTCGCAGCGAAGGGCGACTCGCTCACGACCAGCACATGTTGCTCGGTGCCTGCGAGGGCGAGCCGGTAGAGCAGGCCCAGGCGCGCGGCGCCGCTGGCATAGGGCGGCAGCGTGTCGCGGCTGGCCGCTGGCATCGGGGCGCGGGCTAGGCGAGCGAGGCGACGACGATCACGTCCGGTGCGATCGACGCCAGCAGCGGGTGCCCGAACCGCTGCTCGCGCGCCACCGCCGTTGTGTGGTCGGGATCGATCGTGCCGAGCAGGCGTGCACGGTACATCCAGGCGCCGATCGGCAGCAGTTCGTCGATCTTCAGGCCGTGCCGGCGCAGCAGCGCGCGCAGCTTTGACAGGTGCAGGTCCATGCCGCCCCCGTCACCCCCGGTCAGGCGATTCAGCAGCGAGTACAGCGCGCGCGGATTGCGATGGCTGTTGATGACGAGCCGCCCGCCCGGCGCGAGCCGCGCGACGAGGGCGCGCAGAACGTTCTCGCGCAGATCGTCCTGCGCATTGCCGAAGAAGCGGAACGCCGTGATGAGGTCGAACTGCCCGAGTTCGAGCGCCGTGCGCGTCAGGTCGCACTGGTGAAAGGTGGTCGCCGGCAGCTTGCCTCGCGCCGCCTCGAGCATCGACGGCGAAATGTCCACCCCCACAGATTCGCGGGCCAGCGGTGCCACCACCGACGTGACGCGTCCCGTGCCGCAGGCGAAATCGAGATAGCGCCCGACGCCGGCGGGAAACAACCGGCCGACGATTCGGGCAAGGTGCTGCCGCTCCCACGCCGCCATGTAGGCATCGAACGGCGTTTCGGCCAGCGTGGCATCGTAGCTGCGGCCGCGCTCGAGGTGGCTCAGCCGGTAGTCGTCGGTGGATTGCATGAGGCTCGGCGATCCGGTGGTCGGGCTGCCAAGCATGCCCAGTGGGGGAAGAGCGTCGGATTCTGCCCCGATCCACCGCATCTGCCCGGCGGCACCTGCATCCGGGCGACGAATTTGCACGCACCGAGTTCGATCCTGTGATCGTGCCACCCTCGTCCGTGCCGACGTCGTTCGGCCAGGTGAAGTCGATCCGTCAGAGGTGCATCGGGCCTATGCGTTCGGTACCCCAAGCGAGCCCGGTGACGAAGATCACGCGGTCGATGCTGTTCTG
>JAGWTJ010000282.1 GCA_028869005.1 Burkholderiales bacterium | reverse complement strand
GCAGGTGGTCGAGATCGAGATCGACGAGGACACCGGCGCGATCCACGTCGTCAAGGTCTGGATCGCGCACGACTGCGGCCGCGCCATCAACCCGCTGGCCGTCGAGGGTCAGGTGCAGGGCGCGATCTGGATGGGCATGGGCCAGGCGCTGTCCGAGGAAACGCAATACCACCAGGGCCTGCCGGTGCGCTCCAACCTGCTCGACTACCGCATACCGACCATCGTCGAATCGCCGCCGATCCACGTCACGCTGGTCGAGAGCATGGATCCCTTGGGTCCGTTCGGCGCCAAGGAGGCGAGCGAAGGCGGGCTGCACGGCTTTCCGCCGGCGCTCGTCAACGCCATCGCCGACGCGCTCGGGCTGCGTCTGACGGCGCTGCCGGTGACGCCCGATCGCCTGCTCGAGGCGCTGCACCAGCAACGTCGTGCGCAGAAGCTGAAGGCGACGCGCGCGCCCGCGACCAGCGCCGGCGCCGGCATCCAGCAGGAGGCTTGAGCATGCACCCGCTTTCCGACATGAAGCTCGAACGCCCGGCCAGTGCCGAGCAGGCCGTGGCGCTGCTGGCGGCCGAACCGGGCGCCCGCCTGCTCGCCGGCGGCACCGATCTCGTGCCCAACCTGCGGCGCGGCATCGGCAAGCCGACGACGCTGGTCGACGTTTCGGCACTGCCCGGCTTCGCCGCGCTGGCCGCGGCGGCCGACGGCAACCTTCGGCTGGGTGCCGGCCTCAAGCTGGCCACGCTGGCGCGCGATCCGCTGCTCGCCGCGCGGCTGCCGGCGCTGGCCGCGGCTGCCGCGGCCGCGGCCGGCCCGGCACACCGCAGCGCGGCCACGCTCGGCGGCAACCTGTGTCAGGACACGCGCTGCGTCTACTACAACCAGAGCGAATGGTGGCGCGCCGCCAACCACTACTGCCTCAAGCTGGGCGGCGACACCTGCCACGTCGCGCCGCAGGGCAAGCGCTGCCACGCCGCGTTCTGCAGCGACCTGGCGCCGGTGCTGCTGGCGCTGCACGCCGAGGCCGAATTGCTGTCGCCCGGCGGCACGCGCCGCACGCCGCTGGCGGCCATGTATCGCGACGACGGCGCCGCGCACCTGACGCTGGCGCGCGACGAGATCCTCACCGCCGTGCAGGTGCCGGCCGCGCCGGCCGGGCTGCGCCTGGGCTTTCGCAAGTCGCGCGTGCGCGGCGCGATGGACTTCCCGCTCGCCTCGGTGGCCGTGGCGCTCACGCTGGGCGAAGGCAAGGCCGCGCCGCTGACCTCGCTGGCGGTGGGCATCAGCGGCACCAACTCGCATCCGCTGCAACTGCAGGGCACCGAGGCGCTCGTCGGCCGGCCGCTCGACGAGGCCGCTCTGGCCGCGCTCGGCAAGCTCGTGCAAAAGCAGGTCAGCCCGATGCGCAGCACCGTCACCTCGTCGAACCACCGGCGCCTGGTGGCCTCCGTGCTGGCGCAGCGCCTGCTGCGCGAACTGGCCACCGCCTGACGAACTGCCGAGAGGCCAAGAGGGGAGGACCTGCCGATGCTGTGCCCGCGCTGCCACCGCCCGTTGCCCGAAGACGCCGAGGAGGCGTACATCTGCTGCGCCGGCGCGCCCACGCGCTGGCAATGCCGCCAGTGCGGCAAGCGCAGCGAGGGCTTCGCGCTGCCGTACGGGCGCTGCCCGCAATGCGCCGGCGAGCTCGAACTGTGCGACGACGAGGCCGTCGAGACGCTCGACGCCGCCGCGCTGGCCGCGGTGCGCACGGCCTTCGAGATCGAGCTCGGCGGGCGCGCGTTCTACCAGCGCGCCGCAGCCGACTGCGACGACCCGACGCTGCGTGCCCTGTTCGGCCGCCTGGCGGTGATGGAGGGCGAGCACATGGAGGCGCTGGCGCGCCGCTACCACGTCGAGATGCCCGACCCGTCGCCGGCCTGGCGCATGGAGGTGGCCGCCGTCTTCGTCGGCGCCGAGCGGGCACCGCGCAATCCCGAGGAACTGCTGCAGATGGCGATCGCGCACGAGCAGCGCGCGCTCGGCTTCTTCAACGCCCGCTCGGCCCAGCTGACACCGGGCTCGGCCGAGCAGCAGCTGTACCTCGAGCTGGCGGCCGAGGAGTTCGAACACGCGGCCATGCTCGCCGCCGAAGCCTCGCGCTGGCGCGACGGCCGTGCCGGGCTGCTCGGCGGCGACGCGGCGAGCGCCGACGCGCAGACCGCGCCGCCGGCGAGCGCCGCCGCCGACGCGCGCCGCACCATCAACGCCGCCGCGCTGCTGCTCGGCAGCGCCGATGCGGACCGCATTGCCATCGTCTGCGGCCACCAGCAGTTGAGCTACGGCGAGTTGCGCGATCGCGTGGCACGCGCCGCGGCGGTCTGGCAGGCGCGCGGCCTGCGCCCGGGCGACCGCGTCGCGATCAAGCTGCCCGACGGCATCGACTGGGTGGTGGCCTTTCTCGGCGCGCTGTGGGCCGGCGGCGTCGCGGTCGGCGTCAATCCCCACATCCCGGCGCCGGAGTGGAACTACATCCTCGACGAGGCCGGCTTCAACGTCATCGTCGCCGAATCGGCTGCCGACACGCCGCCGCCGTGGGACACGCGCGTGATCGGCGTCGACGAGGGCCGGCGCGCCGTCGACGCGGCGACTCCGGTGCCGCCCGTGCTGGTCGACGAGGACGCGCCGGCGCTGTGGGTGCACTCCTCGGGCACCTCGGGCCGGCCGAAGGCGGTGGTGCATGCACATCGCTTCGCGCGCGAAGTCGAGCGCGTGTCGCGCGAGCGCATCGGCATCACCGCCGACGATCGCCTGTTCGCCACCTCGCGCATGTTCTTCTCGTACCCGCAGACCAACAGCCTGTTTGCGGGGCTGAAGATCGGCGCCACCATCATCCTCGATCCGGCCTGGCCGACCGCCGCCTCGGCGGTGGCGACGGTCGAGCGGACGCGGCCGAGCGTGTTCTTCAGCGTGCCGTCGCTGTATCGGGTGCTGCTGCACGAAGGACTGGCGGCGCGGCTGGCCGCCGCCGGCGTCAAGCGCTGCGTGTCGGCCGGCGAAGCGCTGCCGCCCGGCCTGCGCAACGCCTGGAGCGCCGCCACCGGCATCGACATCGTCGACGGCTACGGTGCTTCCGAGGTGCTGGTGCTGGTGCTCACGGCCTGCGGCGGCGACGACGGCCTGCAGGCTTCCCCCGGTGTGGCCATAGAGCCGCTGGACCCCGAGGCGGTGGCCGCGGGCTTGCCGACGCGCCTGCGCATCCGCGTCTCGACGCAGGCGCTCGGCTATCTCGACCGCCCGGCGGCGCAGGCCGACAGCTTTCGCGACGGCGCCTTCTGCCCGGCCGACCTGTTCGTGCCCACCGCCGGCGGCGGCTGGCGCTTCGCCGGGCGCGAGGATTCGCTCGTCAAGATCAAGGGCCGCTGGGTCAATCTGATCGACATCGAGGACCGCCTGGGCGGCGGCGCGCCCGGCGTGCGCGAGGCGGCCGCGGTGTGCGTACCCGATGCCGACGGCGTCGATCAGGTGGTGCTGTTCTACGCCGCCCCCGAGCCGCAGCAGGAGGCGATCGAGAGCACGCTGCGCGAGCGCGCCGCCGCGCTCCCGGGCTACCAGCGTCCGGCGCGGCTGCAGCGCGTCGACATGCTGCCGCGCACGCCCACCGGCAAGCTGTTGCGCCGGCGCCTGGCCGATATGATGCGCAGCCCCGGTGCCGCCGAAGGGGACGAGTGAACGCCAGCCTTGCCCCCGTGCACATCGAACGCGCCGGCCGCGTGCTGGTGGTGACGATGACGCGCGCGCCGGTCAACGCGCTCGACGGCACACTCGTAGCCGCGCTCGAGGCCGCGCTCGAGCAGGCCTGCGACGACGACGGCGTGACGCTGCTGCACCTGAGGAGCGGCCTGCGCGTGTTCAGCGCCGGCGCCGACCTCGCGCTGATGCACCAGACCAT
>JAGWTJ010000281.1 GCA_028869005.1 Burkholderiales bacterium | reverse complement strand
CGGAGGGGGGGTCGGCACGGGGCGCGGATTATCCGCGTGCCCCATCGTCACCCGCCGACAGCCGCCGCCCGCCGGCTCACATCGGCGCGTAGGCGATGGCGTTGAACACCGCGCCCTGTGGGTCCTGCAGCACGACGAAGCGCCCGACCTTGGGGATGTCCACCGGCCCCAGCAGCACCTTGCCGCCGAGCGACTTGCAGCGCTCGGCGGTGGCGTCGGCGCTGGCCACCGTGACGTAGCAGGCCCAGGCGGGCGGCATGCCCTGGGCCGTGGGCGGCGTCTTCATCATGCCGCCGACGGCCGTTTCGCCGACCTTGACGACGCGGTACGGGCCGTCGCCCATGTCCATGGTGTCGAAGGTCCAGCCGAACAGCGAGGCGTAGAACTCGCTGGCCGCCTTGGGGTCGGGGGTCATCAGCTCGGTCCAGCTGAAGGCTCCGGGGGTCTTGAAGACTTCTGCGTATTCCTTCATCGCAACGCTCCTTGGGTATCGCGGGACATCCATGCTGCGGCGCGCGGGCGCGACCGGTCAAGGGCCTTGCTGGGGGTTGACGGCCCCGGCGGCGCCGCTGCACGCCGGGCGCCCGGACGCCTTGGAGGCCCTGCGCCGCGCGCCTGCGGCAAAATGGCCGCGAGCTGCCCGCCTGCCATGAGCGTCGTCTTCCCGCACACCTTCGTGCCCTGGTTCCGGGCGGTCGCGCCGTACATCCACGCCTACCACGGCAAGACCTTCGTCGTCGGTCTGGCCGGCGAGGCGATCGCTGCGGGCAAACTCGAGGCCCTGGTGCAAGACCTGGCCATCCTGCACGCGATGGGCGTGAAGATCGTGCTCGCGCACGGCTTTCGGCCGCAGGTCGACGAGCAGCTCGCGGCCAAGGGGCACGTGCCGCGTTTTCACGAGGGCAGCCGCGTCACCGACCCGGTGGCGCTCGACGCCGCGCAGGAGGCCGCCGGGCAGTTGCGCTTCGAGATCGAGGCCGCCTTCTCGCAGGGCCTGCCCAACACGCCGATGGCCAACGCCATGGTGCGCGTGGTGTCGGGCAACTTCCTGACCGCGCGCCCGCTGGGCATCGTCGACGGCGTGGACATGATGCGCAGCGGCCTCGTGCGTCGCGTCGACCACGTCGCGATCCGGCGCGCCATCGAGTCCGAGGCGATCGTGCTGCTGTCGCCATTCGGCTTCTCGATCACCGGCGAGGCCTTCGTGCTGGCGATGGAGGACGTGGCCACCGCCACCGCGCTCGCCCTGCAGGCCGACAAGCTGATCTTCGTGACCGAGATGCCGGGCATTCGCGAGAACCCGGACGACCCCGAGGCGCCGATCGACACCGAACTGGCGCTGGCCGACGCGCGCCGCATCCTCGCCGCGCTGCCGCCGCCCACCGAGCCGACCGACACCGGGTTCTACCTGCGCCACTGCGTGCGGGCCTGCGAAGGCGGCGTCGAGCGCTCGCACATCCTGCCCTTCGCCACCGACGGCGCGCTGCTGCTCGAGGTGTTCACGCACGACGGCATCGGCACCATGGTGGTCGACGAGAAGCTCGAGAGCGTGCGCGAGGCCGGCTCCGACGACGTCGCCGGCATCCTGCAGCTGATCGAACCCTACGAACGCGACGGCACGCTGGTGCGCCACGAGCGCTCGGAGATCGAACGCGACGTCGCCAACTACACGGTGATCGAACACGACGGCATCATCTTCGGCTGCGCGGCACTGTATGCCTACCCCGAAGCGCGCACCGCCGAGATGGCCGCGCTCACCGTCAGCCCGCTGGCGCAGGGCAAGGGCGACGGCGAACGGCTGCTCAAGCGCGTCGAGCATCGCGCCAAGGCGAGCGGGCTGGACAGCATCTTCGTGCTCACGACGCGCACCATGCACTGGTTTCTCAGGCGCGGCTTCGTCCAGGTCGATCCCGACTGGCTGCCCGAGGCGCGCAAGCGAAAATACAACTGGGACCGGCGCTCGCAGGTGCTGGTCAAGAAGCTGGTCTGAACGGAGTGTTGGCGATGGCCCGAATGGTGCAGTGCGTGTATCTGAAGAAGGAAGCCGAAGGGCTGGATTTCGCCCCCTACCCGGGCGAACTGGGCAAGCGCATCTACGCCCAGGTGTCCAAGGAGGCGTTCGAGTTGTGGAAGCGGCATCAGACGATGCTCGTCAACGAGAACCGCCTGAGCCTGGCCGATGCGCGCGCGCGCCAGTACCTGGCCAAGCAGATGGAGCAGTTCTTCTTCGGCGCCGGCGCCGACAAACCCGTCGGCTACGTGCCGCCTTCCCACTGACGGACGCTACATCCATGGCCACCCTCTCCGACCTGCTGGCCCAGAAGGCCGCGCTCGACAAGAAGATCGCCGAGCGGCAGCGCGCCGAGCGCACCGGCGCCATTGCGCAAGTGCGCAAGCTGATGGCGCAGTACGGCCTGGCGCTGTCCGACATCGGCAAGGTCGCCCCCGCCACACGCGCCGGCAAGGCGGCCGGGGCGGCATCGGCGCCGGGCAAGCAGCCTGCGCCGCGCAAGGGCAAGGCACTCGGCAAGGTCGCGCCCAAGTACCGCGATCCCGACACCGGCGCCACCTGGAGCGGCCGCGGACTCAAGCCGCGGTGGCTGGCGGCCGCGCTGGCCGCAGGCCGATCGCTCGACGACTTCAGGATCTGAGCGCGCGCTGCGCCGCACCGTGAACCTCGGCCCCGCCCTCGAGCAGCTGACCGCGGGCTGGACGGTGGCGACGGCGACGGCGGTGCGCGCGTTCGCCGTCGCGGTGGCCAGCCTGGCCCTGGCCTACGCTGGCGGCCTCGCCTTGCCGGTGGGCCCGTGGAGCGCGGTGGCGCTGCCGGGCGGGCTGGCGGTCGTGGCGGCGCTGCGCTGGGGCTGGCGCGCGCTGGCCGCGGCCCTGCTCGGCACGGCGGTCGCCTTGGTCGGACTGGGGCATCCGCCGGCGATCGTCGTCGCGTCCGTCGTCGCGCTGGCCATCGTTGCGGGCTGCGCCTGGGGGCTGCTGCGATGGCTGGACTTCGACCTGCGACTGGACCGGGCGCGCGACGTGCTGCGCCTGAGCGTCGCGCTCGCGCTCGGCGCCTTGCCGGCGGCCTTGTGGCTCGCTGCGGCGCTCGCGCTGACGACCGGCGAGCGCTGGACCGTCCATGTGGGTGTCGGGCTGGTGGTGCTCTGGCTGGGCCTGGGCATGGCCGCGCTGGCCGTGCTGGCCGTCGACCGCCGCGTGCTGCAGGCGCTGCAGCCGCAGTCGCCCTGGCTCGAATCGGCACTCGCGCTGATCCTGGTCGCGGCGACCCTCCTGGTGTTGCGTGTGGGGGCTTCGGCCGGAGTGCCGATCGGCCTGATCGCGATCTTCGCGCCGCAGCTCGTGCTGAGCGCGCTCACGCTGCGCGGCCATCTCACACTGGCCGCCGGCGGGCTGCTGCTGGTGGCGGTGACGGCAGCCACCGGCGTGGACGCGGCGGCAGCGCTGGGCAGCACGCGCGGCCACCCCGGCCTCGGCCTGGCGATCTGGCTGGCCAGCGCGCTCGCTCTGGTGCTGATGGCGCACGCCGCGGTGGCCGAGTGGCGCGCGCGCAGCCAGCGTTGGGAATGGGCGCTCGACGGCTCGCGCCTGGGCGTGGCCGACTGGCACCTGCAGCGTCGCGACGGCTTCGCGTCCATTGCCTGGCGCGCCCTGTCCGGCTACCGCGACAAGCGCTGGTCGGCCGCGGCCTGGGTGCAGCGCGTGCATGCCGACGAGCGCCCGTTGCTCGAGCGCGGGCTCGCCGCGCTGGCCGGCGGCGCCGCCGGCCGGCTGCAGTTCGAGCTGCGCATGCAGCCCGACGAGGACCAGCCCTGGCGCTGGTTCGAGGCGACGCTGCTGGTGATCGAACGTGACCTGGCCGAACGTCCGACGCGGCTGCTGGCCACGCTGGCCGACGTGCAGGAGCGACACGAGGG
>JAGWTJ010000280.1 GCA_028869005.1 Burkholderiales bacterium | reverse complement strand
CATCGCCTGCCGGCGCCGTTTAGCGTGCTCGCCACGCAGAACCCGATCGAGCTCGAAGGCACCTTTCCGCTGCCCGAAGCGCAGCTCGACCGCTTCATGTTCAAGCTCAGGGTGCCGTTTCCGGAGCGCACGACGCTGCGCGCGATGCTCGACGTCTCGCTCGACGCCGAGCCCGCCGACACCATCGAGCCGATCGCCGGGCCCGACGAAGTGCTGCGCATCGGCGCCCTGGCGCGGCGCGTGCTGGTCGGCGAGCGCTGCAAGGCCGCGGCGGTGGACTTGGTGGCTTCGACGCAGCCTGTAGTCGACGCCGATGTGCCAGACGACGCCGGCGCACGCCGCCACATCCGCTACGGCGCCAGCCCGCGCGCGCTGCAGGCGCTGGTGCGCGCGGCGCGCGTGCGCGCGCTGATCGACGGCCGCGCGCATGTCGACGTCGCCGACCTCGAGGCGGTGGCGCTGCCCGTGCTGCGCCACCGCGTGCTGCTGCGCCTGGAAAGCGAGCTCGACGGCGTCGACGCCGACGGCGCGCTCGCCGCGGTGATCGAAGGATGGCGCAGCCGGCTTTGAGCGCGTCCCGGGGTGCCGGCGCGACCGGCTCCGCATCCGGCGCGGGAGCGAACGACGCGGCGCGCTCGCCGCTGCCAGCGCCGCGCGGCGCCCTGCCCGACGAAGCCGAACTGCGCGCGTTCGCCGAGGTGGCGGCCTTGCTGCTCGGCGAGCGCCGGGCCCGAGCGAGCAGCGCCGCGGCACCGTCGCGCCGACCGGGCATCGGCCTGCAGCACCTGGACCACCGCGACTACCAGCCCGGCGACGAGGTGCGCCACATCGACTGGCGCCAGACGGCGCGCGCGCGTCGGCCGATCGTGCGCCGCTTCGAGGCCGAGTCGGCCACCGACTGGACAATCCTGCTCGACGCCAGCTCGTCGATGAGCGCGCTCGGCGGCGGCAAGTGGCGTGCCGCCGTGCACGCCGCCGCCGCGATGAGCTACGCGCTGCTGCACAACGGCCATCGCGTCGGCCTCGTCGTGTTCGGCACGCGCGTGCTCGCCGAGTGCGCGCGCGGGCGCGGACGCCAGCACTATGCGGCCATCGCGCGCCTGCTTTGCGGGCTGCGGCCGACGGCGCGCGGCGAGCGCTCGGCGCTCGGGGCGTGCGCGCCTGCGCTGCGCGCTGCCGCGTCGGTGTTCGCGATCGGCGACTTCCTGGCCGCAGACGAGATGCGCGCCGAGCTCGCGACGTTGCGCCGCGCCTGCGGCGAGCTGCACGTGCTGCAGCTGCGCAGCGCCGACGACACGCGCCTGGGCGCGGCCGGCGAGCTCGAGCTGGTGGACGTCGAGACCGGCGCACGGCTGGCAGCGCGCATCGGCGCCGGCGACGAAGCGCAGGCGGCGGCCGCGCGGCGCGCGATGACGCTGCGGCTCGGCAGCTTCTGCCGCCGGGTCGGCGTCGCCTTCACCGACTGGAACGTCGCCGACGGCTGGCAGCAGACGCTCGTGCGACACCTCGCGCAGGCGCGTTCGCGTTGCTGAGCTTCGCCGCCCCGCTCTGGCTGCTCGGACTGCTGGCGCTGCCGGCGATCCGCTGGCTGCACCGCGGTGGCCGCCACCGGCGCGCACTGGCGGTAGTCCACCTCGGCCTGTGGCAGGGCAGCGCAGCGCACACAGCCGCTGCCGCCGAGCGCCGGCCGCCCGATCCCGCCTGGCGCCGGCGCGCGCTGTTTGCCGCACTCGCCGCGCTGGCGCTGGCCGCGCCGCAGTGGCCGGCAGCGCGCCACCGCGCCACGTTGTGGATCGACGCCGCGCCGAGCATGTTCGTGCGCGAGTCCGGCGGCACGCGGCTGGCGCTCGCACTGGCACAGGCGCGCCGCGAGCTGGCCGCGGACGACATCGACGACGTCGAATTCCGGCTGCTGGGCGACCCCTGGCGCGCGATCGATGCGGACGCGATCGCGTCGTTGTCCGCTTCGCTGCCGACTTCGCAGTCCGGCTCACTGTCCGACTCGCTGTCGGCCCCGCTGTCGGCCCAGCCGCCCGCCTCGCCGCCCGCCGCGCTGCGCGACCCGGCTCGCTGGTCGCGTCCGCCGCCCGCCGCGCTGCTGCGACCCGAGCGCCGGCAATGGCTGCTCACCGACGGCGTGCATGCCACGGCGCGCGCCTGGCCCGACGGCAGCGCGCCCGACCGCGTCATCCAGGTCGCGAACGTGCTGCGCAACGTCGGCGTGGATCGCCTCGCGGCGCGGCGCAATGCCGACGACGCGCGGCGCATGGACGTGCTCGTCGAGCTGGTCAACGGCGGCGCCACGGCCGAGACGCGCGAGCTGCAGCTCGATGCCGACGGCCGCCAGGCGGCCCGCGTCGTCCGCACGCTCGCCGCCGGCGCGAGCACCACCTTGCAATTCACGCTGCCCGCGGCGGCCAGGCTGCGTGCGACGCTGCAGCCGAGCGACGCGCTGCCCGAAGACGATGGGCTCGCGCTGGACCTGACGCCGCTGGCGCGCCGCCGCGTGGCCGTCGACCCCGGCTGCCCGAGCCGACTGCGCGCGGCGGTCGCCATCCATCCCGGCCTGGCCGAAGCTGCCGTGGATGCCATCGACGTCGACGCTGTGCTCGATTGCGGTGGCGCCGGCACGGCGCGCGAGCGCCCGACGCTGCGCATGCGTGACGCGGGGCTGCCGGCGCTGCGTAGCGGCGCGCCGCAATGGTCCGCCGCCCTCGCCTCGTCCGAGCGGCCGGCCGTCGACGCAACGCGGCTGCGCCTGGCCGGAGCGCTCGACGTGCAGCCAGGCGACCGGGTCCTGCTCGCGCTCGGCGAGCAGCCGGCCGTCGTGCGGCGCGCCGCTTCGCCGGTGCGTCTGGACTGCGCGCTCGACTTCGCCAGCGCCGCCGCCGCAGCCTCGCCCGATACGCCGCTGCTCGTCGACTGGCTGTTCGAGCGCCTGCTCGGTACGCGTCTGCTCGACGCGATCGCGGTGGTCGACCACGGCGCCGGCGCGAGCCGTGTCGTGCCGACCGCCGGCGCGGCCAACGCCTCATCGACCGCCAGCGCCGCGGCAGCGCGTGCGGCAGCCGTGCCGGCCGCGCCGACCGCGCCGGCGCGCGACCTCGCGCTGCCCTTGCTGCTGGCCGCGCTGGCGATCCTGCCGTGGGAGATCGCCGCGCTCGCGCTGCAGTGGCGGCGTCTGCGCAGCACCGAAGCCGAGGCCGCCGCATGAGGACGCCGGCCGCACGCACGCTGGCGGCGCTGGTGCTGCAGCTGGCGGCTCTGGCCGCACTGGCGGCGGCGGTGCTCGGCGTCTCCTGGCTCGATGCGCGCAGCCGCCCACGGTTGGTGGTGCTGGTCGACCGCTCGGCGAGCATGCCGCGCAGCGACAGCGACGCCGCGCTCGTCGAAGTCGCGCGCGCAGCGCACGACGCGGGGGTCGGCGCGCTGCTGCCCATCGAGTTCGCGCGTCGGCCGGTGGCTACCGGCGCCGCGCCGGACCCGACGGGAACCGACCTCGAAGCGGCGCTCGACGCCGCACTCGCCGCGCACGCACGCACGCCGCTGGCCGCTGCAGTGATGATCTCCGACGGCCTGGCCACCGCCGGCGATACCGAGCGCGCGCTGCGCACGCTGCGCGAGGCCGGAGTGCCCTTGCACTGGCTGGCGCTCGGGCGGCCGGCGCCGGCGGTGCGCATCACCGACGTGCTGGCCCCCGACCGGGCACGCGTCGGCCAACGCATCGCACTCGCGGTGCGTGTTCGGATCACGCCGCCCGCTCCGGCCGCACCGACTCCGTCGGCCGCGACGCTGCGCGTGCGCGCCAGCATGCGCGGCGCCGACGGCGACCTGCGCAGCGCCGTCGCGACGGTGGGTGCGGACGGCGTCGCGGCGCTCGAATTCGAGGCCTGGCGCGCCGGCGCGCTGGTGGTGGATCTGACGGTCGAAGAC
>JAGWTJ010000279.1 GCA_028869005.1 Burkholderiales bacterium | reverse complement strand
GCCGCCCAGGCCCCCTGGCCGGCGGCGAGCGCGGCGCGCGCGGCGCCGCTGCTCATGCCGACCACGCCTTCCAGTACCTCGACCCGCGTGCGCACTGCTTCGGCAAAGACGCGGAACTCGGTGCCGCGCACGCCGAGGTTCACCACCGGCGTGCGCAGCTCGAATCGGTGCGTCACGCCGTCGCCGGCGCGTGGCACCTGCGAGTCGGCCGCGCCCGCTTCCAGACCCAGCTGCGTACGGATGTGGGTGTTCGCCCCCAGACGGCCGGTGTGCTCGATGCGCAGGCGGCTCGCCGGGCGCACCAGCAGGCGGCTGCCGTCGACGAAGCGCAGCGTGGCCGACGACTGCGCGCCGGTCGTCACGGTGTCGCCGGCGGCGAGGTGGTCGCCGCCGGCGAGCGCTCGCTCCGCGCTGCCGGCATGCTCGACCTGCACGTCGCCGTGGGCGTGCAGCACCTCGGCGGTCTCGGCCTGCTCGCGCAGCAGGGCGACCGGGATGTGCAGGACCCTGCCGATCGGCAGTCGACGCGGATCGCGCACGCGGTTGACGCGCTGCAGGACGCGCCAGTCGCTGCCCGGCGCGAGCAGCCGCGCGGTGATGCCGATCAGCGTGTCGCCCGGCAGCACCGGGGTGTCCCACATCGCGTCGTCGGCCGCGCGCGCGACCGTGCACAGCGCGACCAGGGCGGCGGCGGCGAGTACGGATGGAGCGCGGCCGCTCGGGATGCAGGATCTGGGCACGGCGAAGGCGCGGGCACGCCGCACGGGGCGCGGACCTTTGATTATCGACAGCGCCCCGCGCCGGCGGCCATCCCCTCCTTGACATGGGGCTCGCGGCGCCGCCGCCGCGGCGCTGACGCACCGGGCCCGCCGCGATCGGGCAACGAAAAGGGCCCCGCATGCGGGGCCCCGGGAAGGCGCCGGACCGGCCGGCCGCCGATCACTTCAGGTGCGAGTTGATCAGCTTGGTCATCTCGAACATCGAGACCTGCGCCTTGCCCAGCACTTCCCTGAGCTTGGCGTCGGCGTTGATCATCGTGCGCTTGACCTTGTCCTGCAGGCTGTTCTTCTTGATGTACTCCCACACCTTCTTGGTGACTTCGGTGCGCGGCAGCGCCTTGTCGCCGATGATGGCGGCGAGCGCGGCGCTGGGCGTCATCGCCTTCATGAAGGCGGCGCTCGGGGTGCGCTTCTTGGCTGCCGCCTTCTTGGCCGGAGCCTTCTTCGCCGCCGTCTTGGCGGGCGCCGCCTTCTTGGCTGCCGCCTTCTTGGCCGGGGCCTTCTTCGCCGCCGTCTTGGCGGGCGCCTTCTTGGCCGGGGCCTTTTTCGCGGGAGCCTTCTTCGCCGCCGTCTTCGCAGTTGCCATGTGAATGTTCTCCGTCAGTGGTTGAGTCGGATGCCGGCACCTTGCGGAGCCTCGTCGCGCGCTACTCGCATCGCTGCGAGCGGCTTGCATCGGGCCCCATTTCTCCTGCGGGCTGCCGGGCAGCGGCGATGGTAATGCGTTGCCCCCGTGGCGAGAAGCGTTTTTCATAGGAGAAAGCATGCGCGAGACGCGTCCGCGCCACGGTATGCTGTCCCCATGAAGATCCTCGTGCGTTGGGCGCTGCTGGCGGCGGCGCTGCTGCTGGTGGCCCATCTGTACTCCGGCGTCACGGTGGCCAGCTTCGGCTCGGCGCTGCTGGCGGCGTTCGTGATCGGACTGTTCAACACCCTGGTGCGGCCGCTGCTGGTGCTGCTGACGCTGCCGGTGACGCTGCTCACGCTGGGACTGTTCCTCTTCGTCATCAACGCCTTGATGTTCTGGGCCGCCGCCTCGGTGCTCGAGGGTTTCGCCGTCAGGGGCTTCGCGGCGGCACTGATCGGCTCGCTGCTGTACAGCGCGTGCAGCATCGTCATCGACGCCGCCGTCGAGCGCCTCTTCAGCCGCGCGTAGGCGCGCTGGCGGCGCGCCGCGGCGGCGCCAGCGCGCGCACCTCGAACTCGACGCGGTCGCTGCCTTCGGCGTCGCGCCGCTCGAGCACGTGGCGACCGGGGCGCGGCAGCCAGTGCACGCGCGTGCCGTCGCCGACGGCGCGGCCGTCGACGAACCAGCGGCCGGCCGCGCCCTCGAACACCAGGTGCTGCACGGCGCGCGGGATGTCGGGGTCGAGCGCGATCACGCTGCCGTCGCGCGGGCTGTCGATGCCCAGGCGGGACGCTGGGCGTGCCGCACGCGGCGCCGACGTGCCGGCGAGGAACCACTCGCCGGCTTCGGCGTGCAGCGCGGCGCTCGGCGCCGGCGCGCGCGACGGCGTCTCGGCGTGCAGCCAGGCGACGATCTCGCGCCAGGCCGGCGCCGCGCCGGCGACGCCGCTCACCGCGTGCATCGGCGCGCCGCTGGCGTTGCCGACCCACACGCCGACCGTGTAGCGGTCGGTGAAGCCCAGGCACCAGTTGTCGCGCATGTCCTTGCTGGTGCCGGTCTTCACCGCCGCCCAGCCGCGCGTGACGAGCGGGCTGTCGAGTCCGAAGGCGGCGGCGCGCGCCGCCGGGTCGGCCAGGATGTCGGCCACCAGCCAGGCGGCGCCGGCGTCGATGGCCTGTCGCTCGCGCGCCGGCGAGGCGGCGGCCGTTGGGTCTGTCGCTGCGACCTCCGGCCGATCTCGCAACATGACCGGTGCGACGCCGGGTGCGCCCGACGCACCGGCGCGCACGCGCTCGGCCAGCCAATGCGGCGGGCCGGCACGCCCGCCGCGGGCCAGCGCGCGATAGGCGTTGGTCAGATCGAGCAGCGTCACTTCGGCGCTGCCGAGTGCCAGTGCGTAGCCGTGGTAGCCGGCGCTCTCGGCCAAGCGCAGGCCGAGCGCGTCCAGGCGCTCGAACACCGGCTCGATGCCGAGCATGGCCACGACGCGCACGGCCGGTACGTTCAGGCTGGCCGCCAGCGCGGTGCGCACGCTGACCGGGCCGCGGTAGCTGTGGTCGTAGTTGGCGGGGCGATACAGCCCGGCGCCGGCGCCTAAAGCGAGCGGCGCGTCGTCGAGCGTCGTGGCGGCGGTCACCAGATGCCGCTCGAGCGCGAGCGCGTAGACGAAGGGCTTGATCGTCGAGCCCGGCTGGCGCCGCGCGAGCACGGCATCGACATCGCCGGCGGCGGCGCCGGGCAGCGGCGCGGCGGCCGAGCCGACCCAGGCCAGTACCGCGCCGCTGGCGTTGTCGAGCACGACCACGGCGCCGTCCTCGACGTCGCGGCCGCGCAGTTCGGCCAGTTGGCGCCGCAGCGCTGCCAAGGCCACGCGCTGCACGCCGGCGTCGAGCGTGGTGCGCGGCAGCGACGCCGGCAGCGTCGGCAGCTTCGTCGTGTTGCGGCCGAGCGCGCGCACGACATGGCGTGCCAGATGCGGCGCGAGCGCTTCGCCGCCGAGCACGCGCCACGGGCCGGCCGGGCGTGCGAAGGCCTGCGCCACGCTGGAAGCGAGCGGCGCGCAGGCCTCGCGCTGCGCGCGCAGGATGTCGCAGGCGCGCCGCTCGACCTGGGCGGCCGCGGCGTTGGGCGCGCGCACGAGCGCGGCCAGCACGGCCGCTTCGATACGGTCGAGGCCGCTCGCGTGCTTGCCGAACAACTGGTCGGAGGCGGCGGCGACGCCGACCAGCTCGCCGCGCAGCGGCACCTCGTTGAGGTAGGCCTCGAGGATCTGCGCCTTGGTCCAGCGCGCCTCGAGCTGCTGTGCGGCGGCCATCTGCGCCAGCTTGCCGCCGAGGCTGCGCCCACCCTCGGGTCGCGCCAGACCGGCGTCGAGCAGCGCGGCCAGTTGCATCGTCAGCGTCGACGCGCCGCGCGTGCGCGTGTTCCACGCCGCCGCCCAGGCGCCGGCGGCGAGCGCGCGCCAGTCGATGCCGCCATGCTCCCAGAAGCGCCGGTCTTCGGACAGCAGCAGCGCCTCGCGCAGCGCCGGCGACACGTCGG
>JAGWTJ010000039.1 GCA_028869005.1 Burkholderiales bacterium | reverse complement strand
GCGCGGCCAGCGCCAGCAGGGCCGGATGCGGCAGCGTCGCGGCTAGCCACGCTTCGCGGACGCCATAGCCGGCCGCACCGGCAGCCAGCGCGAGGACGGCGCCGCCGAGCACGAGCCGCAGACGCCACGCTGCAGGCGGCGCAGCGCTGCGCGACGGGCGCGACAGCGCTCCGTCCGCTGCGGCGGCAACGGCGGCGGCGCCGAAGGCGGACGCGGAGGCGGTGGCAGGGACGTCGGAGGGCAAGGCGCGTCGGAGCGCCCGCTCGAGCGGCGCACCGAGCTTGCTTATCGGCCGCACGCGCCGGGGATGTAGCCGCCAGCGAGCGCAGCGACCTGCGCTCCGTGCGATCACCGGGTCCGGCGTGCAAAGCGCACCGGCCGGCGGCCGGATCGCTGTCGGCTCGCGCTCAGCTCGCAGCCGGCGCCGGCGCCGGCGCCGGCAGATGATGCGCCAGCGCGCGCCGGCTGCACAGCAGCGCCACCAGCCCGGACAGCGCCGCCGCCCAGAACACCGAGGCAAAGCCCAGGTGCTCGATGAGCCAGCCGCCGCCGACGCCGCCGAGCACGCCCGACAGCCCGTAGCCGAGGACGGTGTAGAGGGCCTGGCCACGGCCGCGCAGCCGCCCCGGAAAGTGCCGGTGCACGAGCGCGATGCAGGCTGCATGGTGCGCGGCAAAGCTCACCGCGTGCGCCACCTGCGCCGCCACCAGCACCAGCGCCCAGCGTCCGCCGGCGGCGATGGCGGCAAAGCGCAGCGTGGTGGCCAGCGCCACCACCTGCAGCCAGCGCTCGGGCGCAAGCACCGAGGTCCAGTGCCCCTGCGTCCAGAAGAAGGCAATCTCCATCGCCACCGAAACCGCCCACAGCGCCCCGACGGCCGACTTGTCGTAGCCCAGCGAGACGAGATAGAGCGAGAAGAACGCGTACAAGCTGGTGTGCGCGAGCACCGTGAAGAAGATCGACGCGAAGAACCAGGCCACCGCCGGTTCCTTCAGCAGCGGCAGCACGGCGGGCGCCCTGGCACCGGCGTGCGCCTCCTCGCGCAGCGGCGGCAAGCGCAGCGCCGCCCCCAGCAGCAGCAGGTTCATGGCCGCCACGAACCAGGGAAAGATGCCGGTGCCCGCGAGGTCGAGCAGCGCGCCGAACAGCAGCACCGAGACGATGAAGCCCACCGAGCCCCAGACCCGCACGCGGCCGTAGCGCGCGAAGTCCATCGTGCCGCCGACCGACAGCAGGTGCGCCAGCGACGCCTCGTACAGCGGCACCACGCCGGCGTTGGCCATGAACAGCAGCATCGTCACCAGCGACACCGCGAGCGCGCTGCGCACACCGAGCAGCCCGAGCGCGGCGAGCACGCAGCCGAGCGCGGCCAGCCGGATCAGTTCGACACGCCGTCCGCTCTGGTCGCCCGACCAGCTCCAGGCGTAGGGCGCGAGGATGCGCGTCCAGCTCTGCAGCGACGCGATGGCGCCGATGGTGATCGTCGACAGTCCGAGCGACTGGAACCACAGCGGCGCGAACGGGTTGAAGAGCCCCACCGCCGCGAAGTAGGTGAACGACAGTGCGGCGAAGCGCTCGAGCCCCGCGGGCCGGCCGGATGCGGGAGCGGCGTCCGCGCCCTCCCCGGCTCCGCCGGCGTTCTCGGCGGGGCCGGCGGGCTCGGTCACTGCGGCGCGTCGCCGACGAGTGCGCCGGCAATCTCGCCCGCAATCTCGCCCGCAATCGCGCCCGCAATCGGCGGCACCGGCAGGCAGACGTCGCCGCATTGAGCGCGCTGGCGCAGCGCATGGTCCATCACGACCAGCGCCAGCATCGCCTCCGCGATGGGCGTGGCGCGGATGCCGACGCAAGGGTCGTGGCGGCCATGCGTCTCGACGACGGTGGGCTGCACAGCACGGTCGATCGAGCGGCGCGGCAGGCGGATCGAACTCGTCGGCTTGACGGCGATGCGCACCACCAGATCCTGCCCGGTGCTGATGCCGCCGAGCATGCCGCCGGCGTGGTTGCTCGCAAAGCCCTGCGGCGTCAGCTCGTCGCCATGCTCGCTGCCGCGCTCGCGCACCGTGGCAAAGCCCGAGCCGATCTCCACGCCCTTGACGGCATTGATGCCCATCATCGCGTAGGCGATGTCGGCGTCGAGCTTGTCGAATAGCGGCTCGCCGAGGCCCACCGGCATGTGCGTCGCGCGCACCTCGATGCGCGCGCCGCACGAGTCGCCGGCCTTGCGCAGCGCATCCATGTGCGCTTCGAGCCGCTCGATCAGCGACGCGTTGGCGGCGAAGAACGGGTTGTGCTCGATGTGCTCGGTGCCCTCGAACGGGATCTCGATCTCGCCCAGCGCGCTCATCCAGCCGGTGAACGTGGTGCCGTGCTTCTCGCGCAGCCACTTCCTGGCCACGGCACCGGCGGCCACCATCGGCGCGGTCAGGCGTGCCGAGCTGCGCCCGCCGCCGCGCGGGTCGCGCAGCCCGTATTTGCGCCAGTAGGCGTAGTCGGCGTGGCCGGGACGGAAGGTGTCGAGCAGGTTGGCGTAGTCCTTGCTGCGCGCATCGACGTTGCGGATCACGAGGCAGATCGGCGTGCCGGTGGTGCGGCCCTCGAACACGCCGGAGAGGATCTCGACCGCGTCGGGCTCGTCGCGCTGCGTGACGTGGCGGCTGGTGCCGGGGCGACGGCGGTCGAGCTCGGGCTGGATGTCGGACTCGGCGAGCGCCATGCCCGGCGGGCAGCCGTCGATGACGCAGCCGACGGCCGGGCCGTGGCTCTCGCCGAAGTTGGTGACGCGGAACAGTTCGCCGAAGGTGGAGCCGGACATGGCACGAAAGCGCGCAGCGCGGCAGCCATTCTACGAAAGGCCTCCACGCGGGCACGACGGTGTCGTGCCGACGTGCGCCGGCGGCATGGGCCCAAGGGCCCACAATGGCCGGCCCACGCCCGACGAGGAATCCGCCATGCCCGGCGCCGCCGATCCCGGTTTCGACACCCTCACGATCCACGCCGGCGCCGCGGCCGACCCCGCGACCGGCGCGCGCGCGGTGCCGATCTACTTGACCACCAGCTTCGTCTACGAGGACAGCGAGCACGCGGCGAGCCTCTTCAACATGGAGCGCTCGGGGCATGTCTATTCGCGCCTGAGCAACCCGACCAACGCCGTGCTCGAAGAGCGCCTGGCGGCACTCGAAGGCGGCGTGGGTGCCATCGCCACCGCCAGCGGCCAGGCCGCGCTGCACCTGGCGATCGCCACGCTGGCCGGCGCCGGCAGCCACATCGTCGCCAGCAGCGCGCTGTATGGCGGCAGCCACAACCTGCTCGCCTACACGCTGCCGCGCTTCGGCATCGAGACGAGCTTCGTCAAGCCCGGCGACATCGACGGCTGGCGCGCTGCGATCCGGCCGAACACCCGGCTGCTGTTCGGCGAGACGCTCGGCAACCCCGGCCTCGACGTGCTCGACATCCCTGCGGTGAGTGCGATCGCGCACGAAGCCAGAGTGCCGCTGCTCGTCGACAGCACCTTCACGACGCCGTGGCTGATGCGGCCCTTCGACCACGGCGCCGATCTCGTCGTGCACAGCGCCACCAAGTTCCTGTCGGGCCACGGCACGGTGATCGGCGGCGTGCTGGTCGACGGCGGCACCTTCGACTGGGACGCCTCGGGGCGCTTCCCCGAGCTGACGGCGCCGTATAGCGGCTTTCACGGCATGGTGTTCAGCGAGGAGAGCACGGTCGGCGCCTTGCTGCTGCGCGCGCGGCGCGAGGGCCTGCGCGACTTCGGCGCCTGCATGAGCCCGCACACGGCCTGGCTGATCCTGCAGGGCCTCGAGACGCTGCCGCTGCGCATGGCGCGGCATGTGGAGAACACGCGCAAGGTGGTCGCCTTCCTCGCCGCACAGACCATGGTGGCCCAGGTCGGCTATCCCGAGCTCGACGGTCACCCAAGCCGCGCGCTGGCCGCCAAGCTGCTGCCGCGCGGCTGCGGCAGCGCGTTCAGCTTCGAGCTCGCGGGCAGCCGCGCGCAGGGCCGCGCGTTCATCGAGGCGCTGAAGATCTTCAGCCACCTGGCCAACGTCGGCGATTGCCGCTCGCTCGTCATTCATCCGGCGAGCACGACGCACTCGCGCATGGACGACGCGGCGCTGGCCGCCGCCGGCATCGCGCCGGGGACGATCCGCCTGTCGATCGGCCTGGAGGACGCCGACGACCTGATCGACGACCTGAAGCGCGCGCTCAAGGTCGCGCACAACGCCAAGTGAGGGCGGCATGAAGCTCGCCGTGAACGGCCGCGAAGCCTACGCGTACACCGGCGGCAAGCCGTTCGACGCCGCGCTGCCCTGCGTCGCGTTCGTGCACGGCGCGCTCAACGACCACAGCGTGTGGACGCTGCTGGCGCGCTGGTTCGCGCACCACGGCTACACCGTGCTGGCGGTCGACCTGCCGGGACACGGCCGGAGCGCGGGCCCGCCGCCGGCGAGCGTGGAGGCGGCGGCGGCCTGGCTGCTCGCCTTGCTCGACGCCGCCGGCGTCGAACGCGCCGCCTTCGTCGGCCACAGCATGGGCTCGCTGATCGCGCTCGAAGCGGCGGCCCAGGCAAGCGAGCGCGTGACGCATCTGGTGATGATCGGCACCGCCTACCCGATGAAGGTCAGCGACGCGCTGCTCGCCACGGCGCGCGAGCGGCCGCTGGCCGCCATCGACATGGTCAACGCGTTCAGCCTGTCGTCGATCGCGTCCAAGCCCTCGTTTCCCGGTCCAGGCATGTGGCTGCACGGCAGCCAGCGCGCGCTGATGCGGCGCATGCTCGCCGGCGCGAGCGGCCTCGATCCGGCAGCCGGCGTCAACCTGTTCGAGCACGATTTCCGCGTCTGCGACCGCTACGCCGGCGGCCTCGAAGCGGCGGCGCGCGTGCGCTGCCCGGCCAGCCTGGTGCTGGGCGAGCGCGACCAGATGACGAGCCCCAAGGCCACGCGCGAGATCGCCAGCGCGCTGCGCGCGCGCGTGACAAAGCTGCCCGGCGGCCACAGCCTGATGTTCGAGGTGCCCGACGCGCTGCTGGCGGCCTTGCGCAGCGCGCTTGCCGAGCGGCCTGCGGCGACGGCGGGCACGGCATGAGCGACCGCTACGCCGTCGTCGGCAACCCGGTGGCGCACAGCCTGTCGCCGCTCATCCACGGCCTGTTCGCCGCCGCGACAGCGCAGGACATCGAGTACACGAAGATCGAGTGCCCGCTCGACGGCTTCGAGGAGACGGTCGCGCGCTTTCGCGCCGAGGGCGGGCGCGGGCTGAACGTCACCGTGCCCTTCAAGCTGCAGGCGCTGCAGATGGCGACGCGAGCGCACGCGGCGGCACGCGAGGCGGGTGCCGCCAACGCGCTGCGCTTTTCCGAGGGCGAAATCGAGGCCGAGAACTTCGACGGTCTGGCGCTGGTGCGCGATCTGACGCGCAACCTCGGCACGCCGCTGGCCGGCGCTCGCGTGCTGCTGCTCGGCGCCGGCGGTGCGGTGCGCGGCGCGCTGCGCCCGCTGCTGGCCGAGCGCCCGGCGAGCCTGGTCATCGTCAACCGCGACATCGGCAAGGCACGCCAGGTCGTGGGCGAACTCGGCCACGAGCCGCGGGCGCGCTGCTGCGGCTACGGCGAACTCGGCGCCGAGCGCTTCGATGTCGTCGTCGACGGCACCTCGGCCAGCCTGCGCGGCGAGCTGCCGCCGATCCCGGCCACCGTGTTCGCGCCCGGCGCCACCGCCTACGAGATGGTCTACGGCAAGGGCCTCACGCCGTTCCTGCTTCTCGCGCGGCAGGCGGGCGCGGTGCGCTTGGCCGACGGCGTGGGCATGCTGGTCGAACAGGCGGCCGAGGCCTTCACCTGGTGGCGCGGCGTACGGCCGGCGACGGCGCCGGTGATCGAACGCCTCGCCGTGCCGCTCACCTGAACGACGCCGCCCGCCGCAACGACTGCCGCGGCGGGCCTTCTCGTCGCAGCGCGGGGGTGTCCTACTCACGGACAAGCTCTAAGATGGCGCTGCCATGAAGCTGCTGCTGATCAACGGCCCCAACCTCAACCTGCTGGGCACGCGCGAGCCCGCCACCTACGGCCACTCGACGCTCGCCGACGTCGAGCGCCTGGCCGCTGCCGAGGCCGCACGCCTGGGCGCGGAACTCGCCGTGTTCCAGAGCAACCACGAGGGCGCGCTCGTCGATCGCATCCAGGCGGCGCGTGCCGAGGGCGTGGCGGGCATCGTCATCAACGCCGGCGCCTACACGCACACCAGCGTCGCCCTGCGCGACGCGTTGGCCGGCGCGGCGCTGCCCTTCGTCGAGATCCACATCTCCAACGTGCACGCACGCGAGGCCTTCCGCCACCGCTCGCATCTGTCCGACCTGGCCGCCGGCGTCATCGTCGGCTTCGGCGTCGACGGCTATCGACTGGCCGTGCAGGGCCTGCTGGCCAAGCTCGCGACGCGCTGACGCCGGCTGCGCGGCCCGGCCAGAAGCGCGGGCAGCGAACGGGCTTTCTTGACACAGGTCAAGGTGATTCGATGCCGGCGGGTTCCAAATCGGTATTGTGGTACCGCAATACCACTATTGCCTTCGAGGAGATCCCCATGACCCACCGTAGCCAGGCCGAGCGCGAAGCCGAACTGGGCGCGATCCTGGAGCACTGCAACGATCTGCGCCAGTCGCCGGTCCCCCGGGACGACGAACTGCCCGCAGGCTTCGTCGGCACCCTGGGCCACTTCCCGGTCTACTTCCCGGAAGAGATCGCGCACGCCGCCGGGCTGCTGCCGGTGAACGTGCTGGGCGGCGGCAACAAGCTCGAGATGAAGCACGCCGACGCGCACATCGGCTCGTTCATCTGCTCGATCTGCCGCTCGACGACCGAGCTCGGCCTCAACGGCGCGCTCGCGCCGCTTGCCGGCTTCGTCACGCACCCGATCTGCGACGCCGCCAAGCACCTGTCGGGCATCTGGGGACGCAACTTCCCCGAGCAGCTCAGCCAGATTCTGTATCTGCCGCAGAACCCCAACACGCCGGGCGCGGCGCGCTTCGTCGCCGCCGAGTACCAGCGCCTGCGCGGCGAGTTCGAGAAGAAGGCCGGCCACGCGGTCGACGACGCCGCGCTCAGCCGCAGCATCCGCATCTACAACCGCAACCGCCAGCTGCTGCGCGAGCTGATGGCGATCCGCCGCGACCAGCCGTGGAAGCTCAGCTGCACCGAGGGCTATCTGCTGCTGCGTGCGCGCACCCGCATCCCGTGCGAAGAGCACAACGCCATGCTGGAGGCCGCGCTGCCGCTCATCCACGCCCGCGAGCGCGGCGCGCAGGACAAGCCGCGCGTCGTCTTCGTCGGCGGCTTCTGCGAGCAGCCGCCGCTGGAGATGCTCGAAGCGCTGGACGACACCTGCTACGTCGTCGACGACGATCTGCTGATCGGCCTGCGCTGGATCACCGCCGACGTGCCGGAGACGGGCGACCCGATGCGCGCGCTCGCCGAGAGCTTTCTCGATCGCTCGGCCGCCAGCCCGGTGCAGCACGACGAGCGCAAGACCAAGGAAGACTACCTGATGGAGATGCTGCGCGACTCGCGCGCCGACGCCGCCATCCTCACCGCGGCCAAGTTCTGCGAGCCCGGCCTCGACGAGCAGGTCGCCTGGTCCAAGCACCTCGACGAGGTCGGCGTGCAGTACCTGGTGCTCGAATTCGAGGAGAAGATGACCTCGTTCGAACAGATGGCGATGCAGCTCGAGACCTTTGCCGAATCCCTCTTGTTCGCGATCGCCTGAACGGAGAACCGACATGACCACCGACACCGTCGACAAGCCCGCGGCCCCGGCCGCCCCGTCGGGCGACTTCAACGCCCACCTCGAAGGCCAGGCCCTGATGAAGGCCTGGTACGCCGGGCTCGAGCAGGCACGCCCGCGCGGCCAGCACGTAGCCAACGTGTTCGTGATGGGCAACGCGGTCGAGATCCTGCGCGCCTTCGACTTCCAGCTCGTGTTCCCCGAGATCAACTCGCTGCAGACCGGCGTGAAAAAGGTCTCCGAGGACTACCTGCGCGCCTCCGAGGACTACGGCTACTCGCCCGACGTCTGCTCGTACGTGAAGGCCGACGTCGGACTCATCCTGCGCGAGCAGAAGCACCCGTCGGGCACGATCCCGACCGCCGACATCGCGATCTCCTCGAACATGTGCAGCACGTTCATCAAGTGGGGCGAGATCTGGGAGCGCATGCTCAAGACGCCCACCTTCGTGCTCGACCTGCCCGGCCAGCGCGGCCCGAACTGGCAGGTGCGCCGCGGCGACGCGCAGCACATGAGCGACGCGCAGTGGGTCGAGGCGCAGTTCCGCGACCTGATCGGGCGCTGCGAGAAGATCACCGGCAAGCGCTTCGACCTCGACCGCCTGGCCGAGGTCGAGGACCGCGTCAACCGCATGGTCGCGCACTGGAACAACGTGATGGCGCTCAACCGCACCTGCCCGGCGCCGTACAACGCGATGCTCGACGGCCTGACCTACATCGGCATCATGAACGTCTACCGCGGCACCGAGGAAGGCGTCGAGTTCATGCGCAAGCTCGAGGAATCGCTGCGCGCCAAGGTCGCGCGCGGCGAGGGTCGCGTGGCCGAGGAGAAGTTCCGGCTGCTGTTTTCGGGCACGCCGTGCTACGTGTCGATGCGCCGGCTGGTGGAACTGTTCGAGAGCTGGGGCGGCGTGTTCGCCTACTCGGACTACCTCACCTTCGCCGCCGGCGGCATGGACGCCGGCGAGATGGTCTACGACACCTCGCGCCCGCTGGAAAGCCTGGCCGAGATCACCGCGCTGGCGGCGCAGCGCGGCCTGTCCAACCAGTTCTTCGCGCACGAGCGGCTCGAGCAGCAGCTCAAGGACTACGACGTCGACGGCATCGTGTTCCACGGCATCAAGAGCTGCCGTTTCGTCTCCTCGGGCATGGCCGACACGCGCAACTTCCTGACCAAGAAGCTGAACATGCCGAGCCTGTACATCGAGTCCGACCTGATCGACCCGCGCTACTGGTCCGACGCGCAGATCAAGAACCGGGTCGACGCCTTCTTCGAGTCGCTGCAGCAGCGCGGCGGCACGCCGCGCCAGCCCGGCGGTCGCCATGTCACCACCCAGAGCGGGAGCCACCCATGAGATACACAGGCGGAGTCGACGTCGGCTCGACGCAGACCAAGGCCATCATCATCGACGAGGACGGCAAGGTCGTCGGTCGCGCGCTGCTCGACATGGAAACGAGCATGGTGACGATCGCCGAGCAGGCGTTCAAGGCGGCGCTGGCCGACGCCGGCATCACCGAGGACCAGGTGGTGCGCGTGGCCGGCACCGGCTACGGGCGCTACAACGTCTCGTTCGGCCACGAGCAGGTGACCGAGATCAGCTGCCACGCGCGCGGCGCGGTGGCGCTGTTTCCCGGCACGCGCACGGTGATCGACATCGGCGGCCAGGACACCAAGGCGATCGCCGTCAAGCCCGACGGCCAGGTGGCCGACTTCACGATGAACGACAAGTGCGCGGCCGGCACCGGGCGCTTCCTCGGCGCCGCGTCGTACGCGCTCGAGATGTCGCTGGGCGAACTCGGGCCGCTGGCGCTGAAGTCGCAGAACCCGGTGCGCATCACCACCACCTGCACCGTGTTCGCCGAGTCCGAGATCATCAGCCACCTGGCCAAGGGCATCCTGCCCGAGGACGTGCTGATGGGCGTGCATCAGGCCATCACCAGCCGCTGCGTGTCGCTGGCGCGGCGCGTCGGCATCCACTCCGAGGTGACCTTCACCGGCGGCGTCAGCCGCAACGTGGCGATGGTCAAACTGATCGAGGAGGCGGTGGGCATGAAGATCAACGTCAGCCCGGATGCGCACTTCTGCGGCGCGCTCGGCGCGGCGCTGGTGGCGCGCGAGCACGCCTTCGCAGCGGCCGAGCCGGCTGTCGCAACGGCTTAGGAGCACAGACATGGTGAACGTGGTTGGCATCGACATCGGATCGACCTACACCAAGGCGATCTGCCTGAACAGCGAGCGCAAGGTGGTCGGCACCGCGGTGCGCCGCACCGGCTTCAAGCTGGGGCTGGCGGCCGAAGGCGTGTTCGACGATCTGCTCAAGAACTGCGGCTTGGGGCGCAGCGACATCACCTACGTCGGCGCCACCGGCTACGGCCGCTACACGGTGCCGTTCCGGCACGCGCAGGTGACGGAGCTGACGGCGCACGCGCAGGCGGCGGTGCATCTGTTTCCCGATACGCGCACGATCCTCGACATCGGCGGCCAGGACATCAAGGCCATCAAAGTCGACGAGCAGGGCCGCGTGAAGGCCTTCCGGCTCAACGACAAGTGCGCCGCCGGCACCGGCGCCTTCCTCGAGAAGACGGCGCGCTACCTGGGCCTGACGACCGAGGACATCGGCCCCTACGCGCTGCGTTCGGCCGAGCCCAAGACCATCAGCAGCGTGTGCGCGGTGTTCGCCGAGTCCGAGGTCATCAACCACCTCTCGAACGGCATCGCGGCCGAGGACATCATGATGGGCGCGATGATTTCGCTGGGCGGACGCGCCATCCAGCTCATGCGCCGCATCGGCCTCGAGCCCGGCTACATGCTGACCGGCGGCATGACGCGCAACGCGGCGATGGTCAAGGCGCTCGAGAACGCGCTGGATGCGAAGTTCCACGTCGCGCCCGACGGCCTCGGGCAACTGAACGGCGCCTATGGCGCGGCCTTCCTGGGCCTGCGCCGCGTCGAGAAGCTGCTGGCCGAGGGCAAGCCGATCCCGCCCACCGCCGCCCAGCACGGCGACGGCGAGAAGAAGGCCGAAAAGCGCTGGTCGGCGATGGCCGTCTCGCGCAAGCGCGCCGAGGGCAGCACCGACTCATCCAAGGCCCACGCCTCGCAGCCGCGCGCACGCGCGGCCGAGGCTGGCCCGGCCGCCGGCACCGTGCCCATCCGCGTCGTGCCGGCCAGCGCCGCGCCCGCGGCCTGAGCGACGCAATCCACAGTCCGCGAGCCCGCCCGACGCCGGGCGGCGCCGCCGCATGCCACCACCAGGAGAACCGAGCATGGAGTCGATCAGCACCTACATGCAGCACGACCACGTCGAGATCGACGGCATCGCCGAGCGCGCGACCGCGGCCGCCGGCGCGGGCGACACCGGCGCGATGGCGCGCGAGGCGGCGCTGTTCCTGCAGCGCCTCGAGCAGCACATCGACATGGAGGAGCGCGTGCTCTTTCCCGCCTTCGAGGAGCGCACCGGCATGAGGGAAGCGGGCCCCAGCGTGCAGATGCGCGAAGAGCACGTCCAGATGCGCCCCATCCTCGACACCATGCGCGCAGCTCTGGCCGCCGCCGACGGCCAGAGCTGGCAGCGCGGGTCACAGGCGCTGTTGGAGATCCTGGTGCCCCACAACGCGAAGGAAGAGCAGATGATGTATCCGATGCTCGACGACGCGATGGGCCCGGATGCGGCGGCGCTGCTCATCGACGTGAAGGCGATGGCCGCCTAACGGGCATCCGCGTCCGCCCGCCCGCTCGCGCGGCGGCGAGCGGCAAGCGGCGTCAGGGCACGAGCTGCGCCCGGATCTCGCCGCCCTTGTGGGCGTCGCTGTGCACGTTGACGTAGAGGTCGCCGGCCTGGTAGGCCGCCATCTGCGTCGCATCCAGCTTGGCGCCGGCCGGTACGCTCCACTCGCCGTACATGCCCTTGACGAGCGGGATGATGACGGGACCGTTCTTGCCTGCGGCGGCAAGGTGGATGTGCGCCATCGTCGCGTCCATCCCGGTCGCCTTGACGCTGCCGCTGACGGCACCGTCGGCGGCCACGGTGATCTGGCCCGTACCCGACGCGCTGGTCTGCACCGGAGGCACCTCGTTGGCGCCAGTGAGCGCCAGATCGGCGGCGAACGCCGCACGCGGCGCGAGGCCGAGCGCGAGGCCGACCGTGAGGACCACGGACAGCAGCGGGAAGGAGAGTCGCGGGGCACGGGGAAGCGAGATCATGGAGAGTCTCCTCTTGCAGGCCGACGAGATCGACGGCGGCCGAGCATGATCGCCTCGGCGTCGCACCGCAATCCCACGATGCAGCCCGCGGCGCGCAACCTGCAGCGCCCGTTCAGCGAGGCTTGCCGTGCGGACTGACGTAGTCGCCGACCTGAGTCTGGAACGCGACGTTCATGCGGTTCCAGCCGTTGATCGCCACGATCGCCAGCGTCAGGTCGACGAGCGCCTTCTCGTCGAAATGGCGTCGCGCCTCGGCGTACACCGCTTCGGGCACGCCCTGCACCGCGATCTGCGTCACCGCCTCGGTCCACGCCAGCGCCGCGCGCTCGCGCTCGCTGTAGCACGGCGCCTCGCGCCACGCGGTGATCAGGTACAGGCGCTGCTCGGTCTCGCCGCGCGCACGCGCGTCCTTGGTGTGCATGTCCAGGCACCAGGCGCAGCCGTTGATCTGCGAGGCGCGTGTCTTCACCAGTTCGAGCAGCGATTCCTCGAGTCCGCTGCGGTGGACCTGGGTTTCGGTGGCGAGCATGGCCTTGAAGGCCTCGGGCGAGGCGCTCTTGTAGTCGAGCCGTTGATGCATGGTCGGTCGTCCTTTCAGTTGGAATGGCGGGGCGCCGCGAACAGGCGTTGCATGTCCGGGTAGCCAAACGGCGTCTCGAGCGCGTCGCAGCGGCCCGTGGCGCGCAGGGCCATGGCCGCGTCGCGCGCGGCGCTATAGGCGATAGTGGCCAGGCGCGTCGCGGTGCTGACGCGCGCCACGCCGATGCGAGCCAGGTCCTCGAGATCCGGCAGGCCGCGCCGGGCGCCGACGTTGAGCGGCGCGGCTAGCGCCGTGACCAGTGCCGCGATCGTGTCGCGGTCGGTCAGGCCGATCGGATAGACGCCGTCGGCGCCGGCGGCCAGGTAGCGGCGCGCACGGGCCACGGCGTCGGTGAAGCGCTCGGCGGCGCTCGCTCCGGTGTCGATCATCCAGCTGTCGACGCGCGCGTTGATGATGATCGGCACCCCGGCGGCGAGCGCCGCATCGCGCGCGGCGGCGATGCGCGCGGCCGCGTCGTCGACGCTGCGCAACGTCTCGTGGCGCACGCCGTCTTCCAGGTTGATGCCGGCAACGCCGACGTCGATGATGGCGCGCACGCTCGCTGCCACCGCCGCGGGCGTGTCGCCGAAGCCGCCTTCGAAGTCCGCGCTCACCGGCAGCGTCGTCGCCTGCACGATGCGCCGCGTGGCGGCCACCACGTCGGCCAGCGGCAGCTGCTCACCGTCGGCGCAGCCGAGCGACCAGGCCACGCCGCCGCTGGTGGTGGCCAGCGCAGCGAAGCCCAGATCGGCGAACACGCGCGCACTGCCGGCGTCCCAGGCATTGGGCAGCAACAGCACCTGCCGGCGATCGTGCAGGGCACGAAAGCGCGCAGCGCGCTCGATGCGTGTCGCCTTGTCCATGCTCAATCCCCCGCGATGCCGGTAGGCGCATGCTATGCCTCTGTCGGGTCGATGGCAGGTGCGGGAAACAAGCCTGCGTCGCCGCCATCGTCTTCGATGCCCGTGCCGAGGGGGTGGACGGCGCCGCCGACGGGTGGGCGGATCACCCTTGCATTCGTGCGGCAGGCAGGCCGGGGCTGCGGCTCGGGCGCGGTGTTGCCCTATGCTTGCGCCGCACGGCGAATCATCCTTGCGCAAAGAGGTGTGGCATGTACGACCGAATCCTGGTTCCTCTCGACGGCTCGAACTTCTCCGAGGAGATGATCCCCTACGCCGAGGGCCTGGCCGCCGTCCACGGCACGACGCTGACGCTGCTGCGCGTGGTCGACAAGGAGTCCGAGCGCGACGAGGCGACGCTGTACGTCGAACACGTCGCGGTCGCGCATGGCGCGCGCGGCCGCTGCGTGGTCGCTGCCGGCGACGTGGCCGACGCCATCCTCGAGGAGTCTCGCCGCGAGCCGCGCACGCTGGTCGCCATGACCTCGAACGGGCGCTCCGGCCTGCTCGAAGCCATGCTCGGCAGCGTCGCGCTGCGCCTGGTGCGGCACGGCGGCGCACCGGTGCTGGTGTACCGCCCCACCGGCGGCAGCGCCCACAGCGACACGCCGGTGAAGGTGACGAGCGTCGTGCTGCCGCTGGACGGCAGCGACCTGTCGGAGGCGATGGGGGCGCAAGCGGCCGAGTTCGCGCGCTGGATCGGCGCCGAGCTGGTGGTGGTGGCGGTGATCGATCCCAGGACCACGGTGGACGCCGGCGTCGCTACCGGCGACGTGTCCGAGTCGTCGTACGTGCGTTCGATGGCCTCCACCCTGGCCTCGCGCCATGGCGCGAAAGTCACCTGGGAGGTGCTGCACGGCGAGCCGGCCGAGGCGATCGCGTCGTTCATCGCCGGCCGCCGCGACGTCATGCTGGCGATGGTCACGCACGGTCGACGCGCCCTCGAATCGGCGCTGCTCGGCAGCGTCACCTCGGGCGCGCTGCGCAAGGCGGGCGTGCCGGTGCTGATGCGACTGCCGAAGTAGCGCCGTAGCGCCGGCGCGTTCAGCGTTCGAGCAATTCGGCCAGCGTCGGCCGATCGAGCCCGGTGCGCTCACGAAAGCGTGCCGCCGGCGTGCCGGATGCGGCGGGTGCCAGCAGCAGCGCATCGACGAGCGCGCGTGCCGAGGTGCGCTCGGGATCGCACAGCAGCGCGTGGCGCGGATCGCCCGCCTCCTCGAGCCGCGCCACCCAGTCGATCGCCGCCAGCCGTTCGAGCACGTCGTCGATCTGCAGCGGATCGGAGCGCAGCCTCGCCGCCAGCGTGCCGAGCGTGAGCCCGCCCGCTCCCGCCGCACGCGCGGCAGCGAGTTCGGCCAGCAGCGCGAGCGCGAGTTCGAAGCGCGCCCCGGGCGCATCGCCACGGCTGGCCAGACGCATCGACAGACTCGGCGCGTAGGCGGCGATCACCGCGCCCAGCAGCACGATCACCCAGCCGAGATAGATCCACAGCAGCAGGATCGGCACGCTGGCGAAGGCGCCGTAGATCACCGAGTAGGTCGGGATAGCCTGGAGGTACCAGCCGAGCGCGTCCTTGGCGATCTCGAAGCCGAGCGCCACGAACAGGCCGCCGGCCCAGGCATGCGGCCAGCGCACCGGCGCGTTGGGCACGAAACGGAACAGGCCGGCCAGCCCCGCCGCCAGCAGCGCGAACTGCGCCAGCGCGAACAGCACCGTCACGCCGCCCGGCAGCCCCGAGACGAGGCCGCGCGAGGCCGACAGCAGGTACGAGGTGACCGTCAGGCTCACGCCGAGCACGAGCGGCCCGAGCGTCAGCGCGGCCCAGTAGACGAGCACGCGCTGCGCCAGCGGCCGCGGCCTGCGCACGCGCCAGATGCGGTTGAGCGTGCGGTCGATCGTGAGCATGAGCGCCAGCGCCGTCGACACCAACACGAGCAGCCCCAGCGTGCCGATGGCGCGCGCCTTGCCGGCGAACTGCGTGAGCGCGCGCATCACCGGCCGCGCGATCGTGTCGGGCACCAGGGAATGCAGGAAGTACTTCTCGAGCGCGTCCTGGAAGGTGGCGAACATCGGGAACGCCGAGAACACCGCGAGCATCACGGTGAGCAGCGGCACGAGCGAGATCAGCGTCGTGAAGGTCAGGCTGCTGGCGGTGATGCCGAGCTGGTCGTCGCGAAAGCGGCTGCGCAGCGTGCGCAGCGTGTCGTACCAGGGCCAGCGTTGCAGTGTCACGAGCAGCGCGGCGGCGCGCGCGCCGATCGAACCAGCGCGCACGTCGGTCGAATCCATGCTGGCTATGATGCCAGCATGACTTTCGAGGCCGCCACGCGCGCGTCCCCGCCCGCGCCGGCGCCGGCGCTGCCACGGCAGCCACGCGTCGGCGCGACGTTGCGCTCGCTGCGCGCGGCGGTCGCGGTGCTGCTGCTGGCCTTGGTCGCGCTGGGACTGGCCTGGGAACTGGCGCTGGCGCCAATCGGCCGCGGCACGCTCGCGATCAAGGTGCTGCCGCTCGTGCTTGCGCTGCCCGGCGTGCTCAGGCACCGGCTCTACACCTATCGCTGGCTCGCGCTGCTGGTGTGGCTGTACGTGCTCGAAGGGCTGGTGCGCGCTGCCAGCGAGCGCGCGAGCGCGGCGGCGCTGGCGGCAGGCGAGGTCGTGCTGGCGCTGGCGCTGTTCGCGACGGTCGTGCTCTACATCCGTCGACGCCTGCGCGGCGGCGTCGGCACGCGCGCGCCATGACGCTGATCGAAGACCTGCGCGCCGCGCTCGGCGCCGCCCAGGTGCTCACCGAGGGCGACCTCACGGCCTTCGAGGTGGACTGGCGCAAGCGCTGGCGCGGCAAGGCGCTGGCCGTCGTGCGGCCGGGCAGCACGGACGAGGTGGCGGCGGTCGTGCGGCTGTGCGCGGCAGCGGGCACGAGCATCGTCGCGCAGGGCGGCAACACCGGGCTCGTCGGCGGCGGCGTGCCGGACGCCAGCGGCCGCCAGGTGCTGCTGTCGCTGGCGCGCATGCGGCGCGTGCGCGCGCTCGACGCGGCCAACCTCACGCTCACGGTCGAGGCCGGCTGCGTGCTGCAGGCGGCACAGCAGGCGGCGGCCGACGCCGGCCTGTTGCTGCCGCTGTCGCTCGCCTCCGAAGGCAGTTGCACGATCGGCGGCAACCTCGCCACCAACGCCGGCGGCACCCAGGTGCTGCGCTGGGGCAATGCGCGCGAGCTGTGCCTCGGCCTCGAGGTCGTCACCGCGGCCGGCGAGGTGTGGCACGGCCTCGGCGGCCTGCGCAAGGACAACACCGGCTACGACCTGCGCGACCTGTTCATCGGCAGCGAAGGCACGCTCGGCATCATCACCGCGGCGACGCTGAAGCTGGCGCCGCAACCGGCGGCAGTGATGACGGCACTGGCCGCCTGCACTTCGCTGGCCGACTGCGTGCAACTGCTGGCGCTGGCGCGCTCGCGGCTGGGTGCGGCGCTCACCGGTTTCGAAGTGATGGGACGCTGTGCGCGCGAGCTCGTGGCGCGCCACTATCCGCAGTTGCCGCGTCCGCTGCCCGAGGCGCCGTGGACGGTGCTGCTCGAGGCGAGCGACCTCGAAGGCGAGCGCCAGGCGCGCGCGCGCTTCGAAGCGCTGCTGGCCGCCGCGCTGGCCGCCGGCAGCGTCTTCGACGCGGTGGTCGCCGAGAGCCTGGCGCAGTCGCAGGGCCTGTGGCACATCCGCGAGTCGATTCCGCTGGCGCAGGCCGAGGAGGGGCTCAACGTCAAGCACGACATCTCGCTGCCGGTGTCGGCGATTCCCGAGTACGTGGCGCACACCGATGCCGCGCTCGAGCAGCGCTTTCCGGGGGTGCGCATCGTCGCCTTCGGACACCTGGGCGACGGCAACCTGCACTACAACGTGCAGGCGCCTGCGGGCAGCGACGCGCGGCGCTTTCTCGGCGAGCACGAGCACGCCGTGAACACGCTGGTATTCGATGCGCTCGTGCCCTTTAGCGGGTCGTTCTCGGCCGAGCACGGCATCGGCGCGCTCAAGCGCGGCGAGCTCGCGGCGCGCAAGTCGCCGGTGGCGCTGGCGCTGATGCGGTCGATCAAGGCGGCGCTCGATCCGCAGGGCGTCCTCAATCCGGGGCGGGTGCTGTAGCCGCGGGCTGCGGCGCGCGGCGCTGCTGTGCTACTGCAGCGGCCCGTCGAGCCCGCGCGGCACCGGCAGCGCGAAGGTCTCGATGCCCTCTTCCTGCAGCGCCTCGCGCTGTTCGCTCGTCGCCTGGCCGCGGATGCCGCGCTGGCGGCTCTCGCCGTAGTGGATGCGGCGCGCCTCGTCGGCGAAGCGCTCGCCGACATCTTCGGTGCGGTTGACGAGTTCGCGCACCGCATGCAGCCAGGCGGCCTGCAGGTCGGCCGGCTGCGGCATCACGGCCGCTCGCGCCGGTTCGGCCTCGTGCGCGCCGGACAGATTCAGGCGCGGCGCGCTCGGCATGCGGACTATGACCTTGTCGGCGCACAACGGGCACTCGACGAGGCCGCGGCCGTTCTGCTCCATGAAGTCTGCGTCGGACGCAAACCAGCCCTCGAAACCGTGGCCGTTGGCGCAGCGCAGATCGAGCACCTTCATGGTGCCGCCATCATAGGCGCGCCGCGTCGGCGGCGGCGTGCCAGACCAATGGGCGACGCCCGGCACGCCAACTCTGCAACCAGTGCAGGCCGATCAGCGTCTTCACATCGGGCAGGTCACCGCCCGCTTCGAGCGCTTCGAGCTCGGCGGGCGTAAGCACCAGGGTCTCGACGAATTCGCCCGGGTCGAGCCGCGCCGGACCGGCGACGAGGCCGCGCGCGAACCAGATCCAGATGCTCTCGGTCGAGTAGGCGGCGGCGTTGTGGATCTCGCCGCCCCAGGCCCATTCGCGCGCGCTGTAGCCGGTCTCCTCCTGCAGCTCACGCATCGCGCACTGCAGCGTCGATTCATGCGGGTCGCGCTTGCCGGCCGGGAACTCGACCAGCACCTTGGCCACCGGATAGCGGTACTGGCGCACGAGCACGATGCGGCCATCGTCGAGCAACGGCACCACGGCCACCGCGCCGGGGTGCTCGATGTACTCGCGCGTCGCCTGCTGGCCGTCGGGCAGGCGCACGACATCGCGCCTGAGTTCGAGAAAGCCGCCCGAGACGAGCGTCTGGCCGCCGACGCGGTGCTCGCGCAGGTGGGCGTCGTGGGCGTCGGCTTTGTCGTGACCCTGCGCGTCGCGCCGCTCGCCGGCCCCGT
>JAGWTJ010000278.1 GCA_028869005.1 Burkholderiales bacterium | reverse complement strand
TGCTGTTCATCCTGCCGTGGGCGGTGCCGTCGATCCCGACCATCCTGTCGGTGCGCTTCATGCTCAACCCGGAATGGGGCGTGATCAACAGCACCATCTTCCGCCTGACCGGGCTGGACGGGCCGAACTGGCTGAACGATCCGACGCTGGGCCTGGGCTTCGCGATGCTGATGCACATCTGGAAGTCGCTGCCGTTCTGGACGCTGATCCTGGTGGCGGGCCGGCTGGCGATTCCGGGCGAGCAGTACGAGGCAGCGAGCGTGGACGGTGCCACCCGCGGCCAGAAGTTCCGCTTCATCACCTGGCCGGCGATGAAGGACCTGTACCTGACCTGCACCATCCTGTCGATGATCTGGACGCTGGGCGACTTCAACAGCGTCTACCTGCTGACCGGCGGCGGCCCGGCCGACCTCACGCACGTGCTGGCCACGCTCGGCATCCGCTATCTGCGGCTCGATCAGCTCGACCTGGCGATGGCCGCCATCGTCGTCGCGCTGCCGCTCGTGCTGCCGCTGGTGTTCTTCATGATGAAGAGGCTCGGCAAATGAAGCGCAGCCAGGTCGCTGCCGAAGCCCGGCTGCTGCTGGTCGGCATCCCGGTGCTGCTGTGGACGCTGCTGCCGATCTACCACATGTTCCTGTTCGCGATCAGCCCGCGCGACACGGCCACCTCGGGACGGCTGTGGCCCAAGGAGCCGACGCTGCAGAACTTCGCCATCGTCCTGCGCGAGCAGCATTTCTACCTCGGCCACTTCTGGCGCCAGCTCGGCAACTCGCTGCTCATCGCCGTCACCGTCGGCGTGCTGACGCTGCTGGTGGCCACGGCGGCGGCGTTCGCCATCAGCCGTCTCAAGGTGCGTGGCGGGCGCGCGGTGATGAACCTCGCGCTCTTCACCTACTTCATCCCGGCCGCCTTCCTCGCGGTGCCGATGTACAAGACGATGAGCAGCTACGGGCTGCTCAACAGCCAGTGGTCGCTGATCCTGGCGATGGTGACGATCGCCTCGCCCTACTGCATCTGGGTGCTCAAGCAGGCTAGCGACAAGCTGCCGTGGGAACTCGACGAGGCCGCGCGCATGGACGGCGCCACGCCGCTGCAGCTGTTTCGCCTCGTCTACCTGCCGCTGATGGTGCCTTCGCTGGTGGCGGTGGGCACCTACGCGCTGCTGCTGGCGTGGAACGAGTACCTGTACGCATTTCTGCTGCTGTCGCGCGACACCAGCACGACGCTGGCGGTGGCGCTGGGCAATTTCCTGGCCGCCGACGACTCGCCGTGGGAGCTGCTGATGGCCACCGGCATCATCTACGCGCTGCCGCCGGCGGCGATCTACTACGCGTTCAGGCGCTACATGGTCGGCGGGCTGACCGCCGGCGCCGTCAAGTCCTGAGCCGGGTGAGGACCGCATGGCATCGGTGAGCTTCCGCGACGTGCACAAGACCTACGCGGGCAAGGTCAAGGTCATCCACGGCATCGACTTCGACATCCACGACGGCGAGTTCGTCGTGCTGGTGGGGCCGAGCGGCTGCGGCAAGAGCACGCTGCTGCGCATGCTGGCCGGGCTCGAGGAGATCAGCGGGGGCGAGATCGTGATCGACTCCAAGGTCGTCAACGACCTCGAGAGCAAGGACCGCGACATCGCGATGGTGTTCCAGAGCTATGCGCTGTACCCGCACATGACGGTGCGCGAGAACATGGGCTTCAGCCTGCGACTGCGCAAGGCCGCGCCCGGCCAGATCGAGCAGCGCGTGGCGGAGGCCGCGCGCATCCTCAACCTCGAGGCGCTGCTCGAGCGCCATCCGCGCGAGCTCTCCGGCGGCCAGCGCCAGCGCGTGGCGATGGGGCGCGCCATCGTGCGCGACCCCAAGGTGTTCCTGTTCGACGAGCCGCTGTCCAACCTCGACGCCAAGCTGCGCGTGGCGATGCGCGCCGAGATCAAGGCGCTGCACCAGCGCCTGAAGACCACCACCGTCTACGTCACGCACGACCAGATCGAGGCCATGACGATGGCCGACCGCATCGTCGTCATGCACGACGGCGTCGTCGAGCAGATCGGCACGCCGCTCGAGCTGTACGACCGCCCGCGCAACCTGTTCGTCGCCCAGTTCATCGGCTCGCCGGCGATGAACGTGTTCGAGGGCACGCTGCGCGCGGGCGCGGTGCAGGCGCTGGGCGTGCCGTGGCCGCTGCCGGGCGGCGTGGCGGGCGCCGACGGCACAGCGGTGCGCTACGGCGTGCGACCCGGCGACCTGAGGCTGGCGCCGGAAGGCATCGCGGCGCGCGTGGTCGTGGTCGAGCCGACCGGCGCCGAGACCGAGATGGTGGTCGACGTCGGCGGCCAGCAGCTGATCGTCGTCATGCACGGCCGCGCGAACGTCGCGCCCGACCATCAGGTGCATCTGGCGCTCGACGCCGCGAAGGTGCACGTGTTCGACGGCGCCAGCGGCCAACGCCTGGGGTGAACGCGTGCGCAAAGGGTCGGCGCCGCGCGAGCGGGTCTGGCGCGTCGTCGTGATGGGCGTCAGCGGCAGCGGCAAGAGCACGGTCGGCCGCGCGCTGGCTGCCGTGCTCGGCGCGCGCTTCGTCGAGGGCGACCAACTGCATCCGCCCGAGAACGTGGCGCGCATGCGTGCCGGACGGCCGCTCACCGACGCCGACCGCCAGGGTTGGCTGGTCGCCGTCGCCCAGCAGTTGGCGGATGCCGCGCTGCGCGGCGAGGCTCTGGTGGTGTCGTGCTCGGCGCTCAGGCGCTCGTACCGCGAGCGGCTGCGCGCCGCGGCGCCGAAACTGAAGTTCGTGTACCTGCACGGCACGGCCGAGCTGCTGGCCGCGCGCATGGCGTCACGCCGCGACCACTACATGCCCGCCTCGCTGCTGCAAAGCCAGCTCGAGACGCTCGAGCCGCCGGCCGGCGACGAGGGCGCGCTGGCCTTCGACGTCGCCGAGCCGGCCGCCACGATCGTCGCGCGCATCGTGCAGCAACTGGAGACCGTGGCCCCATGATCGACGCCCGCACCTTTCGCCTCGACGGTCGCCTGGCCATGGTCACCGGCTCGTCGGGCGGCATCGGCCTGGCGCTTGCGCGCGGTCTCGGTCAGGCCGGTGCCGCGCTCGTGCTCAACGGCCGCGACCGCGCCAAGCTCGAGCGCGCCGCGCTGGCGCTGCGCGCCGAAGGCCTGACGGTAGACACGAGTGCCTTCGACGCCACCGACTTCGATGGCGTGGCGGCGGCCGTGGCTGCCATCGAGGCCGACGTTGGTGCCATCGACATCCTCGTCAACAACGCCGGCATCACGCGCCGCGCGCCCTTCAACGAGTTGAGCCTGGACGACTGGCGCGCCGTGATGTCGACCAACGTCGACGGCCTGTTCATCGTCGGCCAGGCGGTGGCGCGGCGCATGGCCGAGCGCAAGCGCGGCCGCATCATCAACATCTGCTCGGTGATGAGCGAGCTCGGCCGTGCCGGCACCTCGGCCTACACCGCGAGCAAGGGCGCGGCCAAGATGCTGACCAAGGCGATGGCCATCGACCTCGCGCCGCACGGCATCCGCGTCAACGGCATCGCGCCGGGCTACTTCGCCACCGAGCTCACCGCCAAGCTCGTCGCCGACGAGCAGTTCAGCGCCTGGGTGCGCCAGCGCGCGCCGCTCGGGCGCTGGGGTCAGGTCGAGGAACTGGCGCCGGCGGCGGTGTTCCTGGCGAGCGACGCCTCCAGCTTCGTCACCGGGCATGTGCTGTTCGTCGATGGCGGCATGACGTCGGCGGTGTGAGCGGCGCAGCGTCGACAATGCGCGCGATGGAATTCACCAAGGTCGTGCTCTACACCGGCGCCGACGGCCGGGCCCGCTTTCGCGACGAGCCGCTCGCGCTCGACGGCGGCACGCCCGAGACGCGGCTGTCGCCGCTGGCGGCCAGCGCCGGCTACCAGCTGCGCATGAGTCCGGTCGGCTTTCGCAG
>JAGWTJ010000277.1 GCA_028869005.1 Burkholderiales bacterium | reverse complement strand
AGCAGCTCGTCCCACTCCTTGCCCCAGATCAGCTTGATCACGTTCCAGCCGGCGCCGCGGAACTCGCCTTCGAGCTCCTGGATGATCTTGCCGTTGCCGCGCACCGGGCCGTCCAGCCGCTGCAGGTTGCAGTTGACGACGAAGACGAGGTTGTCCAGGCCCTCGCGCGCGGCGAGCGAGAGGCCGGCCAGCGACTCGGGCTCGTCCATCTCGCCGTCGCCGACGAAGGCCCAGACGCGCCGGCCGCGCGTGTCTAGCAGTTCGCGGTCGTCGAGGTAGCGCATGAAGCGCGCCTGGTAGATCGCAGTGATCGGCCCCAGACCCATCGACCCCGTGGGGAACTGCCAGAAGTCGGGCATCAGCCAGGGGTGGCAGTAGGAGCTCAAGCCGTCGCCGCCGGTTTCCTGGCGGAACTTGAGCAGCCGCTCGAGCGGCAGCCGCCTTTCGACGAAGGCGCGTGCGTAGACACCGGGCGAGGCATGCGGCTGGAAGAACACGAGATCGCCGCCCTGCCCGCCGGGCCCGGCCCGAAAGAAGTGGTTGAAGCCGACCTCGAACAGATCGGCGATCGACGCATAGGTGGCGATGTGGCCGCCGAGTTCGCTGCTCACGTGGTTGCTGCGCACCACCATCGCCAGCGCGTTCCAGCGCACGATGGCCGAGATGCGCGCCTCGACGACGAGGTCGCCCGGGTACTGCGGCTGCCGATCGAGCGTGACGGTGTTGACGTAGGGGGTGTTGAGCACCGGCGGCAGCGGCACCTGGTGCGCGCGCGCGGCGTCGAGCAAGCGCCGCAGGATGTAGGTGCCGCGCTCGCGGCCCTCGTGCTGCACGAGCGTGGCGAAGGCGTCGAGCCACTCGCGCGTCTCGGCCGGGTCGAGGTCGGGCGGGACCACGCGCCAGGGCGCGAGCAGCTTCGGCGGGCCGGGTTCGGACGACATCGCGCCGATTGTGCGGCCGCGGCGTGCGCGCTCAGCGCCAGGCCGGCGCGTTGCCCAGGCGCGCGAGCGGATAGGCGTCGACTTCGAGCAGCAGTTCGACGAAGCGGCTGGAGACGAAGTCGAGCACCGCCTCGCCCTTCTCGGCCGTGGCGCTGGCCGCGTCGCCGCAGGCGCCGAGCGGGTTCAGATCCTGCGACTGCCAGCCGATCTTGCCGCGCGGCGTGATCGACAGAAACCGGTTCTCGCGCGCCAGCGTCTCGGTAAGCGAGCCGAAGTTCTGCCGTCGATCGAGACGCACGAGCTCGGGCGCGAGCGCCATCATGAGCGAAGTCTCGAGATCGCCGCCGTGGATGCCATGCATGAGCTCGTGCGCGTCGACGAGGCCCGGCGGCAGGCCGAGCGTCATCCAGTTGCCGGCCACGACCAGGATGCCGTGCTCCTGGCGCAGGTCGCGCGTCACGATGTCCATCGCGTTCATCTGGCCGCCGTGGCTGTTGAAGAACACGAGCTTCTTCACGCCACTGGCCACCACGCTGGCAGCCAGATCCTTCCAGTACGCAACCACGGTGGTGAGCGACAGCGTCAGCGTACCCGGGTACAGCGCGTGCTCGTTGCTCTTGCCCACCTGCGCCGTGGGCAGGAACAGCACCGGCAGCTCGTCCGGCAACTTGGGAATCGCGGCGCGCACGATGCCCTCGACGATCGTCGTGTCGGTGGACAGCGGCAGATGCGGGCCGTGCTGCTCGGTGGCGGCGATGGGCAGCACGGCGATGAGGCGCTCGCGCTGCATCTGTGCAAGCGACTCGGTGGTGTGGTCGGCCCAGTAGCGGCTGGATGGCTGTCTGGCGGACATGCGGTGTCTCGTACGGCTGGGCGGCTGGGGCAGCTCAGTCTATGGCAACGCTGTGGTGCACGCGCTCGTGCGGCCGCCGCTCTGGTGACGCTGAGGGCCCCTGCCCGGTGGCATGCACGCACGCCACTGTCGTATCGCAAAGGCGTTGGCGGGCGGGCCTCCGAGCCTCCGAGCACCCGGCCCCACCCGACCACGAAAGCACCGAGGAGGCTAGCGCCGAGCGCCCAGCGTCTGCTCGCTGATCTGCCGCAACCGCTCGCGCGTGCCGCGCGCCACCTTGCCGCTCACCGCCAACGCCACCTCATGCCCGAGCATGTGCTCGAACGCGGCGCGCACCTGCGCGGCGCTTGCCGCTGCGATCGAGTCCGCGCGCTCGGCGCGGCTGCGCACGCGAGCGAGCGCGAACCAGTCGAGCGCGGCATCCTCGAGCACGCGCAGCGGCCGCTCCTCGCGGCGCAGCGCGCGCACCGCGAGCTGGTGGCGGGCGCGTTCGAGGTCGACCGGATCGATGCCATCGGCGTGGCGGCGCAGCAGCGCGAGCGTGGCGCCCAGCAGTTCGTCGAGAGCCTTCGGTCCGGTCGAGGCCTCGACGACGAACTGGCCGCACATGTCGAGCACGTCGGCCGAGCAGGCTGCGTAGTAGGCCAGGCCGCGCCGTTCGCGCAGCGTCTCGAGCAGCGGGCTGCTCATGCCCTCGCCGAGCACGGCAGCGGCCACCTGCCCGGTGGCGTCGGCCGCGCGCAGCGCCGGCAGCGGGAAACCCAGCACGAGGTGCGTCTGGCTCGAACCCTCCTGCGCCTTGGTGCGGATGCCGCCTTCGTAGGCCGGCACCTCGACCACGTTGGGAGTGCCGCGCGGCATGTCGCCGAAGGCCGCCTCGGCGGCGTGCAGGATCGCGTCCGGATCCACCGCGCCGGCAGCCGACACGACGACATTGCAGCCGGTGTAGCCGCGCGCCAGGTGCGCGAGCAGCTCGGCGCGCGTGAAGCGCTCGATATTGGCGCGCGTGCCGATCACCGGCTGCGCCGCCGGGTGCAGGCCGAAGCAGCAGCGGTCGAACAGCTTGAAGGCGGTCGACAGCGGGTCGTCCTCGTCCTCGGTGAACTCGTGCAACAGCACCTGGCGCTCGCGCTCGAGCTCGTCGGGCGGCAGCGTGGCGTGGCGCACGATGTCGCCGAGCATGGCGACGAAGCGCGGCGCGTGCTCGGGCAGACCGAGCATGTGGTAGGCGGTGTGGTCCTTGTCGGTGTGGGCGTTGACCTCCGCGCCCAGGCGCTCGGCGTCGAGATTGATGTGGCGCGCGTCGCGGCTCGCCGTGCCCTTGAAGGCCATGTGTTCGAGCACATGGCCGATGCCGTTGAGCGCGCGGCTCTCGTGCGCGCTGCCCCAGCGCACGTAGACGCCGACGCCGCAACTGCGCCACAGCGGCGAGTGCGCGACCTGCACGCACACGCCGTTGGCCAGCACGTGGATCTCGGGCCGGTGCGGCTGCGTCACGTCGCCCGCTCCGCGGCGCGCGGGCAGGGCCGGCGCGTGCGCATCCTGCGCCTGCCGCGCGTCCGGCGGCGCTGGCGCCGCGCGCTCAGACGCGCTCCAGCACGAGCGCGATGCCCTGGCCGACGCCGATGCACATCGTGCACAACGCGTAGCGGCCGCCGCTGCGCTGCAGCTGGTTGACCGCGGTCGTCGCCAGCCTGGCGCCGCTGGCACCCAGCGGATGGCCGAGCGCGATCGCACCGCCGTTGGGGTTGACGCGCGGGTCGTCGTCGGCGAGGCCCAGATCGCGCAGCACGGCGAGCCCCTGCGCCGCGAAGGCCTCGTTCAGCTCGATCACGTCCATCTGCGCCAGGTCGAGGCCGGTGAGCGCCAGCACCTTGCGCGTGGCCGGTGCCGGCCCGATGCCCATGATGCGCGGCGGCACGCCGGCAGTGGCCATGCCGACGATGCGTGCCTGCGGGCTCAGGCCGTGGCGCCGCGCCGCCGCCTCGCTCGCCACGAGCAGCGCGCAGGCGCCGTCGTTGACGCCGCTGGCATTGCCCGCCGTCACGCTGCCCTCGGGCTTGACGACGCCCTTGAGCCGCGCCAGCGCCTCGAGACTGGTCTCGCGCGGGTGCTCGTCCCTGGCGACGACGATAGTCTCGCCCTTCTTCTGCGCGATCGTCACCGGCGTGATCTCGGCGTC
>JAGWTJ010000276.1 GCA_028869005.1 Burkholderiales bacterium | reverse complement strand
GCGCGGAAATTCGTGCGCCAGCGGCCCCTCGGTGTAGAGCTGCTCGGGCGGCACCGCGGCCGAGACGATGAGCTTGACGCGCCGGTCGTACAGCACGTCGACGAGCCAGGTGAAGCGGCGCGCCTCGCTCGCCAGCCGCGGTGCCATCTGCGGCACATTGGCCAGCAGCAGCGTGTGGAAGCGGCTCGCCAGTTCGAGGTAGTCGTTCTGCGAGCGCGGGCCGCCGCACAGTTCGCGGAACTCGAACCAGACGACACCGCCGGCGCGCCGCACGGCGCGGATCTCGCGGTGCTCGATGTGCAGCAACGGCGGCTCGTCACGCGCCTCGGCCAGATGCTCGAAGGCGTGCGTCAGGGCCGCGTCGGCCGCTGTACCGAGCGGGCAGTGGTACATCTGCACCTGCTCGAGCGTGCGCTGGCGGTAGTCGGTGCCGGCGTCGACGGCGACCACCTCGAGCCTGTCCTTCAGCAGTTCGATCGCCGGCAGGATGCGCTCGCGCTGCAGCCCGTTCGGGTACAGATCGTCGGGCGCAAAGTTGGACGTCGTCACGATGCTCACGCGGTTGGCGAACAGCGACTCGAGCAGTCGGTGCAGGATCATCGCATCGGTCACGTCGGCGATGTGGAATTCGTCGAAGCAGATGAGGCGAAAGCGCCGCGCGATGCGCCGGCCGAGCTCGTCGAGCGGGTTCACCGTGCCCTTGAGTTCCTGCAGCTCGCGGTGCACCTCGCGCATGAACTCGTGGAAGTGCAGCCGCGTCTTGCGCATCAGCGGCACGCTCTGGAAGAAGCAGTCCATCAGGAAGCTCTTGCCGCGCCCGACGCCGCCCCACATGTAGACGCCGCGCGGGATCGGCGGGCGCACCAGCAGCTTGGCCACCGCGTTGCCGCGGCGCGCCTTGTACGCGATCCACTCGTTCTCGCAGCGCTCGAGTGCAGCCAACCCCGCCAGCTGCGCCGCATCACTCGCATAGCCGCGCTCGGCAAGCGCGGCCTCGTAGACCCGGCGCACCGACACCGCGACTCGTCAGGCGTTCAGCGTGCGCTTGTCCACCGCCAGCGCGGCTTCCTTCATCGCCTCGCCCAGGCTCGGATGGGCGTGGCAGATGCGGGCGATGTCCTCGCTGCTGGCCTTGAAGGCCATCGCCACCACCGCCTCGGCGATCAGCTCGCTGGCCAGCGGCCCGACGATGTGCACGCCGAGGATCTCGTCGGTGGCGGCATCGGCGAGGAACTTGACGAAGCCGGTGGTGTTGCCGAGGGCGCGCGCGCGGCCGTTGGCGGCGAACGGGAAGCTGCCGGCGCGGTAGGCGCGGCCGGCCGCCTTCAACTGCTGCTCGGTCTGGCCGACCCAGGCGATCTCGGGGTCGGTGTAGATCACCCAGGGGATGGTGCCGAAGTCGACGTGGCCGTGCTGGCCGGCGATGCGCTCGGCCACCGCGACGCCCTCCTCCTCGGCCTTGTGCGCGAGCATCGGGCCGCGCACCACGTCGCCCACCGCCCACACGCCGGGCAGGTTGGTGCGGCACTCGTCGTCGACGACGACGGCGCCGCGCTCGTCGAGTTGCAGGCCGACCGCTTCGGGCGCCAGGCCGACCGTATTCGGCGCACGGCCGACGCTGACGATGAGCCGGTCGACCTCGAGCGTGCGCGCCTCGCCCTTGGCGTCGGTGTAGCTCACGCTCACGTCGCCATGGTCGCCGTTGCCACTCTTGCTGCCCTTGCCGGCCTTGCCGATCTTCACCTCGCCGACCTTGACGCCGAGTTCGATTGCCAGGCCCTGCTTCGTGAAGGCCTTGAGCGCCTCCTTGGCGACCTGCTCGTCGGCGGCACCGAGGAACACCGGCAGCGCTTCCAGCACCGTCACCTGGGCCCCCAGGCGCCGCCACACCGAGCCCATCTCGAGGCCGATCACGCCGCTGCCGACGATGCCCAGGCGCTCCGGCACCCGGCCGATGCGCAAGGCACCGTCGTTGCTGAGGATGCGTTCCTCGTCGAAGGGCAGGCCCGGCAGGGCGCGCGCGCTCGAGCCGGTGGCCACCACCACCTGCCTGGCCGTCAGCGTCGCAGCCTCGTTGCCGGCGACGGCGATCTCGTAGCCGCCGCGCCCGCCGTCGAGCGCGCGCGCGAACGAGCCGCGGCCGTGGAAGAAGGCGACCTTGTTCTTCTTGAAGAGGTACTGGATGCCGTCGTTGTTCTGTTTGACGATGGCGTCCTTGCGCGCGACCATTTTCGCCACGTCGATCGTCAGGCCGGCGACGCCGATGCCGTGCGCGGCGAAGCCGTGCGCCGCATGCGCGAAGTTCTCCGAGCTCTGCAGCAGCGCCTTGCTCGGGATGCAGCCGACGTTGGTGCAGGTGCCGCCGAGCGCGGGCCCGCCCTTGGTGTTGCTCCACTCGTCGATGCAGGCGACCTCGAGGCCGAGTTGCGCCGCACGGATGGCGGCGATGTAGCCGCCCGGGCCGCCGCCGATGACGACGACGTCGAATGTCTTGCTCATGGCGCGCGCCTCAAATGTCGAACAGGAGTCGCGCCGGATCCTCCAACGCGTCCTTCATCGTCACCAGGCCGAGCACGGCCTCGCGGCCGTCGATGATGCGGTGGTCGTAGCTCAGCGCCAGGTAGTTCATCGGCCGCGGCACGACCTGCCCGTTCTCGACCACCGCGCGCTCCTTGGTCGCGTGCACGCCGAGGATGGCGCTTTGCGGCGGGTTGATGATCGGCGTGGACAGCAACGAGCCGAACACGCCGCCGTTGCTGATCGTGAAGGTGCCGCCGGTGAGCTCCTCGATCGACAGCTTGCCGTCGCGTGCCTTGGTGCCGTACTCGGCGATCTTCTTCTCGATGTCGGCGAAGCTCATCTGGTCGGCGTCGCGCAGGATCGGCACCACCAGGCCGCGCGGCGAGCCGACCGCGATGCCGATGTCGAAGTAGCCGTGGTAGACGATGTCGTTGCCATCGACCGAGGCGTTGAGCACCGGGAACTTCTTGAGGGCGTGCACGGCCGCCTTGACGAAGAAGCTCATGAAGCCCAGCTTGACGCCGTGTTCCTTCTCGAACTTGTCCTGGAACTTCTTGCGCATCTCCATCACCGGGGCCATGTTGACCTCGTTGAAGGTGGTCAGGATGGCGTTGGTGGACTGGCTCTGCACCAGGCGCTCGGCGATGCGGGCGCGCAGGCGCGACATCGGCACGCGCTGCTCGGGGCGCTCGCCCAGGGCCATCGGCACCGGCGCGGCCACCGCCGGCAGCGGCTTGGCCACAGCAGCGTTCACCGGTGCGGCCACCGGGGCAGCCTTGGGTGCAGCGGCGCCGGCGGCCACGGCCCCCAGCACGTCGCCCTTGGTGATGCGGCCGTCCTTGCCGGTGCCGGCCACCGAGCCGGCGGCCAGGTTGTTGTCGGCCATCAGCTTGGCGGCAGCGGGCATGGCCACGCCGGCCTTGCTGGCAGAGGCCACAGCCGGGGCGGCGGCTAGCGCTGCGGCTGCAGGTGCCGCAGCGGCTGCCGGAGCGGCGGTGGCGCCAGCCTTGCCTTCGGTGTCGATGCGGGCAATCAGCTGCTCGGCAGCGACGGTAGCACCATCGCCCTGCACCACTTCAGCCAGGACACCAGCAGCAGGAGCGGGAACTTCCATCACCACCTTGTCGGTTTCGATTTCGATCAGGATTTCATCTGCAGCAACCGATTCGCCGACCTTCTTCTTCCACTGCAACAGCGTGGCTTCCGCAACCGATTCAGAAAGCTGCGGGACTTTAACTTCTACGATAGCCATATCAATTCTTTCGTGTTTTATTTGGTGAGCACAAAGCCCTTGAGCTTGCCGAATGCGCCTTCAACCAGCGCCTTTTGCTGTTCCTGGTGCAGGTGGGAGTAGCCCACTGCGGGCGAGGCAGATGCCGCGCGGCCGGAGTAACCCAGGCGCTGGCCTTCGGCCATGTTCTCGTGCAGGTAGTGCTGCACAAAGAACCAGGCGCCCTGGTTTTGCGGCTCGTCCTGGCA
>JAGWTJ010000038.1 GCA_028869005.1 Burkholderiales bacterium | reverse complement strand
CTTCAGGCGCAGGATCTTGTCACCGGGCTTGGCGCTGCCGCCGGCCAGCAGCGCAATGCCGCGCGGCACCGCGAAGCAGCGCATGACCTGCCCGGTGGCCACCTCCCACAGCAGGTAGCCGACCTCGTCGTGGAACGGGTCCATCGCCTCTTCGCCATGGCGCCAGGCGGTCATGCCGTAGTTCAGTCCCTGCATCGTTTGCTTGCCGTTCTCGACGATCGGGATCGGCCTGAACCAGGCCTTCTCGAAGTAGCCGGTCTCGGCCGTCTCGTCCTCCTTGTTGTGATAGGACAGATCGACGCCGACGTCGCCCTCCCAGTCACCGACCAATGGCGTCAAAGGACCCAGCTTGCTCATTGCCGCACCTCCGTAGTGCTCCAGCGCACGGCCATGCGAGGCGCCACGAGCCACCGCGGCGGGTGGCGTCGACCTGCGACGATCCTCGCGCAACTCGCATGCCATCACTGGCAGCCGGCATGTTGCGGCGCCCGGGGACGCCATGCGCGCCGCCGCGTCGCTGGGTCGCTGGGTCGCTGCGCGGCGTCCCTCAGTTCGTCACGCTGCGTGCCTGGCTGCGTCCGCGCGTCGGTGCGTGCGGAATCATGGCGCCCCGCGTGTAGGCGGCACGCGTGACGAGCACGCCCTTCAGCCCCCAGCCGCCGAGCACCGCCAACACGCCGCCCGCCGCCAGCGCCCAGCGCACTTCCGTCGCCAGGCCCAGCGCCAGCAGGAGCACCGAGAGCACGCGCAAGGCCCGCAGCACGTGGACCTCGGGACGGACGAACCATTCGAGCGTCGGCTGCGGCGCCCGCGCCGCGACCAGCGCACGGCGGTAGACCTCGCGCACGACCTCGCGCGTGACGCCCGCGACGATCGCCAGCGCCGCGACGAGGGCCGGCAGCGACTCCGGCCCTCCGAACGCCGCCGCCAGCGCGACATACGCGCCGAACCCTTCGGCCACGCCGGTGGCGACGATGAGCGGCACGATGCGCGGATGCGACCAGGCCGGGATCGCGCGCGCGGCGCGCAGGATCCGCGCCTGGGCGTAGAGAAAGCCGCCCGCAAAGCCGGCGGCCGGCACGAGCCACAGTGCATGACCGGTCCACGCGCCGAGCGCGCAACTGGCCAGCAACGGGCCGGCGAGGATGCCCTCGCGTGTCATCCATGACGTGTGCGGGTGGAAGAACACGTGCAGCGCCCGCCAGGGCTTGCCGATCTCGAGCCAGACGAGCAACAGGCCGAAGCCGACGCAAGCGGCGGCCACGAGCAGCGCCAGCCGCGGCACCCCGGCTCCGGCCAGAGCCGCGACGACCGCGGCCAGCACGAGGCCGCAACCGGTGCCGCCGGCCATGAAATTGCCTGCGGCGCGCAGATCCCAGTGCGCCTGGCGGCGCGCGGCGTTCATCTGCTTCACAGCGGCGCCTCCTTGTCCCAGAGGTAGTAGAAGCCCGGCCCGGTCCCTTCGGACTCGTGCATGCGGAACCAGCGGTTCTCGGCCAGCAGGCGCGAGACGCCGCTCGCCGGATCCTCGATGTCGCCGAAGCGCATCGCGCCGGAGATGCAGCTTTGCACGCACACCGGCGTCGCCTGCGGGTCGTCGCCGGGAACGAGACCGTTGGCGAGGCCGGCATCGATGCGATCGACACAGAAGGTGCACTTGGTGACGACGTCGACGATCGGCTTGGCGCTGCGCCGGCGCTCGGCCGCCGTCGGCGCGCTGCCGAAGGCGTAGCTCTCGTCCTCGACCTTGTAACGTGCATCGTAGGGACAGGCCATCATGCAGTAGGCGCAGCCGATGCACAGGTCGTAGTCGATCGTGACGATGCCGTCGTCGCGCTTGCGCGTCGCGGTCGTCGGGCACACCTCCATGCACGGCGGCTCGTCGCAGTGCTGGCAGCCGGTGGGCACGAAGACGCGGCTCACCTCGGGGTATTCGCCGGCCTCGATGTCGAGCACGCGGCGCCACTGCACGCCGGGCGGCGTACCGTTGGCTTCCTTGCACGACGCGGTGCAGGTCTGGCAGCCGACGCAGCGCCGGAGGTCGGCCACCATCACGTAGCGGGTCATGGCTGCGGTCTCCTCAGACGGCAGCCGCGGCGGCGACGGGCTCGTCGCGCACCGGCAGCGGCGGGTCGACCTTGCGCACCTGCACGCGCACGATGTCGGCGCCCGAGCCGGTGGCGTCGGTGAGCGCCAGCGACACCATCGACAGCGGCGCGATCGCGTTGAGCGACGGGAAACGGAAGGTGCGCGCCACCGGCGTCTTCCAGTGCGCGTACTGGCCCGGGATGACGATGGTGTCCGGCCGGCAGCCCTGCACCGGCGCCGCGCGCCCGACGGTGGCGCCGACCGCCGAGCGCACCTCGACCCAGTCGCCGGCCGCGATGCCCAGCCGCTTCGCCGTGCCGGAGTTCATCATCACCGAGCCGTGGCCGCGCAGGTTGCCCGAGACCTCGTTCATGAGCGGGATGCCGGCGTTGTTGCCGGTCGTGTACGGCATCGACTTGGTGGTGATGGCCCAGAACGGGAAGTCCTCGAGCCGCCCGCCCAGCGCCACGACCGAGCGCTCCCAGTGCCCGAGCACGTCGTGCCACTGCGGGATCGCCTGGTACTCGGTGAGCTGGGTGTCCCACCAGTGGATGCCTTCTTCGTGCAGGCGCCGCCCGAGCTCGATGCCGGTGCGCAGCAGCCGCTCCTGGTACGGCAGCTCGTAGCGCAGACCCATGGCCTCCATCGTCGGCGTCAGGTACCAGTCGACGCGCTCGAAAGGCACGACGAACCAGCCGTGCTCCTTGAACCAGGCCAGGTCCTTGATCTCGCGGCCTTCGGTGAGCTCGGCCGTCGCCGCCTTGCACACCGCGTCCCAGACCGTGTCGACATCGAACACCTGCTCGCTCGTCAGCTTGAAGTCCCACCGGCCGCCGGCGCCCTCGCCCTCGAGCGGGCTGCCCGCGGCGCCGCGGTTGAGCGCCGCCGTGTAGCGCTCGATGAGCCCGGTACGGCGCGCCAGTTCGGCCGAGATCCACGTGAAGTCACGCGACTCGCCCTGCGGCGCGACGGCCGCCTGGCGCAGCGCCACGCCCTGGTGGTGCCAATGCTGCTCGACGAACTTGGTGCCGCCCACGCGCGTGAGCTGCGTGCTCTCGAGATCGGTCGCATCCGGCAGCAGGATGTCGGCCATGTGGTTGGTCTCGTCCGGCGTGTAGGCGAAGCAGACGATGAACGGCATCGTGGCCATCGTGGCCTCCACCTGCGCCGTCTCCCAGAACGAAATCGCCGGGTTGGTGCGGAAGGCGAACCACACCTCGGGCGCCGTCGGCTTGGGCCAGTCGGACGGCGTCTCGCGCAGGAACAACCATGCCAGGTGCGTCGGACCCAGCGCCTGGCTCCACGGCGAGTTGCCGACGATCGGAATCAGCGTCTTGTGCGCGTTGCGGCCGGTGGGCTTGCGCGCCCAGTTCTCGCGGTCGGTGGGGTTGAAGCGCGCGGCCATGAAGCCGTCTTCTCCGGGCTTGACCGACAGCAGGCGGTTCTCGTGCGGCCTGTTCAGCCGCACCGTGGTGCCCAGCGTGCCTCCGGGCACCTCGAGCGCCCCGACCAGCGTCGCCAGCACCGTGCGCGCCCAGCAGCACTCGAACGCGCCCCAGCCGTTGTTGACCGTCTTGCCCAGCGTCACCGCCACAGGCCGCAGCGGCAGCGTGCGGCCGTTGATCTCGATGGTCTCGCCGATGCAGGCGTTGTCCAGGTACTCGAGCGCGACGCGGCGGATGGTCTCGGCCGGCACGTCGCAGATGGCGCTCGCCCACTCGGGCGTCGAGCTGCGCATCGCCTCGACCATCACGCCGAAGGCCGTCTGGCCCTCGACTGCCGCATGGCGTGTCACCTCGCCGTCGGGGCCGTGCGTCGCGGCCTCGGCCACGCGATAGCGGCCTTCGAGCGCGGGCACGGCGCCCGGCGTGTCGAACGGCACCGCGGCGGCGCTGCGCTCGTCCCACAGCAACGGCTTGCCGCTGGTCGGATCGCGCAGGTACCAGCCGCCCGGCCCGACGAGATAGGGTGAGGCGGTACGGTCGCGCAGGAACGGCAGATCCAGCCGCTCGCGCGCCGCCTCGTGCAGCAGCACGTGCACCATCGCGAGCATGAAGGCGGCATCGGTCTTGGGCTTGATCGGCACCCACTCGGCCGAGCAGGCGGCCGTCGGCGACATCTGCGGCTCGACCTGCACGCGCTTGATGCCGCGCAGCCGCGCGTCGGCGTGGCGACGCACCGCGCACGAGCCGCCGGTGACCTCGACGTTGCTGCCGAAGGAAACGATGTAGCGCGTGGCCACCGTGTCGGCACACACGGTGAACGCGCGGTGCCAGAACTCGCCGTACAGATGCTCGGAGTGCACGCACTTGACGCCTTGCCCCGAGCCGAAGCTGTAGTCGATCGCCCCCCAGGCCGACAGGAACGCCGGCAGCGTGCCCATGTAGTGCGCCGGCGTGCCGCCGTGGCCGAAGGTGGCCGCCACGCGCGGCAGGCCCTGGTCGTCGAGGATGCCGCGCGCGCGGATGTCGTTGAGCTTGGCGGCGACGATGTCCAGCGCCTCGTCCCACGAAATCGGCACGAAGCCGGGGTCTTCGTCGCGGCCCTTGCGCGGGTTGGTGCGCTTCATGGGTCGCAGGATGCGGTGCGGGTTGTAGGTCTTCTGCACCAATCCGTAGGCCTTGACGCAAGGCCGGCCGTGCGCCGGGTGCACGCCGGTGGCGCGGTGATCGGGCTCGATGTTGACGGCCACACCATCCTTGACCTTCACGGTCAGAAGGTCGGGCCCGGCCACGCAGTTGTAGCAATAGGTCGGCAGGCTCTGGGTCCCAGGCGTGGGTGCAGACGCGGTCATCGGAGTCTCCTCGGGCGGTCAGGCGCGATGTCTTGCTTCTGCTGAACGGCAATACCAGACGCTGGCGAATCGCCTCGAAACACCATCTCACCTGCGAAGCTCGACGCAGCATGATAAATATAACTCATATATATGTAATTTGTAAATTGATCTGAATCATGACGTTCGATACTGCGCGCTGCCGCTAGCATGGCGACTGCCCGCCTGTACACACCCTCGCCCATGCCCGCAGACATCGACACCCTCGTCGCGCGCCTCGTCGAACGCATGCAGCCCAAGGCCAAGTCGCTGATCGTGACGATCTACGGCGATGCGATCGCGCACCGCGGCGGCACGGCGTGGCTGGGCAGCGTGATCGCGCTGGCGGCACTGGTCGGCCTGAACGAGCGCACGGTGCGCACGTCGGTATTCCGGCTGGCGCAGGAAGGCTGGCTCGCGTCGCAGCAGCTTGGGCGGCGCAGCTTCTACCGGCTGACCGAGGACGGGCGGCGACGCATCGACGCCGTCGGCGAGCGTCTGTATGGCCGTGCGCCGCGCGCCTGGGACCAGGGCTGGACCGTCGTGTCGATCGATCCCTCGAGCACCGACGCGGCGCTGCGCGAGCAACTGCGCCGCGAGCTGTCGTGGCTGGGCTTCGGCGCGCCGGCCAACGGCCTGCTGCTGCACCCCGCCCCCGACGAGCGCGCGCTGCGCCGGCTGCTCGCCGACGTGGCGGCGCGCGGGCAGGCGCTGGTCCTGCGCGGGCCCGCGCTGCCCATCGTCACCGCCGAGGCGCTGCGCACGATCGCGCGCGCCGGCTGGGATCTGCAGCGCCTGGCCGACGAGTACCGCGGCTTCCTCGACGCCTTCCGGCCCGTGTGGCAGGCGCTGCGCACACGCCCGGCGCCCGACGAGCGGCTGGCCTTCGCGGTGCGCACGCTGCTGATGCACGGCTACCGGCGCGCCTGCCTGCGCGATCCCTTCCTGCCAGAGGAACTGCTGCCCGCCGACTGGCCGGGCGCCGCCGCCGCGCTGCTGTGCCGCAATCTGTACCGCCATCTGCAGGCCGCCGCCGAGGGCCATGTCGCAGGCATGCTCGAGACCGCCGAGGGCCCTGCACCTCAAGCGCACCCCAGCTACTACCTGCGCTTCGGCGGGCTGGAGGGCGCGCCGGCGGCCTGACGGCAGCGCTGCGGCGTGCGCGGCGTGTGCAGCGTGCTTACGACCGCAGTGCCTTGGCGCGGGCGACGACGTGTTCGACGCTGATGCCGAGCCTGGCGAGCACCAGTTCACCGGGCGCCGACGCGCCGTAGCGGTCCAGGCCGACCACCGCGCCGCGCGAGCCGACCCAGCGCTCCCAGCCCAGGCTGCAGCCGGCTTCGACGGCCACGCGCGCCACCACCCGGGGCGGCAGCACGGCGTCGCGATACGCCGTGTCCTGGCACTCGAACAGATCCCAGCACGGCATGGACACGGCACGGGCGGCTATGCCCTCGGCCTGCAGGCGCTCGACCGCCTGCAGCGCCAGCGCCGTCTCGGCGCCGCTGCCGATCACGATGAGTTCCGGTGCCGCCCCCGGCGCATCGAGCAGCACGTAGGCACCGCGACGCAGCCCTTCGGCAGCGGCGCAGCGCGTGCGGTCGAGCGTCGGCACGTTCTGGCGCGACAGCACGATCGCGGTCGGCCGCTCGGTGCTCTCGAGCGCCACCTGCCACGCGACGGCGGTCTCGTTGGCGTCGCCCGGCCGGATCACCTGCAGGTTCGGCATCGCACGCAGCGCGGCCAGCTGCTCGATGGGCTGGTGCGTCGGCCCGTCCTCGCCGACGGCGACCGAATCGTGCGTGAACACGAAGACCACGCGCAGCCCCATCAGCGCCGCCAGCCGCATCGGCGGCCGCATGTAGTCGGAGAACACCATGAAGGTCGCGGTGTACGGGATCACGCCGCCGTGCGCGGCCAGGCCGTTGGCGATGGCGCCCATCGCGTGCTCACGCACGCCGAAGTGCAGGTTGCGGCCGGCGTAGCTCCAGCGCTCGTCGGCCGCACCCTCGGCGTCTGACGCGCGGCCGGGGGCGAACACGCCGAGCCCGGCCACCGCGGTGTACGTCGACGGATCGAGGTCGGCCGAGCCGCCGGTCAGCGCGGGCAGGCGCGGCGCAATGGCCGCCAGCACCTTGCCGCCGGCGACGCGTGTGGCCATGCCCTTGGCGTCGGCGGAGAACAGCGGCAGGTCGGCATCCCAGCCGTCGGGCAGTCGTCCGGCCAGGCTCGTCTCGAGTTCGCCGGCAAGCTCGGGGAAGGCCTTGCGGTACCTGTTCCAGCGTCGCTGCCAGGCCGCTTCGGCGCGCCGGCCGGCGTCGAGCGCGGCGCGGAAATGGTCGAGCGCCTCGGGCGGCACGAGGAACGCCGGCTGCTCGGGCCAACCGAGGCGGCGCTTGGTGGCGGCGACGTTGTCGGCGCCGAGCGGCGAGCCGTGCGCCTTGTAGCTGTCTTGCAGCGGCGAGCCGTAGCCCAGATGCGTGTGCACGGCGATCAGCGACGGCTGACGCGTGCGGCGCAGCGCGCGCCGGATCGCCTGCTCGATGGCCGCGCAGTCGTTGCCGTCGGCCACGCTCTGCACGTGCCAGCCGTAGCTGCGAAAGCGCGCCGCGCGGTCCTCGGTGAAGGTGATGTCGGTGCCGGCCGACAGCGTCACACGGTTGTCGTCGTACAGGCAGATCAGCTTGCCGAGCGCGAGGTGCCCGGCCAGTGACGCCGCTTCCGAGGCCACACCTTCCATCAGGTCGCCGTCGCTGACGATGGCCCAGGTGCGGTGGTCGACGATGCTGTGCCCTTCACGGTTGTAGCGTGCCGCGAGCTGCGCCTCGGCGATCGCCATGCCAACGGCGTTGGCCAGGCCTTGCCCGAGCGGGCCGGTGGTGGTCTCGACGCCCGGCGTATGGCCGCGCTCCGGGTGGCCGGGCGTGCGGCTGCCCCATTGCCGGAACTGCCTGAGATCGTCCAGCGTCAGGCCGTAGCCGGTGAGGTACAGCAGGCTGTACAGCAGTGCCGAACCGTGGCCCGGCGACAGCACGAAGCGATCACGGTCGGGCCAGTGCGGAAGCAAAGGGTGATGGTGCAGGAACTTCGTCCACAGCACATACGCCATCGGCGCGGCGCCGAGCGGCAGACCGGGATGGCCGCTGGCCGCCTGCTGCACCATGTCGACGGACAGGAAGCGCAGCGTGTCGATCGCGGTGCGTTCGAGGGAGTCGGGAGTCATCGCCATCCCAGGTGTGTTGCCGATTCAGCGGCCGCCGGCACGACCGAGTAGTTCAGCGGCCGCCAGCGCGGCCGCGTGTGTTCAGCGTGCCGGACCGGCACTGGCGCGGCGCTGCCGCTCGCCGTCGAGGACGGCAAGCAAGTCGCGCCAAGACTTGTCGAAAGCCTGCTTGCCTTCCTGCTGCAACCGCTCGGCAAGCGCATCGACGTTCACGCCGGCCTGCTCGAAGCGCTGCAACTCGGCTGCCGCGGCGGCACCGTCGCGCGCCATCGGCGCGCCGACCTTGCCATGGTCGGCAAAGGCGCGGATCGTCTTCTCGGGCATCGTGTCGATGGTGTCGGGTGCCGCCAGCGCCTCGACGTACAGCGTGTCAGGCGCCTTCGGGTCCTTGGTACCGGTGCTCGCCCACAACAGCCGCTGCGGCGCGACACCGACCTCGGCCAGCCGGCGCCAGCGCGGCGTGGCGCAGAGAGTCAGGTAGTCCTTGTAGGCGCGCTGCGCGACGGCGACGCCGAGCCGGTTGTGCAGTTCGACGGGCACCTGTCCGGCCACGGCCACGTCCCAGCGGCTGACGAACAGCGACAGCACCGAGCGCACGCGCGGTTCGCGACCGATCGCGATGCGCCGCTCGATGCCGCACATCCAGGCCTCGGCAGCCGCCACCAGTTGCCGCCCGGAAAAGAGCAGCGTCACGTTGACCGGCACGCCCTCGAAAGTGGCCTCCTCGATCGCCACGCAGCCGGCCGTGGTGCCGGGAATCTTGACGAAGAGGTTGTCGCGTGCGGCGCGTCGATGCAGATCCATCGCGGCGGCGACGCTCGCGTTGGCATCGTCGGCCAGCAGCGGCGAGACCTCGAGCGACACCCAGCCGTCGATGCCGTGCGTGCGCCGGTGCACCGGCGCGAACAGGTCGGCGGCACGCCGCAGATCGTCGAGCGCGAGTTCGAAGAACAGCGCCTCGGCGTCGGGTGCGCGGCTGGCGACTATGGCCGCGCGATAGGCGTCGGAGCCGGCGATCGCGCCATGGAAGATCGACGGGTTGGACGTGAGGCCGGTGATGGCGAACTCGTCGATGTAGCGCTGCAGGCCGCCTTCGTCGAGCAGCGCTCGCGTGATGTTGTCCAGCCACAGGCTCTGGCCGGCCTGGTGCAGCTTGTGCAGGGAGTTCATGCGGTGGTCCTCGCGCGTCGGTCCGTGGCGACATCGCGGCGCCGGCACTTCCAAAAAGTCGGGCCGCTTGCGCCGCCTGCCGCCGATGCTGCGGCCGGCAGACGCAGACATTCGATCACGGCGGGCTCGTGCTGTCGCGGCGAGGCCGCGGCAACACCAGAGCCGTCGCGGTCGCAAAGTGTCGGGCCGCTTGACATGCATTTCGGACCGCCGCGCCAAGTACATGATTTCATGAGAAATCAGGAGCGCGCACGCAAATTGCTACTCTGTGTGCACAGACATCTTCGTCAGCAAGTCCAAGCAATCAGGAGACATCCCCATGAGCGTTTCGTTGCACCGCACCCTGGCCGCCGCCGCCGTCGCCGCCGTGCTTTCGTCGTTCGGCGCGGGCGCCCAGGCCACCGTCGTCAACCTTGCCGCCGCCGGCGTCGCCGGCCACGGAGGCGTCTTCTGCGGGGCAGGCAATGCGGCCTCGCTCACGGTGACGGCCGGTGGCTACGACGTGGTCCTCAACGGCGGCCTCGCGCTCGGTCCGAATATCAACTTCCTCCCGGCCACGGCCAGCGTCGCGTACGGAACGGCCGACTTCGCGAACCAGTGTAACAACCAGAGCGGCTACACCAATCCGTTGACCATCGAGTTCTTCGCCGCGGGCACGAACAACCCGCTGGACGTCAACAATTTCTTCGTCGATCTGTACAACGGCAACAACGTTCCCGTCGAGTACAGCATCGCCGACAACCTGGGCCACGGCGGCTCCGCCCTGATCGGCAACAACACCAACAGCGGCAAGCAGACCTTCGGCATCGCTGCCGCCGGCCACACCATCACCATCACGGCCGGCGCGGCGCCGCAAGGCGCGTGCTGCCAGTGGGACTTCTTCATCAACAACATCGGCTTCAACGAGAAGCTGCCCGACGGCAGCCAGATCGGCAACGTGCCCGAGCCGGGCTCGATCGCGCTGGCCGGTCTGGCACTGGCGGGCCTGGGGCTCGCGCGTCGGCGCCGCACCGCCGCCTGAGACGAGCGGCGCGGTTCGCGCCCGGCCTGACCGGGCCCACATTCGACGGGACGGGCGGCGCTTGCGTCGCCCGTTTGTCATGGCGCCCCCGATCAAGTAGCACGTCCCTGGCCGGACGACACAGCGCAAGCACGCTGGTCAGGGGCCCGGCGGACGCCGCCGGCCAACACCAACACCGACTAGAGCGGGAAACCGAGGACGAAGACTTCGAGGGCGGCGATCTTCATGCGAGCCAGCGTTCCAGATGAGCGGCGACGAAGGCGTCGTCGGACAGATCGGCATGCTCGCGGCAGACGCGATCGATCGCCGCCGACTGTCCTTCGCTCAGACCTTCGCGCGGATCGAGGCACCAGATGCCGTCGAGAAGCCCCTGACGCCGCAGCACCTCGTGACAGCCGGCGATGCCGCCGCGGAAGTCGTTGGCGACGTCGAAGAAGGCCGCGTTGCAGTCGGTGACGCGGCTGTCCAGCGCGAGCAGTTCGGCCGGCACCGCGGCGCCGCTTTGCGCCAGTTCGCGGCAGCGCGCGAGCAAGGCCACCGCCTGACGCGTCCACACCGACCAGTGCCCGAGCAGGCCGCCGGCAAAGCGCACCGTCACCTGTCGGCCGTCGCGCGGCACCGTGAACGGAGTGACCAGGTCGAGCACGATGTGATCGTCGTTGCCCGTGTACAGCGCGATGCGCTCCTCGGCGCGCGCGGCGACGAGGCCGCGCACGACGTCGAGCGTGCGATAGCGGTGGAAAGGCGCCACCTTGACCGCTACCACGCGCTCGATGGCGCCGAGGCGCCGCCAGAAGTCCGCAGCGAGCACCCTGCCGCCGACCGCAGGCTGCAGATAAAAACCCACCAGCGGCAGCGCCTCGGCCACCGCGCGGCAATGCGCGATCAGCGCGTCGTCGTCGGCGCCCTGCATCGCGGCCAGGCTGAGCAACGCGGCGTGGTAGCCGAGTTCGCGCGCGCGCTGCGCTTCGGCAAGCGCCTGCGGCGTGCGGCCGCACACGCCGGCGATCATCACGAGCGGCCGCTCGCCGGCCGGCCACGCGCGCGCGGTGGCCATGGCCAGGCCCAGCACCTCGTCGTACAGCCCCGCCTCGCGGATGGCGAACTGCGTCGTGTGCACGCCCACGGCCAAGCCGCCGGCGCCGGCATCGAGGTAGTAGCGCGTCAGCGCACGCTGATGGCGCGCGTCCAGGCGTCGTCCGGCATCCAGCGCGAGCGGATGCGCGGGAATCGCGAGCCCCTCGCGCAGCAGGGTGCGCAAGGCACCGTCGGCGAGCGGCTCGATCCTCATCGCGTCATCCGAATTCGGGTCCGGCCAGCACGTGGACACGCTCGGGCAGGCTGGGGCTGCCGGCGTCCAGCGCCATGCGCACGAAGCTGCGCTGCGGCACGAAGCCGCGCACCCCGAGCAGCGTGGTGAACAAGGTGCGGCTCCTCGGCACGTCGAGATAGACGCGCCCGACCAGTCCCGCCAGCGCACGCTGTACCAGACCCACGGCACTGTGTTCGTCGGGCGCCATCAGCGGACCGATCTGCCAGGCACGATGGCCGCGGCGGGCCAGCACGAAGGCGTCGTGTTCGGGAGCGAGCCAGCAGCGGGTATCGGGTCGAGCAAGGAAATTCTGCAACACGTCGACACGGCCCAGGCCCGTCGCTTCACGGTCCAACCGCATCACGATCTGCGTATCGGCCGGCGCCGGCGCCGATGCAGTGCCAGCGCCCGTCGCCTCGCCTTCCCAGCGGTCGAGCGCGAAGCCGGCGACGAAGCCGATGCGGCGATAGACCTCGGCGCCGGCCGGCGTCGCGTCGAGCAGCACCGCGACCTGCGCGCTACGCAACGCCTGCACGGCGTGATCCATCAGCGCCGTGGCCAGGCCTCGATGCCGATGGGCCGCGTCCACCAGCACCATCGAGATCCAGCCGGTCCCGCCTTCGTAGGACAGGGCCGCCGCGGTGGCGATGAGGCGCCTCTCCTCGTCGCGCACGCCGAAGGCACTGCCGCGGGCGATGAACAGCCGCCAGTCGGCTAGCGTCTGGTTCCAGCCGGCAGCCGCCGAGAGCGCCAGGCCGCCCGGCGCGTCATCCGCTTGCAGCCTCTCTACGTGGTGCGGCTCAGAAGCGGCCATCGCGCACTTCGAACTTGGTCGGCTTGTCGTAGCTCGCGCCGCCGTGCTGCACCCAGTCGGCCACCCATTCGATCATGGTGCCCAGCGGCACGCGCGGATAGCCGAACAGCGCATGCGCCTGTCCCGCGTCGGACAGCAGCGCGGTCGCCGCCTCGACGCCGACGATCCGCGCCGGGCGCGCCATGATCGCGGCGAAGGTCTCGGCCAGCGCGCGCACCGACACCGTTTCAGGGCCGGTGCAGTTGATCGGCGTGGCCGGCGTCGTGCAATGGCGCAGCAGTCGCAGCACCTGCGCATTGGCGTCGCCCTGCCAGATGACGTTGACCTGGCCCATCGTCACGTCCACCGCCTCACCGCGCCAGACCTTGGCGGCAATGTCGGCCAGCACGCCGTAGCGCAGATCGATCGCGTAGTTCAGGCGCAGCAGCCGGCCCGGCGTTCCGTGGGCGGCCGAGAAGTGCTCGAACATCCGCTCGCGGCCAAGACACGACTGCGCGTATTCACCGATCGGCGCCGGCGGCGTCGCCTCGGTCGGCGCGGGCTGGCCGACGACGGTGAGCGGATAGACGTTGCCGGTGGAGAAGGCGACGATGCGACTGGCACGGAAGGTGTCGGCGACGAGCGCGGGCAGGTGCGTGTTCATGGCCCAGGTCAGCGGCTGGTTGCCGCTGGCACCGAATTTGTGACCTGCCGCGAACACGACGTTGGGCCAGCGCGGCAGCGCGGCTAGCGCCTGGCGATCGAGCAGATCGACGGCCAGCGTCTCGACGCCCCAGGCCTCGAGCTTCGCGCGCACCGCCGCGTCGCTGAAGCGCGCCACGCCGAGCACGCGCTTGCCCGGCGCCGCACGCCGCGCCATGCGCGCCAGCGTCGGCCCCATCTTGCCGGCCACGCCGAGCACGAGCAGATCGCCCTCCACCGCCGCCAGATCGTCGACGAGCGCCGGCGAGGGTCGGCTCAACTCGTCTTCCAGTTCGTCGACGTTGGCAAAGCAATGCGGCAGCAAGGCGTGCACTCCGGCGGGCCCCGAAGCGGGGCCGGGCCAGTCTAGGGGCGACTCGGCCGCCGGTCAACCGTTTGGTTGAAACATGGCCCGTAGTGGGCCTAGCGGCCCTTGCCGCATCTGAGCAGGCCGGCCATCGCAAGTGCGACCACATGGCGGCGATAGCCGGCCACCGCGCCCGACGCCGAGAGGTCACGCGCAAACACCGCCTCGAGCGTGCGCCGGTTCGAGAAGAAGAAGTACGCCATGCCGGCGATCGAGATGTACAGCGCCACCGGGTCGACGCCGCTCCTGAACAGGCCGTCTGCGACGCCGCGCCGCAGCGTGCTGGCGATCAGGTCGACGAGGGGCGAGTTGGTCTCGCGCACGGCGCGCGACGCGCGCACGTGCGGCGCGCCGAGTGCGTTCTCGTGGTTGAGCAGGCCGATGAACTCCGGGTGTGCGGCCAGGTAGTCGAACGAGAAGCCCACCAGTGCCGCCATCGCGTCGGCCGGCGGCAGACCACCGAGTTCGAGTCCCTGCTCCTGCGCCCGGATGTCCGCATACACCGATTCGAGCGCGGCGCGATACAGACCGTCCTTGCTGCCGAAGTAGTAGTAGAGCAGTTGCTTGTTGCAGCCCGCCCGCTCGGCGATCGCCTGCACGCGCGCGCCCTTCAGGCCGCGCGCGGCGAACTCGCTGCGCGCCGCGGCCAGGATGGCGCCGCGCACGGCGCCGCCGTCGGTCTGACCCGTGCGAGGCACGGCCGCGCTGCGGCGACTGTCGACGCGCGACGCCGTGGCTGCGGCGCGAATCCGGACCTGCGTCAACCGGCCTCTCCCTTGGCGGCACCCGTGCCCGGCCGCGATTCTGGCGCCGATGCGAGGCATCGCGCCACCGTTTCGGCGGGCCGCCGCACTGCCTCGGCATGCGCCATGCCGGCAACGCAACAACCCTTCGTGCGTCGTCGCGCGCGCTTGCCGAGGGCACTTGCCGCAGAATCGGTGGCAAGGCTGCGGCGCGTGCGTCCGTCCCTCGCGCCGAGCGTCGGCGCAGGTCGTTTGCGCGCAGCCATTGCGAGAGGAGCCCGGACGATGAATCCCAAGACCAAGGTCGCTGTCCTCGTCGGCAGCCTGCGCAGCGGCTCGCTGTCGCGCCAGGTGGCCAAGGCCGCCGTCGCGCTCGCGCCGCCGCAACTCGGCAGCGAGTTCGTCGAGATCGGCGCGCTGCCGCTGTACAACCCCGACCTCGAGGGCGACAAGGTGCCCGCCGCCTGGACCGCGTTCCGCAGCGCCGTGGCCGGCACCGACGCGGTGCTGTTCGTGACGCCCGAGTACAACCGCTCGGTTCCCGGCGTGCTCAAGAACGCCATCGACGTCGGCTCGCGCCCCTATGGACACAGCGTGTGGAGCGGCAAGCCCGGCGCCGTGATCAGCGTCTCGCCGGGTGCGCTGGCCGCGTTCGGCGCCAACCACCACCTGCGCCAGTCGCTCGTCTTTCTCGACGTGCTGCCGATGCAGCAGCCCGAGGCCTACATCGGCGGCGCGAGCGGCCTGTTCGACGCCGGTGGCGCGCTCGTCAACGACGCAACGCGCGAGTTCCTCGGCAAGTTCATGGCCTCGTTCGCCGGCTGGATCGAGCGCGTGCGGCGCGATACTAGGTGATCATCCCCAGCGCCCGCGGCAGCACCAGCGACAGCGGCGGCCAGTAGGTGACGATGACCAGGAAGACGAGCATCGTCAGCAGCCACGGCCACACCGCCACCGTGAGCTCGGTAATGCCCATCTTCGTGATGCCCGAAGCGACATAGAGGTTGAGGCCGACCGGCGGGTGGCACATGCCGACTTCCATGTTGACCACCATCAGGATGCCGAAGTGGATGGGGTCGATGCCGAGCTTGACGGCGATCGGGAACAGGATCGGCGCCAGGATCAGCACGATCGACGACGGCTCCATGAAGTTGCCCGCCGCCAGCAGCAGCACGTTGGCGATCAGCAGGAAGCCGATCACGCCGACGCCGGTGCCGAGCATGGCGTCGGCCATCGCCTGCGGGATGTTCTCGTGCGTCATCAGGAACGAGAACAGCACCGCGTTGGTGATGATGTACAGCAGCATCGCGCTCATGTTGGCCGACGCCAGCAGCACACGCGGCACATCCCTGAGGCCCAGGTCCTTGTAGATGAAGACGGCGGCGATGAAGGCCCACACCGCGCTCACGGCCGCGGCCTCGGTCGGCGTGAACATGCCGCTGTAGATGCCGCCCATCACGATGACGATCAGCAGCAGCCCCCAGATCGACTCGCGCAACGCCTTCAACCGTTCGGACCAGCTGGCGCGCGGCAGGCGCGGATAGTTGTTCTTGCGCGCCCGCCACCAGGTGGTGACGCCGAGCATGGTGGCGAGCACCAGGCCCGGCACGACGCCGGCCATGAACAGCGCGCCGACCGAGGTGTTGGTCGACACCGAGTACATCACCATCACGATCGACGGCGGGATCAGGATGCCCAGGGCGCCCGACGTGGTGATGACGCCGGCACCGAAACGCTTGGGGAAGCCCGCCTTGACCATCGCCGGCAGCAGGATCGAGCCGATCGCCACCACCGTGGCCGGCGACGACCCCGACACCGCGGCGAACAGGGCGCAGGCCAGCACGCCGCCCAGGCCGAGGCCGCCGTGCCAGTGGCCGATCATCGACGTGGCGAAGCGGATCATCCGTTTGGCCACGCCGCCGTGCGTGAGGAAGTTGCCCGCCAGGATGAAGAACGGGATCGCCATGATCTCGAACTTCTCGATGCCGGTGAACAGCTTCAACGCCACCGACTCGATCGGCACCTGCGTCATGAAGAACAGGAACGAAAGCACCGTCAGGCCGAGCGAGATCGAGATCGGCATGCCGGTGAGCATCAGCACCAGCAGCAGCACGAAGATGATGGCGGCGCTCATGACTTGTCGCTCCCCTGGCCATCGCCGTCGTGGCGGTGGATCGGCGCGTCGTGGGTTTCGCGCGGATGCAGGTCGTCTTCCATGCGGTAGATGCGGTCGTCCTCGCCGGCCTTGGGCGGATGCGGCTCGTCGTCGGCCTCGAGGCCGTCGACATGGCCGTGGTCGTGGTGCGGCAACTCGCCGGTGTGGGCGAAGCTCCACGCCACCTGCAGGAAGCGAAAGCACATCAGCCCCGAGCCGAGCGGAATCGCCGAGTACACGATCCAGGTCGGCCACTCGAGGTCGGGCGTGGTCGGCCCTTCGGGCAGGTCGCCGGTGGCGATGCCGAACGCCCTGAAGATCGCGTAATGCGCGCCGTTCTCCCAGACGAAAGTGGCGCCGAGCACGGCGACGATGCCGGTGAAGAGCGCACCGGCGAGCAGGCCGAACAGGATGAGCGCGCCGCGGTTGCGGTCGCCGAGCCGGTTGATGAGCACATCGACGCCGACGTGGATGCCGGTGCGCACGCCGTAGGCGGCGCCGAACTTGGCCATCCACACAAACATGATGATGCACAGCTCCTGCGCCCAGCCGAAGTTCAGCCCCAGCAGCCAGTCCTGCAGACCGGGGATGGCGAACCCGGACAGATAGCGGTGCAGCACGGCGACGAAGATGATCACCGTCGCCGCGCCCATGAGGAAGGTGATCAGCCATTCCTCGAGGTGGTCGAGCACCTTCGTCATCGCCGGGCCCCTCGTGTGTGCCGCAGCGCCATCGCGCCGGGCGGGCTTCTTGTCATTCGATCCGTGCCGGACGGCCGCTCATCAGAGCTTGGTCGGATCGAACCCGGTCTCCTTGTAGATCGCGTCGATCGTCTCCTTGCCGATGCGCGACTCCATCTCCTTGTGCACCTTGAGCATCGCCTTCTTCAGCGCCATGCGCTCGGCCGGCGTCGGCTGGTAGATCTGCGTCTTGCCCGACTTGCGCACGCTGTCCATCGACTGGTCGTTCTCTTCCTTGGCGATCTTGTTGGCGTAGTCGGTGGCCTCCTTCATCGCCTGCTCGAGCGGGCCGTGCACGTCGGCGGGCAGCCCGTCCCAGAACTTCTTGTTCGTGATCACCGCGTAGCCGAGGTAGCCGTGGTCGGTGAGCGAGACGTGCTTCTGCACCTCGTACATCTTCTGCGTGTAGAAGTTCGACGGCGGGTTCTCGGTGCCGTCGACGACGCCGGTCTGCAGCGCCTGGTAGACCTCGGAGAAGGCCATCACCTGCGGAATCGCGCCGACGGCGCGCATCTGCGCTTCGAGCACCTTGGACGACTGGATGCGCATCTTCTGGCCCTTGTAGTCCTCGGGCATCTTCAGCAGCTTGTTGGCCGACATGACCTTGAAGCCGTTGTCCCAGTACGCCAAGCCGCGGATGCCCTTGGGTTCGAGTTTGGCGAGCAGCTGCTTGCCGATCGGACCCTGCGTGACCTTGTGCAGCTCGCTGTAGTTGTCGAAGATGAACGGCAGGTCGAAGGCCTCGAACTCCTTGGCGCCGATGGGGCCGAACTTGGCCAGCGACGGCGCCAGCATCTGCACCGCGCCGAGCTGCAGCGCCTCGAGCTCCTCCTTGTCCTTGTACAGCGTGGAGTTGGCGTAGACCTCGACCTTGACCTTGCCCTTGGTGAGCTCGAAGGCACGCTTGGCGAAGAAGTCCGACGCCTTGCCCTTGGGCGTGTCGTTGGCCACGACGTGGCTGAACTTGATGACGATGGGCGACTGCGCACGCGCGACGCCGGTCGAAAACGCGGCGAGCGTTGCAGCACCGGCCAGGATCAGGGGGCGGCGGGCGATGGGCATGAGGTCTCCTCCAACATTCGTTGCATCGGGCTCGGACGAGCGATGGGCGCCGATTCTCGGCCAGGGCGGCCCCTGCGGCACCCTGTGGATTCCCCGAGTGAGCCCTGTCGGCGCGCCCGCGCGTTGCGTCGGCACAAATGCACCAGGCCGGTCAGCGACCGGCCTGGTGAAATGCGGAGATGCGCGAGGCGCTCAGGCAGCGCCGCGGCGGCGCGCCAATCCGAGGCCAGCCAAGGCGAGGCCGACCATCGCCACGGTACCCGGCTCGGGAACCTGGTTCGTGACGATGCGGATCTTGTTGCCGATCGCGTTCGCGTAGCCCTGGGGATCGGCCACCGCGATGTAGAAGCCCTGGCCCGGGCAAGCTGCCCGAGGCCGTCCAATCGCAGCAACAGGCGGTGGCCGCCGCGCCGCTGGATCACCGATTGCAACTGACGCTGGCACGCTACCTGATCCGCGCCGGCAAGCGCGGCGAGGCGCGCGACCAACTGGACGCGCTGGCGCGTCTGGGCGAGCGCTTCGCGGCACAGGACGAGGTGAGGAAGCTGCGCGCCTCGCTCTGAGCGCGACCCGCTCCCGGAGACCGTTGACGCGCCGACAAGTTCGCGGCGAGTCGGCACAGCGCGCTCGATAGAATCCCTGCCGTCCCGCGGAGGGATGGATGAGCGGTTTAAGTCGCACGCCTGGAAAGCGTGTGGGGGTTAACAGCCCCCCGCGGGTTCGAATCCCGCTC
>JAGWTJ010000275.1 GCA_028869005.1 Burkholderiales bacterium | reverse complement strand
CATCGTCGATCGCACGCAGGCCGACGAGCTCATCGTCGCCGGCGCCGTCCACGACCACGCGGCGCGGCTCGCGTCGTACGAGCTGCTGGCCGAGCTGGCCGCGCAGGCCGGGTCGTCCGGGTAAACCGGGAACACCGAAGCCGCAGCGTCGCGCCGCGGCCGGGGCCGCCTGCTCGAGTCCTTCTTCCTTTGAACGCGAGCGCGTTTCAGACCTTGAATTCCGAGATCTCCTCGAGCGGCAAGCGCGCCAGGTCGGGCACCTGGGCATCGGCGCGCGGATAACCCACCGGCATCACCAGCACCGCTTTCTCGTTGCGGCCGCGGCCGAGCAGGTCGCGCAGGAATGCCATCGGGTTGGGCGTGTGCGTGAGCGTCACCAGGCCCATGTGGTGGACGGCGGCGATGAACAGGCCTGCGGCGATGCCCACGCTCTCGTCGACGTAGTAGTTCTTGCGCTGGCTGCCGTCGGCGCGCAGGCCGAACTTCTCGGCGAACAGCACGACCAGCCAGGGCGCCTCGGTGAGGTGCTCCTTGACGTGGTCGGTGCCGAGCGGGTGCAGCGCCTCGCGCCACGCGTCGGTCATGCGGTCGGCGTAGGTCTTGTATTCCTCTTCCTCGGTGGCGGCACGGATGCGGCGCTTGAGTTCGGCATCGGCGACGGCCACGAAGCGCCAGGGCTGGCGGTGCGCGCCCGACGGGGCGGTGCCGGCGGTGCGGATCGCCAACTCGATGAGTTCGCGCGGCACCGGCTCGCTCGAGAAGTGACGCGTCGTGCGGCGCTCGTCCATCTCCTTGTAGAAGGCGTGTGCGCGTTCGAGCATCTCGGCCTCGGAACGCCGGCGCCAGTGAGGCAGCGGCACGAACTTGGGCTCGGGCAGGTGGCTCGTGAGCGACTTGTATTCGGGTGGGGCAGCGGGAGCGGTGGACATGGCGTCTCGCCTGATGGCACGTCGATGGCGCGCGATTGTTCCGCAGCCCGTGCCGCCCGACGCAGCGGGTTTGCTCGCGCCGTCCGGCTGCATTGCGGCGCCGGGCGTCTGGGAATCTGCAGCGCAGACTCCTACACCCCGAGGTGCTGCGCCAGCTGAGGGCCCTCGGCAAGTTCGCGCGCGCTGCCGCTGGCCACGACGCGGCCCTTTTGCAGCACGACGAGGCGATCGGCATGTGCCGCCACGCGCCGGTAGTCGCGGTCGACCACCAGCGTGGCGATGCCGTCGGCACGAATCTTTGCGATGACGTTCCAGATCTCGTTGACGACGAGCGGCGCCAGGCCCTCGGTGGCCTCGTCGAGCACCAGCAGCAGCGGGTTGGTCATCAGCGCGCGGCCGATCGCCACCATCTGCTGCTCGCCGCCGGACAACTGCATGCCCAGGTGAGAGAGCCGCTGCGCGACGCGCGGAAAGAGCTCGAGCACGCGCTCCATCGTCCAGTCGCGCTGTCCGTCGACGCCGGCGCGCGCGGCCATCACCAAATTCTCGCGTGTCGACAGATTTGGGAACACGCCGCGCCCTTCGGGGACGTAGGCGACGCCGGAGCGCGCCATCTCGTGCGGCGCGGCGCGCGAGACGTCGCGGCCGCGCAGCGCGATGGCGCCCTCGCGCTGCCGCACATGGCCGAGCAGCGCGCGGATCAGCGTGCTCTTGCCCATGCCGTTGCGGCCGAGCAGGCCGACGGCCTCGCGCTCGCCGATGTCCAGATCGACGCCGTGCAGCACATGGCTCGAGCCGTACCAGGCGTGTACGGCGCGCGCCTGCAGCAGTGCAGTGTCGGACGAAGAGGCGGTGTTCACCCCGCCATGCTAGCGTCTCGCGCCGGCGCGGCGGCACTCGGCAGCCGGGCGCAGCGCTCGAGGCGCGCCCAGCCGGCGTCGATCTCCTGCTGCAGCGCGGCGATCTGCGCGGCGTCCATGTGCCGGTAGCGGCGCTGCAGCGCGAGGTAGTCGGCCACCGGGCGCGTCTTGGGCAGGTTGATCGTGTAGCGCTCGCCGTCCTCCACCTCGTATAGCGGAAAGGCGCCGCTCTCGGCAGCCAGCCGCGCCGCCATCAGGCCGGCGTCGTCGGCCAGGCCCCAGCCGTCGATGCAGGGAATGAGCAGCGTGAGGATGCGCGTGCCGCGCATAGCGCGCGCCCTGGCCAGCTTGCGCCGCAGGTCGGCCAGGTGTGCGGCGCTGGCGGTGGCGACGTAGGGCACGCCATGCGCGGCCATGATCTCGGTGAGGTTCTTCTTGCGCGTGGTCTTGCCGGCGGGCGTCGAGCCGGTGCGCGCATACAGCGGCGTCGACGACGACTTCTGCGCGCCGGTGTTCATGTAGCCCTCGTTGTCGAGGCAGATGTAGAGGAAGTCCTCGTTGCGCTCGGCGGCCGAGCTCAGGCACTGGAAGCCGATGTCGTAGGTGCCGCCGTCGCCGGCCAGCACGACGACCTGGGTGTCGTGCCGTCCGCGTGCGTTCAGGCCGCGGCGGATGCCGCTGGCCGCGGCGGCGCTCGATTCGAGCGTCGGCTGGTAGACGGGGATCTTCAGCGAGCTGTACGGCTGCGGCCCGGCGATGATGGCCATGCACGACGGCGGGATCACCGCCACCGTGTCGGGGCCGAGCGCGGCCAGCACGTGGCGTGCCGACAGCGCGTCGATGCAGCCCGGGCAGGCGGCGTGCCCCGAGCACAGCATGGCGTCTTCGGCGGCAGGATGGTCGATCAGCATGTTCAGCGCACCCAGGTCGATTCGGCCAGCGGCACGCGGCCGCGGCACTCGTTCACCCATGACGCCAGCCGTGCCGGCGAGACGTTGACGCCGCCCACGCCTGCCAGCAGGCCGTGGACGCGCGGTGCGGCCGGTACGCCGTACAGCGCCGCGCGCAGCTCCTGGTGCAGCACGCCGCCGACGCCCGGCGAGTGGTTGCGGTCGAGCACGATCACGTCGTCGACGTCGACCAGCGCCGCGCGCAAGGCGGCTACCGGCAGCGGTCTGAACAGGCGCAGCTTGACCAGACCGACGGCCTCGCCGGCGGCGCGCAGGGCGTCGACCGCCTCGCGCGCCGTGCCACACATGCTGCCGAGCGTGACGAAGACGCAGCGTGCGCCGTCGCAGCGGTAGCGCTCGACGACGCCCCAGCTGCGGCCGCTGGTCGTGGCCCATTCGCGGTCGGCCTCGGCGGCCAGCGCCGGCACGCGCTGCATCGCCGCTTCGATCGCCTGGCGATGGCGGTTGAACATGTCCTGGCTGACGACGTTGCCCCAGGACTCGGGCTGCGCCGGGTCGATGCGGTGCGGCGGATCGTAGGGCGGCAGGTAGGCGTCGACCTCGGCCTGCGTCGGCAGCGCCACCGGCTCGAGCGCGTGCGAGACGTAGAACGCGTCGAGGTTGACCAGCGCCGGCAGCAGCACCTGCTCGGCGACGCGATAGGCCTGCAGCACGGTGTCGAGCGCCTCCTGCGCGCTTTCCACGTAGTACTGGATCCAGCCGGTGTCGCGCTGCGCCAGGCTGTCGGTCTGATCGGGCCAGAAGGCCCAGGGCGAGGCCACGGTGCGATTCACGTTGGCCATCACGATCGGCGCGCGCGCGCCGGCCGCGTAGTGCAGCAGCTCGTGCATCAGCAGCAGCCCCTGCGACGCGGTGGCGGTGAACACGCGCGTGCCGGTGAGCGAGGCCGGGATGCAGGCCGACATCACCGAGTGCTCGGACTCGACGGTGATGATCTCGGCGTCGAACTCGCCGGCGGCCTGGAACTCGGTGAGCAGCTCCAGCACCGGCGTCTGCGGTGTGATCGGGTACACCGGCGCCACCTGGGGTCGCGCCAGGCGCGCGCCCCAGGCCACGGCGTGGTTGCCGGTGAGTAGAACGCGGGGGTCGCCGGGCCGACTCATCGCCTGTCCTCCTCCATCGTCATCGAGCCCGTAGGGCATTCGCGCACGCACAGGCCGCAGCCCTTGCAGTAGTCGAGCAGCACCTCGTAGCGCACGGCGCTCACGCCGTCGGCCGGCGACACTGCCAGGCGCCGCACGGCGAGATCGGGGCAGACGGCGACGCAGTTGTCGCAGTCGA
>JAGWTJ010000037.1 GCA_028869005.1 Burkholderiales bacterium | reverse complement strand
CGAAGGCATCTGACTCCGTCCTCGATGCCGGCGTCGGGTTGGGCCTAGAATCACTACTTCACTACATTCAAGCCCGTGACGACGAAGACCGTGACCGCAGCCGAGGCCAATCGGCAGTTCTCCGCCGTGCTGCGCGAGGTCGCCGGCGGCACGGCGGTGTTGGTCACCTCGCGCGGAAGGCCGGTGGCGACGATCGAACCGGCGTGCGGGCCCGAAGCGGGCGCCAGTGCGGCCAAGCGTCGCCTGCTCGACCATCTGCATCGGGTGCGGGCGGCCGGCAAGCGCACCTGGACGCGGGACGATCTGTATCGTTGATGGTCCGGATCGCGATCGACACCAACGTGTTGGCCTACGCCGAAGGCGCGGGCGACGAGCGGCGCCGCGCACGGGCCGTCGAGATCCTGGCCGCGCTGCCCGAAGGCGCGGTCGTGCTGCCGGTGCAGGTGCTGGGCGAGTTGTACCGCGTGCTGGTCGGCAAGCTGCGGCAGCGCCCTGCGGACGCGCGCACGAACGTCCTGCGCTGGAGCGATGCCTTCGCGCTGTCCGACTCGACTTGGCCCGCCATGCAGTCGGCCTTCGATCTAAGTGCGGCGCACGGGCTGTCGATCTGGGACGCACTGATCCTGTCGGTCGCAGCCGAGCAGCGCTGTCGCCTGCTGCTGAGCGAGGATCTGCAGGACGGTTTCACCTGGCGCGGCACAACGGTGGTCGACCCGTTCGCGCGTGAGCCCTCGTCGCTGCTGCGCGACCTGATCGCGCCGAAGTCCGAGCCCGCGCGCGAGCGTCGCAGCGCAAAGACGACGGCACCGGCAAGGAAGACGAAGCGATGAGCACCCCCTTTCTCCCCTTCGGCCTGCCCGACATCGGCGAGGACGAGATCGCCGAAGTCGTCGACACGCTGCGCTCGGGCTGGATCACCACCGGCCCCAAGGCGCGGCGCTTCGAGCAGGACTTTGCCGCCTTCCTCGGCGACGCCTCGCTGCAGGCGATCGCCGTCAACTCGGCCACCGCCGGGCTGCACCTGGCGCTCGAGGCGCTGGGCGTCGGGCCGGGCGACGAGGTCATCACCACCACCCACACCTTCACGGCCACCGCCGAAGTGGTGCGCTATCTCGGCGCCGACGTGAAGCTGGTCGACATCGACGCGGCCACGCTGAATATCGACCCGGTCGCGGTGGAAGCCGTCATCGGCGCGCGCACGAAGGCCATCGTGCCGGTGCACTACGGCGGCCTCGCGGCCGACATGCCGCGGCTGCTGGCGACCGCGGCGCGCCATGGCCTGAAGGTGGTGGAGGACGCCGCGCATGCGCTGCCGACGACGCTGGGCGGCGCGCTCGTCGGCACGCTGGCGAGCGACGCTGCGGTGTTCAGCTTCTACGCCAACAAGACCATCACCACCGGTGAGGGCGGCATGCTGGTCACGCGCGACGCGGCGCTGGCCGAGCGTGCGCGCGTGATGCGGCTGCACGGCATGAGCCGCGACGCCTTCGACCGTTTCGTCGCCAAGGTGCCGAGCTGGTACTACGAGATCGTGGCGCCGGGCTTCAAGTACAACCTCACCGACATCGCGGCGGCGCTCGGCATCCATCAGTTGAAGAAGGCGCGCGCCTTCCAGCAGCGGCGTGCGGCGATCGCGGCGCGCTACGACGCGGCATTCGCGGCGCTGCCGCTGGTGCTGCCGCCGCGCCCGGCCGCGGGCGACACGCATGCCTGGCACCTGTACGCGGTGCGGCTGGCCGACGAGGCGGTGGCGCGGGGCCTGACGCGCGAGCGTTTCATCGAACGCCTGTTCGAGCAGGGCGTGGGCGCCAGCGTGCACTACATTCCGCTGCACCTGCAGCCGTACTGGCGCGATCGCTACGCGCTCGAGCCGGCAATGTTCCCGGCCAGCCAGCGCGCCTACGAGCGCATCGCCAGCCTGCCGATCTACACCCGCATGAGCGAGGCCGACGTCGAGCGCGTGGTCGGCGCGGTGCGCGCGGCGCTGGGGTGACCGGCTGCGATGGCGGCCATGGCCAAACGCACGTTCGATCTGCTGGTGGCCTCGCTCGTGCTGGCCGTGATCTCGCCGCTGCTGCTGCTGGTGGCCGCGATCGTCAGGCTCGATTCGCCAGGCCCGGTGTTGTTCCGCCAGGAGCGCGTCGGGCGTCACGGGGTGCCGTTTCGCATCCACAAGTTCCGCACGATGCGTCACCAGCCGCACGAGGCGCCGGGGCTGCCGATCACCGTGGGCGACGACGCGCGCGTCACGCGCAGCGGCCGCTGGCTGCGGCGCATGCGCCTGGACGAGCTGCCGCAGCTTCTCGACGTGCTCGCCGGCTCGATGAGCCTGGTCGGCCCGCGGCCCGAGGTGCCGCGTTACGTCGCGCTGTACCCGCCTGAGCTGCGCGAGCGCGCACTCGCCGTGCGGCCGGGCATCACCGACCCGGCTTCGCTGGAGTTCGTCGACGAGGCCGAGCTGCTGGCTCGCGCCGCCGACCCCGAGCGTGAATACGTCGAGGTCATCCTGCCGCGCAAGCTGCTGTGCGCCGCCGAGTACGCCGAGCGCGCGACGCTGGCGAGCGACCTCGGCGTGCTGCTGCGCACGCTGCGCGTGCTGGCGGGGGCACGATGAGGCGCGACGCCGCATCGGCCGGCGCGCAGGCCGCCTTCTGGCGCCGCCTCGACGCGTGGCTGGCGCGCCTGCGGCCGCACCGCGAGCCGCTGTCGCTGCTGGTCGATGCGCTCGTCGTGATGGCGTGCTGGAACGCCACCTACCTCTTTCGTCTGGGCTTCGAGCGCTGGATCAGCGCGCGGCCCGGCTACGACGTCTGGGTCATGCTCGGTGTCGTGGCGCTGTATCTGCTGGCCAGCGTCGTCTTCAAAGTGCCGCAGAGCATGTGGCGCTTCTCCGGCTTCGGCGAGGTGCAGCGGCTCACGCTGGCCTGCCTGGTGGCCGGCGCGGTGGCGGCGGCGCTGGTGATGGGGCTGGGGCTGCGCAAGGTGCCGCGCGCCGTGCTGGCGCTGCATCCCATCGTGTCGCTGATGGGCCTCGTGCTGGTGCGCATCGTCTACCGCATGACCTACGAGCACGCACGCTCGCGCATCGCCGGCGCCGCGGGCGAGGTGCGGCGCGCGCTCGTGCTCGGCGCCGGCGAGGCGGCGCGGCTGCTGATGGCCGGGCTGCATCAGCAAGGCTGGGTCGTGCTCGGACTGTTCGACGACGACCCGGGCAAGCAGGGCGCACGCATCGGCGGCGTGCCGGTCCGGGGGCCGCTGGCGCGCCTGGCCGATCCGGCACTGCGCGCCGGTGCCACGCACGTCATCGTGGCGATGCCTTCGGCCACGCCGGCCCAGCGCCGGCGCGCGCTCGAGCTGGCCGCCGGCGCCGGGCTGCCGGTGCGCACGGTGCCGGGCGTCGACGAGCTGCGCGCCGGCCGCACGCGCATCGAGCGGCTGCGTGACATCGAACCCGACGATCTGCTCGGTCGCGAGCCGGTGCGGCTCGACACCGGCGGCCTCGAGCGCGTGCTCGGCGGCAAGACGGTGCTCGTCAGCGGCGCCGGCGGCAGCATCGGCAGCGAGCTGTGCCGCCAGATCGCGCACTACCGGCCGGCGCGGCTCGTGCTCTACGAGCTGTCGGAGTTCAACCTCTACACCATCGAGCAGGAGCTGCGCGAGACGCAGCCCGCGCCGGAACTGGTGCCGCTGATCGGCGACGTGAAGGATCTCGCGCACCTGCGCGCCACCTGCGCCGAGTGGCGTCCGCAGGTCGTGTTCCACGCCGCCGCCTACAAGCACGTGCCGCTGATGGAGGAGCGCAACGCGCTGGCCGCGCTGCGCAACAACACGCTGGGCACCGCGAACGCGGCGCGCGCTGCGGCCGAGTGCGGCGCCGAGCGCTTCGTGCTCATCAGCACCGACAAGGCGGTGAACCCGACCAACGTGATGGGCGCCACCAAGCGTGCCGCCGAGATGGTGGTGAGCCGCCTCGCGGCCGAGTTCGCGGCGACGCGCTTCGTGGCCGTGCGCTTCGGCAACGTGCTGGGCTCGAGCGGCAGCGTGATCCCCAAGTTCAAGGAACAGATCGCGCGCGGCGGCCCGGTGACGGTGACGCACCCCGACGTGATCCGCTACTTCATGACCATCCCCGAGGCCGTGCAGCTCGTGCTGCAGGCGGCCGTGGTGGGCGAGAGCGGCCAGGTGCTGGTGCTCGACATGGGCGAGCCGGTGAAGATCGTCGACCTGGCGCGCGACCTGATCCGCCTCTCGGGCCACAAGGTCGACGAGATCGGCATCGAGTTCACGGGGCTGCGGCCCGGCGAGAAGCTCTACGAGGAGTTGCTCGCGGCGGCCGACGACACCCTGCCGACGTCGGTGCCGCGGCTGCGCATCGCGCGGCTCGATCGGCAGGGCGGCGAGGTGGCGGAGCTGCTGCGCTGGGCTGTCGAGGCCGAGGACGCGGGCGACGCGGTGACGCGCACGCATCTGCAGCGGGCTATCGCGGAGTACCGACCGGCGCGCTGAACGGCGCTCCCGCGAAGGGGACGTTACGGTGCGACGACGACAGCGGCGCGGCGCGGCGTGCTGTGCGCGTCACCACAGCACGCGCTGGCCGAACTCGCCCGCGAACACCGGGTCGACGCTCACCAGCACGAGCCCTTCGAGTTGCGCCTGCGCGGCGAGCATGCGATCGAACGGGTCGCGATGTTCGACCGCCAAGGAGCCCGCCTGCCACGCGTGCCGGTGCGTCACGGCGAGGTGGCCGAAACCGTCTGCTCTTAATAACGCGGCGAATTCACCAGCGTCCGCAGGCTGCGCAGCCAGCTTGCCCAGACGCTGCTTGGTGGCGATCTCCCAGGCGCTGGCGGCGCTCACCAGCACCTCGTTGCCTTCGTCGGCGATCGCCGTGCGGGCTGCGATGCCCAGGCGGGCGTCATCTGCCCACCACCACAACAAGGCGTGCGTGTCGAGCAACAAGCGCATCAGCGCCCCTGCCAGGCGTCGACTTCGTCGTCGGGCAGAGGATCGAAGAAGGCATCGGGCACCTGCAGCCCGCGCAGACGGCCGGGCTGGCGCCTGCCCTGCGGCTCGGCGAGCGGCATCAGTCGAGCAAAGGGCTTGCCGGCCTTGGCGACGATGATCTCCTCGCCGGCATGCGCCTGCTCGAGCAACCTCGACAGGTGGGTCTTGGCTTCGTGCACGTTGACGATCGTCGACATCGCAGGTCTTTCGGTGGAGTGACCGAGGTCTCGGTGGCCGTATTCTATCTTGGACTAAGTCAAGGAACTAAGTCCAGATCGCACACCAGTCCCGGCGGTCGAAGCGGAGGGCCCGGTCCAACGCACAAGAGGTGGACGTGACAGGCGGCATCGAAAGGCGGGCTCGAGACGAGAGGCGGGATCAATAGGCGCCGGCGAGAGTCGTGAGTCTGTCGCCTTGTCAGCCCCGCCGCCCGATGCCGTGGTACTCGATGCCCAGCGTGCGCAGCAGCGCCGGGTCGTATTGATTGCGGCCGTCGAAGATCACCGGCTGCTCGAGTGCCGCCTTGATGGCCTCGAAGTCGGGGTTGCGGAACTCCTTCCACTCGGTGACCAGCAGCAGCGCGTCGGCGCCGGCCAGTGCGGCATCCTGATCGTCGACGAAGGTGAGGCGCGGCGTGCCTTGGAGCGCGCGCGCCGCTTCGGCCATCGCCACCGGGTCGTAGGCGCGTACCGCGGCGCCGCGGCGCACGAGCTCGGTGACGACGACGCGGCTGGGCGCCTCGCGCATGTCGTCGGTGTTGGGCTTGAAGGCCAGACCCCAGAGCGCGAACGTGCGGCCGGCGAGGTCGTCGCCGAAGCGGGCCACCACCTTGTCCACGAGCACGCGCTTTTGCCGCTCGTTGGCCGCCTCCACCGCCTCGAGCACGCCCAGGCGCAGGCCCGCTTCGCGCCCGGTGTGCAGCAGCGCCTGCACGTCCTTCGGGAAGCAGCTGCCGCCGTAGCCCGTGCCCGGGTACAGGAACGAGGTGCCGATGCGCGGGTCGCTGCCGATGCCCCGGCGCACCATCTCGATGTCGGCGTCGACGCGCTCGGCCAGCAGTGCCAGCTCGTTCATGAAGCTGATGCGCGTGGCCAGCATCGCGTTGGCCGCGTACTTGGTGAACTCGGCGCTGCGCAGGTCCATCACCTGCATCTTGTCGTGGTTGCGCATGAAGGGCGTGTAGAGCGCGCGCATCAGCAGCAGCGCCTGCTCGTCGTCGGCGCCGACGATGATGCGGTCGGGCCGCATGCAGTCTTCGACCGCGGCGCCTTCCTTCAGGAACTCGGGGTTGGACACGACGGCGAAGTGCAGGTCGGCGAGGCCGCGCTCGGCGAGCGCCGCCTGCACCGCGGCGCGCACCCTGTCGGCCGTGCCGACGGGCACCGTGCTCTTGTCGACGATGACCTTGTAGTCGGTCATGTGCCGCCCGATGCTCGCCGCCGCCGCCAGCACGTAGCGCATGTCGGCCGCGCCGTCCTCGTCGGGCGGCGTGCCGACGCCGATGAACTGCATCGTGCCGTGCGCCACGGCGGCTGCGGTGTCGGTGGTGAACTGCAGCCGCCCGGCGCGCGCGTTGCGCCGCACGATGTCCTCGAGCCCCGGCTCGTGGATCGGGATGCGGCCTTCCTGCAGCATCGCGATCTTGCGCTCGTCGATGTCGAGGCAGACCACGTGGTTGCCCATCTCCGAGAGGCAGGCGCCGGTGACGAGGCCGACGTAGCCGGTGCCGATGGCGGTGACTTTCATGCGGGGGATCTATCCGTGGCGAAGTGCGATGAGGGACGGTGTCGGCATCCGGGCCCAACGCCGTGTCGGCGGCTCGATGCGATCCACCGCTCGACCGCGGTGCGCAAGCCTGCCCTGACGAGGTTCAGGCGGCTCCGCCGGCCCGCAGTTGCAGCCATTCGAGACCTGCAAAGCGGGCGAAATCGGCGTCGAAGCTCACCAGCCGCAGCCCGGCACACATGGCGAACGCAGCCAGGTAGGCATCGGTGAGAAGGCGCGGCGGCATGTCGGCCGGTACCAACGTCGCGAGCACGCCGTCCAGCCCGGCCGGCTCCGGGTGCAGCGCGACCTCGGGCAAGGCGATCCAGCGCTGCCAGATAGCCAGCGCCGCCGCCGCGCCAAGCGCGCCGGCGCCCATCACTCGCGGCTGCGTGAGCAGCCTCACCAGCCCGAGCATCGTGACGCGGTTGAAGTGGCACTTCCCACTGGCAGTCTGCTGCCACCACAGGAGTGCGGCGCGGTGATGCACATGTTCAGGCACGCTGAGCGCCAGCCAGACGTTGACATCGGGCAGATCGTCGGTCGCCGCAAGTAGCGGGCGCGTCACGACGCCCCGTCCAGCAGGTCGAAGAGTGCGGCGTTGCTGGGCGCGGCGAGCGGCAGTGGCGCGCCGGCCGAGACCCGCGGCGGCTGGCTGCGCACGCCGGGCGCCAAGCCGGAGGCAATCGGCTCGGACAGCGCGCGCTGCAGCAGGCCACGCACCACATCCTTGACCGAGCGCCCTTCCAGTGCGGCGCGGGACTTCAGTTCGCGGTACAGCGGGTCGGGGAGGTCAAGCGTGGTTCGCATAAACGCATATTAGCATATTCGCGCCTAACTCCGTGATTCCGGTTTCGGCGCAGGGCGCCCACAAGGCCGTCCTCGAGGCACTGCCGTTCGGCTACTCGGCCTGAACTGCCAGCAAGCGATCGAGGATCGCGGCAATCCGCTCGCCCGTGCGCCCGTCCCACAGCTCCGGGATCGAACCCTTCTTCCACTGCCCGGCGAACAGCCTGTCGAGCGCCGGCTGCAGCGCCGCCGGATCGGTGCCGATCAGCTCGTTGGTGCCGATCGTCACCGTCTCCGGCCGCTCGGTGGTGTCGCGCAGCGTCACGCAGGGCACGCCGAGCACGGTGGTCTCCTCGGTGATGCCGCCGCTGTCGGTGATCACGCCTTTGGCGTGGCGCACGAGGTAGTTGAACTCGAGGTAGGGCTGCGGCTCGACCGTGAGCAGGCCGACCGGTCGCGCCGGCAGCGCGACCAGCGTCTTGGCCGTGCGCGGGTGCACCGGAAAGACCACCGGCAGGCCGCGCGTGGCCGCGCCCACCGCGTCGATGAGCCGCGCGAAGCCTGCCGCGTCGTCGACGTTGGCCGGCCGGTGCAGCGTCATCACGAAGTAGCCGCCCGGCTGCAGGCCTGCCTCGGCCCAGAACGGCGGCGGCCGCAGCCGCTCGAGGTTGGCCAGCAGCGTGTCGATCATCGTGTTGCCGACGAAGTGGATCTGCTCGTCTTGCACGCCCGAGCGGCGCAGGTTGCGGTTGGCCACCTCGCTGGTGGTGAAGAACCAGTTGCTGATCGCGTCGGTGACCAGCCGGTTGATCTCCTCGGGCATCGTCCAGTCGCCCGAGCGGATGCCGCCTTCGACATGCGCCACCGGCACGTGCAGCTTCTGCGCCGCGATCGCGCAGGCCATGGTCGAGGTCACGTCGCCCACCACCAGGCACAGATCGCTGGTCGCGTCGAGCACGAGCCGCTCGTAGCGCGTCATGATCGCCGCCGTCTGCTCGGCCTGCGTGCCCGAGCCGACCTCGAGGTTGACGTCGGGCGCAGGGATGCCGAGCTGCGTGAAGAAGTCGCCCGACATGCGCGCGTCGTAGTGCTGGCCGGTGTGCACGAGGCGGTAGCGCAGGGCGCTCGGCGCCGACGCATCGGCCTGCCGCGCCTGGATCGCGCGGATGATGGGCGCGATCTTCATGAAGTTGGGGCGGGCGCCGGCGATGATGTCGACGAGGGGGCCCGCAGAACCGGGCGAAGGAAGACGACTCATGGGCGGGGCGCCGGTGCCAGGGCTACTTGCCTTCGTTCATGCGTCGCCGCAGTTCTTCCAGAACCTGCGGATCGGTGACCGGCCGACCGGGGCCGGCAGGGGTGTCGATGCTTGGCTCCTTGGTCGCGGACGGTGTCTTGCCGGAGGACGTACCGGCAGGCGCACTGGCCGACGCGCTCGCCGGGGCGGCGGCGGCACGCGCTGGCGTCGTGCCCTGCGCACCGGCAGCCGCGGCTGGAGCTGCGGCCGGCTTGCTCAACTCGATGACGGCCTGGTCGGGCGGGGTCGTCTCCTGGCGCTCCGCTGCCGGTCGTGCAGCCGGCTCGAGCGGCTGTGCGGATGGCACCGTCGCAGCGTTGCCGGGCGGCGCGGGGGCCGGCGACGGAGGGGCGGGTTCGTCCGTTGCGCCCCTGCCCGCATCCTCTGGCACCGGCACCTTGCGCGCCACCGGGAGGTCGGCGGCCCAATCGCCGAAGGTCTTGTGCAGCGCGGCCGTGATCTCCTCGGACTCGAAGTCGTCGTTGATCACGTACGGCGTGATCATCACCAGCAACTCGGTCTGATTGGTCGAATCCTGGCGGTTCCTGAACAGCGCTCCCAGCCCCGGGATGTCCTTGAGCAAGGGCACGCCCGCGTTGGTGGTCGAGGTGTCGCGCGAGATCAGCCCGCCCAGCAGCACCGTCGAGCCATCGCGCAGCGACAGCTTGGTCTCGATCTTGCGGTTCGAGATGATGGGGTTCGAGCCGACGCCGGTTTCGCCCGCGGCCACGCTGCTGACCTCCTGGCTCACCTCGAGATCGAGCCGATTGCCGGAGTTGATGACCGGCCTCACCCTGAGATTGACGCCGGTATTGCGGTACTGGATGGTCTGGATCACGCCGGTCGCGACGCCGTCGCTGCTGCCGATCGGCGAGGTGCCCGACAGCGTGGTCTGCTGCCCGGTCAGCACCGGGACGTCGCGTCCCACGCTGATGGTGGCCGTCTCGCCGTTGCGGGCCATCACCTTCGGGTTGGACAGCACGCGCCCCTTGTTGTCCGAAGCCAGCGCATTGATCGCGGCCAGCAGCTGCCGCGCGTTGCTGGCGTATGAGATCGAGAGGCCGCCGCCGCCGATCTGCACCGAGCGGTTGTCGGCCTGGTTGAAGGGGTCGAGGTAGGACCACTGAACCCCCAGGCGCTCGAGCTCGCCGGTCGACAGCTCCGCCACCACCACTTCGATCATCGCCGACTTGGTGGGCCGATCGAGCTCGCGCAGCAGTTGCCTGATCTGCAGTTGCTCGTCGGGGCTGGTGCCGCGGATGATGAGGGTGTTGGTGGCGTTGTTGACGACCACACGGCCGCCGGTCACGCGCGGCGGGCTGCTCTGGTTCGTGCCGCCGGTGCCGCCCGTGCCGCTGGTAGGAGCGGCGGACACCACGCCGCCGAGCAGTTCGCCGAGCGTACGCGCGAGCTCCTGCGCGTCCGCGTACTTGACCGGGTACGTGAACAGCAGATTGTTCGTGCCCGCGTTCTTGTTCGGCCGGTCCAGCTCCAGCACCCAGCGCTGCACATGCGCCATGATCTGCTCGTTGCGGGCGAACACGAGCACGCTGCTGATCGACGGTATCGCCAGGATGAAGATGGCGGCCGGATTCGTCGAGTTCACCGCGACCGCGTAGCCTTGTGCGCCCAGCACCTCGCTCAGGCGCATCGCCAGGTCCTGCGCTCCGATGTTGACGGGCGAAAAGCGCCGCGCCGAGCGTCCGCGCAGGCGTGGCTGGTCCATCGCCTCGATCAGATCCAGCGCCGCGCGCACGTCGCGCGCGTTGCCCGACAGCAGGAACGAGTTGCGCGTCACGTCCTCCTGCAAGGTGACACGCGAGCCGATCATCATCTTGAGCCACTGCGACATGTCAGGCACCCTGACCGCCTGCAGCTCGATGTACTGGAACACCGGCCGCTGGTCCCCGGGGGGAATCGGCGATTCGGCCGAGCGCAAGACGGGGATCGACGATGGCGCCTGCTGGCCGCCCACCGGGGCAATGCGCACCAACCCATCGAAGTCAGCCACGGTCAGGCCATAGCTCTGAAGCAGGCTTTGCGCCAGTTGCTGGATGCGCTCGCGCGTCAGCGGTTGCGAGCTCTTGAACGTGACCGGATCGGTGCGCGACATCACCGCGGGGTCGATGGTGTAGGGCACCTTCAACACGCTGCCGTACAGGATCTGGATGAAGGTCGGCAGCGGCGTCTGCTCGATCGCGATGGACACCGGCTCGTTGCTCGAGGGCGCGGAAGCGGCCGCTTGCGGGCCAGGGGCCGCGCCGGCAGGCGCCACCGTGCGCGGCGCCTGCGGCAGCGTCGAGATCTCGGTGGCGGTCTGTGTCCGCTCGCCCATCAGGATGCGACCCTGGGCCGCCGGCGAGTGCTCGTATTGAAGCGGCCCGGGCAGCGGCTGCATGGGTGTCTGGCAGGCGCTCAGCAGCGGCAGCAGGGCCAAGACGACATAGTAGGGAGTGCGCAACGGCTTCACCTCGAGCCAATGTAGGAGAGCACGATCTCGCGGCGTCCGGCGCGCAAGGTCAGGTCCTCCTGCGTGATTTCCTTGATGAGATAGCCGCCTGGCAGCTTGTCTCCGGTCTTGTAGTAGTCCGGCTGCGCCGCGCCCTGGCGCTGCACGATGGCATGCCACTGGCCGTCGAAGAGGGCCGCGCCCAGCAGCCGCCAGGACACCGGCGTCAGCGGCGGCTCCCTGGCCGGCACCGGATCCTGCAGGCGGAACGCCCACAAGGGCCAGCGCAGCGCGTCGGCCTTGCTGTCCGGCTGAGCAGCGGCGGCCGGTTGCTCGTTGCTGGCTGTGAATGCCGGGGCGGATGCCAACGCTGCAGCGCGCCCAGCCGCGCCGGCGGCCGGGACTGCGAGCGAGCCCGCTATGGGCGCGGCCGCACCGGCGCGCGCCGCCAGCAGATAGCCGACAGCCGCAGCGGCGGCAGCCAGCGCGACGACCAACAGCCCGAGCTGCACGCCACGCAGCAGCTTGCCCGCGGGTACGGCATGCGCCGCCGTGGCAGGCAGTGCCTCAACGCTCATGAACGCTCTCCCGCGGGCCGCACCAGTCGTTCGACATCGATCTCGAACGCGCGTGTCTTCACCTGCACACGGTTGAAGCGCCATACGTGCTTGTCGTCGGCCGTGAAGGCGGCCAGCACATCCTGGAGGTCCTGCTCGCCCAGTAGGCCCGAGATCGTCGCTCGCAAGCGACGGATGCCCAGCCGTGTGATCGGATCGTCGCTGGCGGCGTCGGGCGTCTTGCCCTTGGGCTTTTCCGTCGACTCCAGGTCGGCCAGGCGAATCAGGCAGTTCAGCTTGACCGTGTAGCAGCGCTGGCGCAGCTCGTAGTACAGCTGCGCACGCAGCAACTCCATGTCGGCGTTTTCCGTCAGCCGCTGCTCGAGCGTCTGGCGCTCGGTCTGCAACTGCGCGCGCCGGGCCCTGAGAGCGGCCGGGTCGGCCACGGTGCGCTCGGCGCGCAGCAACTGCCGCGCCGCCGTGACGCGCTGCTCGGCCAAGGTGCGCTGAGAACGCAGATGGTCGGCCTGCCACCACAGCAGCACCGCGGCTGCGATCGCCAGCAGGCCCGCCAGCATGCTGCCGCCGGCGGTCCGTTCACTGGGCTGCACGCCTGACCTCCGATGCGCGCTGCGGGCCTGCACTCGAAGCGAAAGCGGGCATGTCGACGATGTACACGGCCCACTCCAGTTCCTTGTGCTGTTGCAGGCTGACGCTGCGCACGCCGGCGACTGCGCGCAGCGCCTGCAGCAGCTCCGCGATGCGGATCTCGCCGCCCGCGCTCACCAGGGTCAGGCGGAGCTCGGTGCCTGCGGCATCAAGCTCGCGGATCGCGACGCCGAAGGCCGCCATCGGCGCGCGCAAGGCGTTCAGTGCGGCCGTGACGTCCAGTTGTGCGGCAGCCTGCCGGTAGGTGGCTATCCACTGCGCATCGGCCGAGGCGGCGCGTTCGATCTGCGCGGACGCGCCGCGTGCCGTCATCTGCTGCGCCACGCGCGCCTCGAGCCGCGCGGCGGCGTCGAGCGTCCCCCACAGCTGCCCGCCCTCGTAGCCCAGGTACACGAGCATGGCCGCGGCCGTGGCTGCCCCCGCGGTGTTGACCAGTGCCGCCGTGCCGGTCCAGGCCGGCCGCGCCGCGTCCAGGGTGCCGCCCAGCCAGTCGTACCCGACCGCTCGCGGCAGCAGGACCGACAGATCCAGCCTAGCCGCTTTGGCCGTCGCCTCGCTGCCCAGCAGCGCCCCCGCCTGCAGGTTCACTTCCTCCTCGAGCTGGGTGCAGCGCCTCACGTGGCTGCCTGCGGCCGGCCAGGGCAGATACAGCGTCTCGGCGCGCTGCATGGCCGCAGCAGGCTGCGGGTGGCCCGCGAGCATCGCGTCGACCTCCGCCGTGTCCCACAGCCACAGGTGCAGTCGGCCGGCGCGACGCAGCGCCGACGCGCCCGTGTGCTCGAAAGGCGACAGGCGCCGCACCTGCAGCCGCGCAAAGCCCGGCAACTCGTGCCAGCGCACGCTGGCGCAGGGCACGGATTCGAACAGGCACAACTGCCTCGGCACGAGTACGGTTCGCCGCCAGCTCCTGCGCCCGGTGTCGACGACCTGCCAGCCGTCGGCCCCGTCAGCGGCCAATAGGTGAAGTGGGTACAGCATTCAATCGGGCCGAATCCTGTTGCGTGGCCACGAAATCGAGTGGAGGGAAATCCGAGGCTCCCGAGGGCTGCGGCCGCTGCGGCGCTGATCTCACCACCCGTACCTCGAGCATGCGCCACGGTCCGCCGGGCTCGCTCGGGGTGAACTGCAGCTCGTACTGCAAGGCCCATTCTAGCGGCGCCATCCAGTGCCGCACCCGGATGCGATCGCCCACCAGGCTGCCGCCGCGCAGCATCACGTTGGGGCCGTTGCCCAGGTCCAGCAGCCCACCGGACTGCAGCGGCAGCCCGGCACGGCGCGCGTCGATCAGGGCGCGCGCCTGCAGTTCGTCCCAGCCGTGGGCCAGCAGCACCTCGAGCGGCGCCGTGTTCGGGTTGAATTCGTCCGCCTCGCCGGTGATGACATCGTCGTTGCAGCCGGCCGCCTCCCAGCGGCCGCGAAATTCGGGCCAACCCAGCACGCGCCAGAGTTCTTCTCGGCTCAGCAGCCCGGCGTTGCGCGGCGGCGGCAGCGGCGTGTCGCGGTAGTCGTCGCGCTCGGCGCCGTGCAGCCTGCGCAGCGAGTCCGCATCCACGTAGTCGGCGAGCGTGTCCTGCAGGCGTTGGGCCTCGTCCGTCGTGGCGCCGCAATGCACGAGAAAGCGCTGCCACGCGGCGTCAGCCGGCTGCTCGAGGCTCAAGAGGCCGCGCCCGTCCTGTAGCACCAGCGTCTCGTCGGCGCTGACACGACTCACGCGGCCGTCGAGGAAGACCTGCCCGCGCCCGCTCAGGTAGGAATAGGGCAGCGCGATCGACGTCGCTCCGATGACCTTCAGCCGACTGCCCGTGGTGAGAAAGGCGCGTTCGGCGCGCAGCCGCTCGCGCAGCAGCTTCACGCTCTGGCTGTTGCTTTGCACCGTCGCCGCGATCGAAACCGCCACCACCGTCAGCGCGGCCAGCACCCACAGCACGATGACCAGGGCAAAGCCGCCGGCGGGCCGTGCGCGCGGCCTGCGAGCGCTGCCGCAGCGCGGCCGCGACGCGTTCATGGGTTGTCCGTGCTGCCGAACGGGTTGCTGCCTTCGTCGGCCTGGCGGGCACCGGCCGCCGGCACCGCGAAGGCCATCACCAACGCGCCGTCGGTCGACTCCGTCAGCTCGACCGCGGCCGGCAACAGCACGGTGTCGCGTCCGCTGCGCGTCCAGGTCGGCCAGCGATCGCTGCGCAGCCCGTCTGCGGCGCGATACCTGAACTCCACCCGCACCGGCCAGTGCGCAATGACGATGGGTTGCGCCGCCGGCCGCGCCGGCAGGTACAGCAGTTCACTACCGTTGCCGGAGGCGTCGTTGCGCAAGCGCAGGCCGAACGGCTGCACACCGGCGTCGGGCGCGTCCACCGGTGCCGTCGAATAGCCGGCCAACTCGGTGGTCGAGCCTGTCATCGGCGCCAGCTTGCCCTCGCGCGGCGCCGCCAGATTGGCCAGCAGCGTGCTGGCGGCCCAACCCCGGCTCCAGCGTGCGGCCAGATGGACCACCGATTCGTCCGCCACCCGCACGATCTGGCCGACCTGGAAGACGGCCTGCGACACGAGGGTCATGACGAAGGCCATGATCGTCAGCGACACGAGCAGCTCGATCAGCGTCAGGCCGCGCACGCGTTTGCGCCCCGTGCTCACGGGAAGACTCTTTCGCGCTGCGCGCTGCGGGATGCGCGCGTTGGAGCGGCCAGTCGCGCTCATGTGCCGGCCGCCGCCCGGATCGGCCCCTGCGCCGAGGGCTGGCGCACCTGCCGCCAGCCCGCCAGTTGCACGCTGGACTCGCGCACAGGCTGCTGCGGCGCGGCCACCCGGACCTTCACACGGTACAGGCCGAGTTCGTAGAGCGAGTCGGGACGGCGCACCGTGTCGTCGCCCGGCAGCCGCTCGGACTGCCAGATCAGCCGCACGCCGTCGGCCAGACGCACCTCGCCCGCCGGGTCGAGCATCGGGTTGACCGTCTTCATGTACTCGAGCGCGGCCATGTCGCTGAACAGTTCCCGCTGCTCGCGCGCGAGGAGCGCCAGCCGTTCGCTGGTCTGTCCGATCCAGCCGAACAGCACCGTCGCGCCGGCGCTGAAGATCACCATCGCGGCCAGCACCTCGATCATGCTGATGCCGCGGGCAGGGCGCCGGCCGGCCCTCACGGTGCGACCGGCTCCGCCTTGAGGCTGACCGCGCAGTCGCCGTCCGATACGCTCAGGCGCATCGGCTGCCCGTCGGAGGTTCGCAGCAGCGCGTGGCCGCCGCGGCACAACCCACTGGCCATCAACAGTGCGGGCTCCACCTTCTCGACCCGCCAGCCCGCAGGCAGCGCGATCGGCAGGCTCGGCGAGGCGCTTGCCGCGGCCCGGCCGTCGCCGAACGACGCCGCATCGACGCGCACGCCGAGCCGGTTGGCCGCCGCCGCAAAGGCCCCGGCACGTACCGCCTGCACCATCGCCGCGCCTTCGGAGCGTGCCTGCACGCCGTTGTACCACCGCTGCATCGCCGGCAGCGCCACGGTGGCGAGCAGGCCCAGGATCACCATCACCACCAGCATCTCGACCAAGGTGAAGCCCGCCGCCCGGCGGCAAGCGCGCGCACTCATTGCACGATGTCCGCTCCCGCGCCCTCGCCGCCCTCCTTGCCGTCGGGCCCGTAGGAGATGATCGAATACGGCTGCCCGCCGACGCCGGGAATCTTGAGGATGTAGGGATGGCCCCAGGGGTCATCGGGCAACGCACCGTCCAGGTACGGACCCTTCCATTGCGAGGCCTGCGGCTCGACGGTCGGCCGCTCCACCAGCCAGCGCAGGCCCTGGTCCGCCGGGGGCGTGCCGCCGATGTCCAGTTGCATGATGGCGATCGCGCTCTTGAGCATCTTGGCCTGCGTCTGCGCGGTCTGGATCTTGGAACTGTCGACCTTGCCGAAGATGCGCGGCCCGATCAGGCTGGCCAGCAGCCCGATGATGACCATCACCACCAGCATCTCGAGCAGCGTGAAGCCGCGGCCGCGGCGGCCTGCGTTCAAGCGGGGTCGGGTCAGCGTATGCACTCGTCCTGTCACTCCGCGCCGCGCCGCGGCGAGCGATTTCATAGGCGCGACATTGTGCCCGAGCACCGGATGCGAGCTCCCGGCGTCACAGCACGTTGGTCAGGCTCGTGATGGCCAGCATGACCGAAATCATGATGCCGCCGAGCACCACCGAGATCACCAGGATGGTCACCGGTTCCAGCAGCACCAGCAGCCGCTTGAGCCGCTGCTGGCTGTGCAGGGTGTGGGTGCGGGCCAGCGCGGCCACCGTCTGGCCCAGCGTGCCGGCGCGCTCGCCCACGCGCAGCAGATTGAGCCCGGCCGGATCCAGCACGGCGTGGTCCGACAACGCCTGGCTCAGCGATTTGCCCCCGCGTACCTCCGCCAGCACCAGTTGCGCCCGCAGCCGCAGCGAGCGCCGTCGCAGCGTCTCGTTGGCCTGCGCCAGCGAGGTCAGCAGCGGCACGCGGCTGTTGAGCAGCACCGCCAGCAGCGAACTCCAGCGCGCCATCTCCGCGTGCCAGCTCCAGCGCCCGAGTACCGGCATTCTCGCCGCCAGTTCCCACGCCGCTTCACGCACCCACGGCCGACCTGCGAGGCTCGCGCCCAGCGCCACGGCAGCCGCCAGCGCCAGCCCCACCACCACCTGGTGCTGAGTCAGCCACAACCCCAGCCCCAGGACCAGCTGGCTGATCCATGGCAGATCCGCCTTCGGGTTGGACAGGATGCCCGCGAACTTGGGCACCACGAAGATGAACATCACCAGCGTGGCCAGCACGCCGCTGCCGACCAGCACCGCGGGATACAGCAGCGCATTGCGCGCCTCGCGTGCGAACTGTTCCTCGGCTTCGAGGTGTTCGGCCGCGGCGCGCAGCGCGCGCGGCAGTTCGCCGGTCGACTCGCCGGCACGCACCAGTTGCAGCACGAACACCGGCGGCCGCAACCCGGAACCGGCCAGCGCCTCGGAGAAAGCCTCGCCGCCGCGCAGGCGCGCCAACATCTGGGCCAGTGCGTGACCGGGCGGCTGGCTGGACGCCAGTGTCGCCACGGCCTCGGCCAAGGGCACGCCGGCCTCGACCAGCATGGCGAGTTCGTGCAGCAGTGCGCCCAGTTGTTCGGCGCTCAAGGTGGTGCGCCCGCGCGGCCCGCGGCGCTCGCCCGTCGCCCTGTGCGGCGCGAGCGCAATCACCGTCATGCCACGCTGCTGGATCTGCGCCAGCGCCAGCGCTTCGCTGCCGGCGACGAGCACGGCACGCTGGCGTCTGCCCTGGGCGTCCAGCGCCACGTAATCGAACTCCTGCATTTGACCCGTCGCCCAGCGCCCTGGCTGCACCGCCCAGGACGCGCAGTGTAGCGAGCGAAGGCCAGGCGCGCGGAGCGCGCACTCGGCCCACCGCTCGGGATGCATTTGGCGCGCCCCTGCCAAGCTTTCGGCACGCGTTCGACACCGCGATGGATGCGCTGCAAACGTGCCGACCTCGCAGGCGATGCGACACTTTCGCAACGCGCCGATATAGGGGATTCCCTAGTGGGGCCGCGAGGCGATCGCACGATGTTCCGAAAACGCAACACCGCGCAATGAGAAAGCGCCCGGAAACGCTCAAATGCGCGCCCCGCAGTCGAGGGGTGTGTGACGCTATGCCAGAATCGAGTTCACTTGATCGCCGATGCTGGTCGTGGAGGCGTTTTCCGACTTGCGGCCCGCCTGAAATACAGCATAGACTGGTCGAGTCAGCGCCCGATAAGCGGGTGTAGGCGATGTGCGTATCGGTGAACTCGCCGTTCGGGGAGAGTCGCCGGGTTCAACCAAGCATGAGGGTTCTACTCAATGAAGACGATGAAGAAGTTGCAAGTTGCCGTCGCGGCGGGGGCCCTGTGCGCTGCCGCCGGCTCGTCCATGGCGGCCAACATCAGCCAGTCCGGCCTGACGGTGGCGCGTGAGGCCATTTCGGCCAACGTCGCGATCACGCAGACGCTGCGTGCGCCCACGGTGTCGTACAGCTTCGACAACGGTCCCACGGCCAACGCCGGTTCCACGCAGGACTTCAACGTCACGCTGGTGCTGGGTGGTGACGGTGCCGCCGAGTGGGACGCCCAGGTGGCCACCTACAAGACGGTGGCGGCCTATCGTCGCAACAACGGCAACGCCATCGTGCCGGTGCTTCCCGCCGCCGAAGTGGCCAACGTCGGACCGGGCAACGCGGCCCTGGTCCTGTTGTCGGTCGATGTCTGGCCGGCGCTGGATCCCGCTGCCGACGCCGCCTCTGCGACCGTCAAGCAGAAGTACCGCTACAAGTTCCGGCTGGTCAACAATTCGGCCGCGCCGGTCGCCATCGGCGACCTGCAACTCGTCTTCAACGGGCAGAACCCGGGCGATGGCGCCGCGGCGCCGTGGAATACTGGCAACGCGGTAATCACTGGTGCAATTACCGCTGTTGCCGGTGACTACGCACAGGTGACCAAGCTGGCCACCGCGGTCAATGCGGTTCCCGTGCTGAGCGGCACCGACGCCGGCAACACCGGCAACGTCGAGGACGGCTGCGGCGAAGGCATCCGCAAGATCACCGTGCTGGGTCGCAACTACATCGGCGCCGGAGACGGCGTGCAGGGCGAGTCGCAGGGCACGGCGGTCCAGTCGCTGCTCAACGGCGGCTACATCCAGTTCCAGAC
>JAGWTJ010000274.1 GCA_028869005.1 Burkholderiales bacterium | reverse complement strand
CTTGGCCAGGTGCACCCACTTGCCCTTCTTGAACCAGTTGACGTTGCGCGGCGGGATCTGCGGCAGCGCGACGAAGGCGGCGCCCGTGTCGCCCATGTCGGCCAGGCAGATCGCGTTCCAGGTGCCCTTGGCGGTGGCCGGCTTGCCGGCCAGTTCGGCCGCGATGTTGTGCGCGATCGCGCTCACCATCGACTCGATCATGTAGCCGGTCTTGGGCGCGCCGGTGGGCACCGGCGTCGCCTCCACCGGCGGGATCGCCACGCACACACCGGCCGAGAAGATGTTCTTGTACTTCTTGCTGCGCTGGTACTCGTCGATGAGCACGAAGCCGCGCGGGTTGCACAGTTCGGGCACCGCGGCCACCGGGTCCACGCCCTTGAACGCGGGCAGCATCATCGAGAGCTTGAACGCGAGTTCGTGCTCCTTCTTCGGCTGGCCGGCGTCGTCGAGCTCGGTGGTGTAGAGCTTGCCCGGCTCGACCTTGGTCGTTTTGGCGTTGGTGATCCACTTGATGTCGTGGCCGCGCAGCTCGCTTTCCAGCATGCTCTTGCTGTCGCCGACGCCGCCCAAGCCCAGGTGGCCGATGTAGGGCTCGGAGGTCACGTAGGTCATCGGCACCTTGTGGCGCAGCTTTCTCTTGCGCAGGTCGGCGTCGACGATGAAGGCGAACTCGTAGGCCGGGCCGAAGCAGCTCGCGCCGGGCATGGCGCCGACGACGATCGGCCCCGGGGCCTTCAGGAACTCCTGGTAGTCGGCCCAGAACAGGGACGCGTGGCCGGTGGTGCAGACCGAGTGCGTGTGGCCTCCGCGCGGGCCGGCACCGGGCACCTCGTCGAACGAAAGCTTGGGGCCGGTGGTGATGACGAGGTAGTCGTAGTCGACGCGCTGGCCGTCCTCGAGCGTGAGCGCGTTGGCCGCGGCGTCGATCGTCGCCACCGGCTTGCCGACGAAGCCGATGCCCTTGCGCTCGAGCGCCGGCGCGATCGGCATCGTCACGTCGTCGGGCTGGCGCCAGCCGACGGCGACCCAGGGGTTGGACGGCGTGAACTGGAAGCGGTCGATCGCGTTGACGACCGTGATGCGGTGCTCCTTGGGCAGGATGTCGCGCAGCTCGTAAGCCGCGGGCATGCCGCCGAGGCCGGCGCCGATGATGACGATGTGGGCCATGGTCTGTCTGTCTCCCGAAGTTGCGCTGTGGATCGAAAACGCCAAGGCGGATCAGCTCGTCGCCGCCGCGGGCGGGCCCGCAGGCGCGCTCCGACCGGCGTCCGCCTCGATGCGCCGGTGGTTGATCGCGTAATAGAGGACCGGAATGACGATCAGCGTGAGCAGCGTGCTCACGCCGATGCCGAACAGCAGCGAGATCGCCAGGCCGTTGAAGATCGGGTCGTCGAGGATGAAGAGGGCGCCCGTCATCGCCGCCAGCGCAGTCAGCGCGATCGGCTGCGCGCGCACGGCGGCGGCGTCGACGACGGCGTTCCTGAACGGCATGCCGCGCGCCACCTGCAGGTCGATGAAGTCCACCAGCAGGATCGAGTTGCGCACGATGATGCCCGCCAGCGCGATCATCCCGATCATCGACGTGGCGGTGAAGTTGGCGCCCAGCAGCGCGTGGCCGGGCATGACGCCGATGATGGTGAGCGGGATCGGCGCCATGATGACCAGCGGCGTCAGGTAGCTGCGGAACTGCGCCACCACCAGCAGGTAGATCAGGATCAGCCCCACGGCGTAGGCCGCGCCCATGTCGCGGAAGGTCTCGTAGGTGACTTGCCACTCGCCGTCCCACTTCAGCGCGTACTGGCGATACGGGTCGGCCGGCTGCCTGATCCAGTACTCGCCCAGGGCGCCGGTGCCTGGCAGCGCGGCCTCGGCGAGCCGGCTGCGAATGCCGAACAGGCCGTACAGCGGCGAGTCGGGCGTGCGACCGCCGGCGGCGACGTCGCCGAAAACGTAGCTCAGGTGCTGCAGGTCCTTGGTGTAGAGCGGCTTGTCGATGACACCCTTCTCGACGCGCACGAGTTCGGACAGCGGCACCAGCTGTCCGTCGGCCGCGCGCAGCGGCAGTGCCAGCAGCGCGTCCAGCCCCACCTGCGTGTCGCGCGGCAGCTGCAGCCGCACCGGCACCGGGTACTTGCTGTGGCCGTCGTGCAACCAGGCCGCGTCCATGCCGCCCAGGGCGCCCTGCACCGTGGCGGCGATGGCGGCCACAGGAATGCCGAGCGACTCGGCGCGCTGGCGATTGACGCGCAGGAAGGCGCGCGGCGCGTCCTCGCGCAGCGTGGTGTCGATGGCGGTGATGTCGGGCGTCGCGTGGAAGGCCCGGGCCAGGCGCGCCGCGACCTGCTGGCGGCCGGCCTCGTCGGGGCCGTAGACCTCGGCCACGATCGGGCTCATCACCGGCGGCCCGGGCGGCACCTCGACCACCTTGAGGCGCGCGCCGTGGCGCGCGGCGATCTTCTCGAGCTCGGGGCGCAGGCGCTGCGCGATGGCGTGGCTTTGCTCGCTGCGGTGGTGCTTGTCGACGAGGTTGACCTGTAGGTCGCCCATCTCGGCGTCGGCGCGCAGGTAGTACTGGCGCACGAGGCCGTTGAAGGTGATGGGGCTGGCGGTGCCGACGTAGCCCTGCAGGTTCTCGACCTCGGGCTGGCGCACGAGGAAGGCCGACAGGTCGTGCAGCGCGGCGGCGGTGTCTTCCAGCGCCGTGCCCGCCGGCATGTCGACGACGAGCTGGAACTCGCTCTTGTTGTCGTTGGGCAGCATCTTCAGCACGACCCATTCGACGGCGGCCAGGCCGACCGAGAGCATCAGCGCGACGAGGATGCCGGCAGCCAGCAACCAGCGCTTCCTCGCGCTTTCCAGCAGCGGCAGCAGTGCGCGCCTGAAGAGGCGCTGCAGCATGCGCGCCAGCCTGTCCGGCCCCGCTGCGTGAACGCCCGCGACGTGGCCCTGGTGCACCGGATGGCGTTTCATCAGCTTCAACGCCAGCCACGGCGTGACCGTGAAGGCGATGAGCAGCGACAGCGCCATGCCCAGGCTCGAGTTGATCGGGATCGGGCTCATGTACGGGCCCATCAACCCGGTGACGAAGGCCATCGGCAACAGCGCCGCGATCACCGTGAAGGTGGCGAGGATGGTCGGGCCGCCCACCTCGTCGACCGCCGGCGGGATGATCTGGGCCAGTGTCTTGTCGGGCTCGAGCGCCATGTGGCGATGGACGTTCTCGACCACGACGATGGCGTCGTCGACCAGGATGCCGATCGAGAAGATGAGCGCAAAGAGGCTCACGCGGTTGAGCGTGAAGCCCCAGGCCCAGCTCGCGAACAGCGTGGCGGTGAGCGTGAGGATGACGGCGGCGCCGACGATCACCGCCTCGCGCCGGCCGAGCGCCAGCCCCACCAGCAGGATCACGCTGGCGGTGGCGAAGGCCAGCTTCTGGATCAGCTTGTTGGCCTTCTCGGCGGCGGTCTGGCCGTAGTCGCGCGTGACGGTGGCCTCGATGCCGGCCGGGATCAGCTCGTTCTTCAGCGCCTCGACGCGCGCGCGCGCCGCGCGCGACACGTCGACCGCGTTCTCGCCCGGCTTCTTGGTCACGGTGATCGTCACCGCCGGGTAGCCTTCGAGCGTCGGTCCTTCGGCCTTGTCGCCGGCGCCGGCTGCCGCGCCCGGCGAATACCAGACGTACTGTGCCGGCTGCGCCGCACCGGCCTCGATGCGCGCGACCTCGTGCAGGTAGACCGGCTTGCCCTGGTTGACACCAACCACGACCTGGCCGACATCGTCGGCGTCGCGCAGGAAGCCGCCGGTCTCGACGGCCAGCGTGCCGCTGCCGTCGGCATTGGCGACGACGCCCGAGGGCATGCCCTGGTTGGCGGCGGTCAGCGTCTGCTTCAGACGCAGCAGGTCGACGCCGCGCTCGCGCAACCGCGACGGATCGAGCGTGACCTGCACCGCGCGCCCGGGGCCGCCGATGGTGGCGACCTCGCGCACGCCGGCCACGCGCTTCAACTCGGCCTCCATCGAATGCGCGACGCGCTCGAGCTCGAGGCCGGACGCGGCGTCGCGCCCCCACAG
>JAGWTJ010000273.1 GCA_028869005.1 Burkholderiales bacterium | reverse complement strand
GTGGGCACGTAGACCTCGCGCGGCGCCAGCGGCACCCAGCCGACGACCGGGCCGCCGACGTTGATGCCGACGCTCCAGTGCGCGCCGCCGACCCAGGCCACCAGCGCCGGCGCGAACACCGGCTGCGCGACGTAGCCGCCCGGGCACCAGCCCCAGCGGCCGCCCCACCAGACCCATCGGCCGTAGTGGAACGGCGCGAAGCCCCAGGGGGCGTCGTCGACCCAGGTCCAGCCCCAGGGCGCGACCCAGGCCCAGCGCCCGTAGCGGTACGGCGCCCAGCCGGCGACGACGGTGGCCGGATACCAGATCGGGCCGTAATCGGTGCTCTGCGTCCAGCTGCCGTAACGGCCCAGATCGTCGGCCCCGGTCATTTCGGGTGAGACGTAGGCGTTGCTCGCGCTGCGCTGCTCGTCCCGGCGATCGGCACGCTGGGCCCAGTCGGAGAAGTCGTCGGCGATCATCACGCCCGAGGCCATGCGCAGCGAGCTGCCGTCGCGAAACAGCTGCACGCGCTGGCCGGGGACGACGAGGCCGCCGGGCAGATCGGCGACGCGCAACTCGCCGCTCCAGGCGCCGGCCCAGGTGTCGTCGTTGCTGCGGTCGATGCGGAAGTAGCCGCTGCGCTCGGGCAGCAAGCGCGCCTCGGCGGTGTCGACCTCGAGTTCGCGCGCCGCGTCGCGCGAGCGCACGCGCAACGCCAGCGTGCCGGCGTGCAGCTCGAACACCATGCGCTCGTCGTCGAGGCGCAGCACTTCGAGCTCGGTCGTGTGGCCCAGGCGCAGCGTGGTCGAGCCGACCTGCACCTCGGCGCGGCCGTCGACGGCGGTGGACAGCCTGTCGCCGCCGGTCAGCGGCCGATTGCGGTCAGCCGCCAGCCACTGGCCGCCCGCAGCGTCGAAACGGTAGACACTGCCACTCAGATCGGCCACGCGGCCGACACGGCCGGGCGGATCCTCCTGCGCCGCGGCCGGTGCGGCGAACGCACCGAACAGCAGACATCCGAGCAGCAACCCCGGGAGCATGGCGAGCAGGCGGCCCGCGCGCCGGTAAGGCATCAGGTCCATGTCGCCATAACGTTGCACCGCCTCGCAGCGCCGACTGCGGCGCACGTAAACCGATGTTTCCGCAAGCCGCTCGAGCGCGCATCACGCACAGGGAGATTGGCACTCGTCAATGCGCGCACGGCACCCGATTCCGACAATGGCGGCATGGACAAACCTCCTGCGGAAGATCTCGAACACACCTCACGTGCCGCGGAGTCGCCGACGCAGCGGCTCGATCGCCTCGTGCATACCAGCTTCGCGCCGATCACCGGCGGCCTGTCGCCGGTGTCGCTCGGCCTGGCCTGGGCCGACTGGGCCTGGCACCTTGCGGTGTCGCCCGGCCGCCAGATGGAGCTCGCCGCGCTGGCGGCGCGCCAGGGCCTCGAGTGGGCGCACGACGTCGCCCGCAGCAGCGAAGACGATGCGGCGGCGGGCGACGCCGACGACGATCCGCGCTTTCGCCACCCGGCGTGGGCGCAGTGGCCGTTCAACGCGCTGCGCTCGGGCTTCCGCCACGCCGAGACGTACTGGCGCGAGGCTTCGCAGACGCCGGGCATGACCGCGCATCACGCCGACATGACGCGCTTCTTCGCAAAGCAGACCCTCGGCATGATGGCGCCCGCCAACTGGCTGGCGACGAACCCGGTGGTGCTGCAGGACGCCGCCGAATCCGGCGGCGCGCACCTCGTGCAGGGCACCATGAACTGGCTGCGCGACGCCACCGGCCAGAGCGACCCGCAGCCCGCCGGGCAGGTGCCGAAGTACCGCGTCGGCATCGACGTCGCCGCGACGCCGGGCCAGGTCGTGCACCGCAACGAACTGGTCGAGCTGATCCGCTACGCGCCGCAGACGTCGCAGGTGTACGCCGCGCCGCTCTTCATCGTGCCGTCGTGGATCATGAAGTACTACATCCTCGACCTGTCGCCGCACAACTCGCTGGTGCGCTATCTCGTCGGCCAGGGACACACGGTGTACATGCTGTCGTGGCGCAACCCGGACGCCGCCGACCGCGAGCTGTCGATGGACGACTACCTGCGGCTCGGCGTCTTCGATTCGCTGGCGGCCATCGGCCGTCTGCACGGAACCAAGCAGCCGGTGAACGCGATGGGCTACTGCCTCGGCGGCACGCTGCTGGCGATCGCCGTCGCGGCGCTGGCGCGCGACGGGCGGCGTCACCGCGATCTGCCGCCGCTCGCCTCGATGACGCTGCTGGCCGCGCAGACCGACTTCTCCGAGCCCGGCGAACTGGGCCTGTTCATCGACGAGAGCCAGGTCGGTTTCCTCGACGAGATCACGCGCGGCCAGGGCTATTTGAGCGGCAAGCAGATGGCCGGCTCGTTCCAGTTCCTGCACTCGCGCGACCTGGTGTGGACGCGCCGCATGCGCGAGTACCTGATGGGCGAGCGCGAGCAGAAGAACGACCTGATGGCATGGAACGCCGACACCACGCGCATGCCGGCGCGCATGCACCACGAGTACCTCACGGCGCTGTACCTGCACAACGCGCTGGCCACCAGCAGCTACCGCGTCGACGGCCGCGCCGTCTCGCTGGCCGACATCCGGCTGCCCGTGTTCATGGTCGGCACCGAGCGCGACCACGTCTCGCCGTGGCGTTCGGTGTTCAAGCTGCATCACCTGAGCGACGCCGAGATCACCTTCGCGCTCACCGTCGGCGGCCACAACGCGGGCATCGTCTCCGAGCCCGGGCACGCCAACCGCAGCTACCGCATCGCGACGCGCGCCGCCGACGCGCCGTGGCAGGATGCCGACGAATGGCTCGCCGCCGCCGAGCGGCACGACGGCAGCTGGTGGCCAGCGTGGCACGCATGGCTGGCCGCGCACTCGGGAGCGAAGCAGCGTGCACGCGCCCTGCCGCGGGACGCCGCGCTCGGCGCCGCGCCGGGCGACTACGTGATGAAGCGCTACGCCGAGTGAGGCAGCGCGCGCCGTGCGCGCGCTGCGGCGGCGAGTTCGCGCAGCAGCGGCGCCGTCTGCGCCCAGCCCAGGCAGGCGTCGGTGATCGACACGCCGCGCGCCAGCGGTCGGCCCGGCACCAGGTCCTGGCGCCCCGGCTCGAGATGGCTCTCGATCATCACGCCGACGATGCGGCGCTCGCCGGCGGCCACGCGCGCGGCGATGTCGGCGGCGACCACGGCCTGGCGCGCGAACTGCTTTTCGCTGTTGGCATGCGAGCAGTCGATCATCACCTGCTCGCGCCGACCGGCGGCGCGTAAAGCGGCGCAGGCCGCGTCCACGCCCTGCGCGTCGCAGTTCGGCCGCGCGCCGCCGCGCAGGATGACGTGGCAGTCGGCGTTGCCGCGCGTCTCGAAGATCGCCGCCTGCCCCATCTTCGTCATGCCCATGAAGGCGTGCGGCGCAGCGGCGGCGACGATGGCGTCGGCCGCCACCTTCACGCTGCCGTCGGTGCCGTTCTTGAAGCCGACCGGGCAGGACAGGCCCGACGCCAGTTGCCGATGCGTCTGGCTCTCGGTGGTGCGCGCGCCGATCGCACCCCAGGCCACGAGATCGCTGATGAACTGCGGCGAGAGCAGGTCGAGGAACTCGGTGCCCACCGGCAGCCCGCGCTCGACGATCTCGAGCAGCAGAGCGCGCGCCAGCTCGAGCCCCTCGTTCATCGCGAACGTGCCGTTCAGATGCGGATCGTTGATGTAGCCCTTCCAGCCGACCGTGGTGCGCGGCTTCTCGAAATAGGTGCGCATCACGATCACCAGCGCATCGGCCAGCGCCGCCGCCTCGGCGGCGAGCCGCCCGGCGTATTCGAGCGCTTCGTCGCGGTCGTGGATCGAGCACGGGCCGACGACGACGACGAGGCGATCGTCGGCTCCGTGCAGCACGCGCGAGATGGCCTCGCGGCCGGCCTCGACGTGCGCCAGCGTGGCGTCGGAGACCGGCAGCCGCTCGGCCAGCAGCGCCGGCGTGATGAGCGGGCGCACCGCCTCGATGCGCGTGTCGTCGATGCGCGTGGTGTCGCGCGTGGCCTGGCGCTGGCCGACCTCGCGGTCGTGGCGGGGGTCGTCGAAGGGCTTCAT
>JAGWTJ010000272.1 GCA_028869005.1 Burkholderiales bacterium | reverse complement strand
ATCGACCAGACCAACCCGGTGCGCACCAGCCGCAGCACGGTCGGCACGATGACCGAGCTGAACGACCACCTCAAGCTGCTGTTCGCGCGCGCCGCACAGTTGTTCGACAAGCTCACCGCGCTGCCGGTGCGGCACGACACGCCCGAGACGATCTTTGCCGATCTCGTCGTGCGCGCGGCCGCTGCCGGCGATCCCCGCCTCGTCTTCACCTTCCCGGTGGCGCTGCCCGCCGACACCAGCGCCGAGCAGCAGGCGCAGTGGCTGGCGGCGAGCGGCTTCACGCGCGTGCAGGCCGAGCGCGTCGAGGGCGGCAGGAAGATCCTCGACGTGGTCGCCGACCGCCTGCGCCTGGCGGCGGCCGAGAAGGTGCGGGTGATGGAGGCGATCGAGCTGGCGCTCAGGCGCGGCGGCGGGCGGCTCGATGTGCACGTGATGGCCGAGCTCGCTGCCGATGCGTCGGCGGAGCCCATCGTCTGGCGCTGGTCCACCGGCCTGCACTGCCCCGAAAGCGGCCTGCGCTACGCCGATCCGCAGCCGGGGCTGTTCAGCTTCAACTCGGCCTACGGTGCCTGCGAGACCTGCCGCGGCTTCGGCCGCGTGATCGGCGTCGACTGGGGCCTCGTGATCCCCGATGCGCGCAAGACCCTGCGCAACGGCGCCGTCAAGCCGCTGCAGACGCCGGCCTGGGCCGAATGCCAGGACGATCTGCTGAAGTACGCCGGCGAGGCCGGCATCCCGCGCGACACGGCCTGGGGCCAGCTCACCGAGGCGCAGCGGCAATGGGTGATCGAGGGCACGCCGAACTGGAAGGGCGACTGGCACAAGCAGTGGTATGGCATCCGCCGCTTCTTCGGCTATCTGGAGAGCAAGGCGTACAAGATGCACATCCGCGTGCTGCTGTCCAAGTACCGCAGCTACACGCCGTGCGACGTCTGCGGCGGCGCGCGCCTGAAGCTCGAGGCGCTGCTGTGGCGCCTGGGGGCCAAGGCCGATGCCGACGCCGTGCTGCCGCCGGCCCGGCCTGCCGGCGGGGCCGCGTCGGGCCGCTTCATGCCGGTCGGCGTGAGCTGGACGCGCGCGCAGCTCGACGCGCTGCCCGGACTCGCGCTGCACGATCTGATGCAGCTGCCGATCGAGCGCCTGCGCCGCTTCTTCGAGACGCTGACGCTGCCCAGCGCGCTGCTCGACGAGGCGCTCGCGCTGCTGCTGGACGAGATCCGCACGCGCCTGAAGTACCTGTGCGATGTCGGCCTGGGCTACCTCACGCTCGATCGCCAGAGCCGCAGCCTGTCGGGCGGCGAAGTGCAGCGCATCAACCTGACGACGGCGCTCGGCACCTCGCTCGTCAACACCCTGTTCGTGCTCGACGAGCCGAGCATCGGCCTGCACCCGCGCGACATGGGGCGCATCGTCGAAGCCATGCACCGCCTGCGCGACGCCGGCAACACGCTGGTCGTCGTCGAGCACGACCCCGCGGTGATGCTCGCGGCCGACCGCCTGATCGACATGGGCCCGGGCCCCGGCGAGCGCGGCGGGCGCATCGTCTACGACGGCACGCCCGAAGGCGCGCGGAGCGCCGCCACGCTCACCGGCGCCTACCTCGGCGCGCGCAAGCAGGTGAGTCTGGGCTTTCGGCGGCTCGTCGAGGCCGGGACGCCGAGGCTGGTGCTGCAGGGCGCGAGCGAGCACAACCTGCAGCACGTGACGGTCGAGCTGCCGCTGCAACGCCTGGTGTGCATCACCGGCGTCAGCGGCTCGGGCAAGAGCACGCTGGTGCAGGATGTGCTGTACCCGGCGCTGGCGCGCCACTTCGGCAAGGCCACCGAAGCGCCCGGCGCGCACGAGGCGCTGCTCGGCGCCGAGCAGCTCGCCGACGCGGTGTTCGTCGACCAGAGCCCGATCGGCAAGACCGCGCGCAGCAACCCGGCGAGCTACGTCGGCGCCTTCGACGAGCTGCGCAAGATCTTCGCCGACGCGCCGCTGGCGCGCGAGCGCAGCTACACCGCCGGCACCTTCAGCTTCAACGCCGGCGACGGCCGCTGCCCGAGTTGCGGCGGCTCGGGCTTCGAGCACGTCGAGATGCAGTTCCTGTCCGATGTCTACCTGCGCTGCCCCGACTGCGACGGGCGCCGCTACCGCGCCGAGGTGCTCGACGTGAAGGTGCTGCGCGGGCCGATGGCGCTCAGCATCGCCGACCTGCTGGAACTCACGGTGGCCGAGGCGGCGCACTGGTTCCAGGGCGACCGCGAGGTGGTGGCGCGGCTGCAGCCGCTCGTCGACGTGGGGCTGGACTACCTGCGCCTCGGGCAGCCGGTGCCGACGCTGTCCGGCGGCGAGGCGCAGCGCCTCAAGCTCGCCGGCTTTCTCGCCGACGCGGCGGCGCATCCGCGCCAGGCGGTGGCCAAGAAGGGCACTCTCTTCCTGTTCGACGAGCCGACCACCGGGCTGCACTTCGACGACATCGCCAAGCTCATGCGCGCGCTGCGCAAGCTGCTCGATGCCGGGCACTCCCTGGTGGTGATCGAGCACAACCTCGACGTCGTGCGCGCCGCCGACTGGATCGTCGACCTCGGCCCCGAAGGCGGCGAGGCCGGCGGCCTCGTCGTCTGCACCGGCACGCCCGACGACGTGAAGGCGCACACCGGCTCGCACACCGGCGCCGCGCTGCGCGACTACGAGCAGGCGATGGGTTTCGCGGCACCGACCGCCGAAGAAGGCCGGCCCTTGCAGAGCGTCGTGCGCGCGCGTCGCACGGCGGCCGACGAAGCGATCCGCATCGTCAATGCGCACGAGCACAACCTGAGGAACCTCGACGTCGCCATCCCGCGCGGCAAGTTCAACGTCGTCACCGGCGTCAGCGGCTCGGGCAAGAGCACGCTCGCCTTCGACATCCTGTTCAACGAGGGCCAGCGGCGCTATCTCGAGTCGCTCAATGCCTACGCGCGCAGCATCGTGCAGCCGGCCGGACGGCCCGATGTCGACGCGGTGTACGGCATCCCGCCGACGGTGGCGATCGAGCAGCGCCTGTCGCGCGGCGGGCGCAAGAGCACGGTGGCCACCACCACCGAGGTCTGGCACTTCCTGCGCCTGCTGTGGGTCAAGCTCGGTTTGCAGCATTGCGTGAAGGACGGAGCGCCGGTGCGTGCGCAAAGCGCCGAGAGCATCGCCGCGCAACTGCTGCGCGCGCCGGAGCAGGGTGGGCATCGCGGCGAGCATGTCGGGCTGCTGGCGCCGCTGGTGATGAACCGCAAGGGCGTCTACACCGACCTGGCGCGCTGGGCACGCGCGCGCGGCCACACGCATCTGCGCGTCGACGGCGAGTTCGTGCCGACGCAACCGTTCCCGCGCCTCGATCGCTTCCGCGAGCATGTGATCGAGCTGCCGGTGGGCGACCTCGTCGTCGCGCCCGAGCGCGAGGCCGAGCTGCGCGCGCTGCTGGCGCAGGCGCTCGACCTCGGCAAGGGCGTGCTGCACCTGCTGCATCCGCTGGACGGCCTGGCGGCGACGATGGCCGACGACGCGCTGGCCGCCGGCAAGGGCATCGGCCGCGTCAAGGTGTTCTCCACGAAACGCGCCTGCCCGGTGTGCGGCACCAGCTACCCCGAGCTCGACCCGCGCATGTTCAGCTACAACAGCAAGCACGGCTGGTGCACGAGCTGCGTCGGCACCGGCTTGACGCTCACGCGCGAGCAGCGCCGCGCCTACGACGACTCGATCCGCGACGACGACGACCAGGGCCGCGAGCGCAGCTTTCCGGCCGAGGAGCCCGAGGTCGAAGGCGTGATCGACCAGCCCTGCCCCGACTGCGGCGGCGCGCGCCTCAATCCGGCGGCGCTCGCCGTCACCTTCGACGGCCGCGACATCGGCACGCTGGCGCGCGGCTCGGTGCGCGAGGTGCGCGCCTGGGTCGAGGGCCTGGCGCTCGCTGGGCGCGAAGCGGGCATCGCGCGCGACGTGGTCGCCGAGATCCGGAGCCGCCTCGCCTTCCTCGAGGAGGTGGGCCTGGGCTACCTCACGCTGGATCGCGCGGCGCCGACGTTGTCCGGCGGCGAGGCGCAGCGCATCCGCCTCGCGGCGCAGCTCGGCAGCAACCTGCAGGGCGTGTGCTACGTGCTCGACGAGCCGACGATCGGCCTGCA
>JAGWTJ010000271.1 GCA_028869005.1 Burkholderiales bacterium | reverse complement strand
CTGCAGCGTGATGCGCCTGGCGCGCGCGCTGCGGCCGACGAGCTGTTCGTACAGCGACTGCGCGCGCCGCACGCAGGACAAGGCCGCCGGCGCGTCGCCCAGGCCTTCGCAGGCGTCGGCGAGCGCGCGGTGCAGTTCCATCAGGTCGAATGGCCCGTCGCCCAGACCGAGCCGGGCGCGTTCGGCCAGCGTTCTTTCGCCGAGTGCACGCGCGCCGGCCGCGTCGCCGCGCGCCAGCGAGCAGCGCATGTGCAGCCAGGTCCAGAAGGTCACGCCTTCGCGGTCGGCCACCGGGCAGCTCTCGCCGCGTTCGAGCCAGGCCAGGGCCTCGTCGATCTCGCCGACGGCCAGATGGCCGAGCGCGATCGCCGTGCGGCCGCGCTCGAGCGTGTCGGGCGGCAGTTCGTCGGGATGCTCGACCATGAAGCGGGCTACGTCGCGGGCGGCGGTCGCCTCGCCGAGCGCGTAGTGGACCAGCATCAGATTGATGGCGACGGCGAACAGCGCGTGCGGCGAGCGCGCGCCGCGCGCCGCCTGCCAGGCCTGCTCGCTCATCTCGCGCGCATCGTCGAGGTTGTACAAGTCGAGGTGATAGCCGCCCAGATTGGCCAGCGCCGTGACGCGCGCGCCGGCGTTGCCGCTGGCTTCGGCGGCGTCGCGCGCGGCGTGGAAGTGCCGTACCGCTTCGTCGACGCGGCCGAGTTCCTTGTGCGTGATGGCGCGTGAGTTGTGCGCGATGTACAGATCCAGCGCCGAGCGCTCGACGGTCGTTTGCAGGTCGATGCGCTCCTGCAGCGCGAGCGCCTCGGCGGCACGCTCGGCGCGGCGCAGCGCGATCGCGTGCGTCTCCTGCACGAGTTGCTGCCCGCGTACGTCGTGGCTGTCGCAAAAGCCTTGCTCGGCGCGCTCGAGCGCGGCCATGGCGGCCGCCACCGGGCCGCTGCGAATCTCGGCGAACGCCACGTGCCACCAGCCCCAGGGCGCGAGTGCATCGCCGCTGGCGGCCAGCGCGCGCCCGGCCGTGGCCGCACGCACCGGCGACAGGTAGGCCTGCTCCCAGGCCTCGGCCAGCAGTGCGGCCGCAGTGGTGGGCTCAGCCACGGGCCCTCATCGCGGTGCGCGCCTGCACGAAGCCGAACGCGTACTCGACGGCCTCGGCCAGATGGCGCTCGCTCTGGCTGCGCTCGCGTTCACTCAGGTAGAAGACGAAGTCGACCTCGTGCCGGATGTAGCGCGGCGGCAGGCGGTTCAGTGCCACGCAGGCCACGTCGGCGAGCAGCTCGGCGTTGCTCGACAGGCCGGGAAAGCGCTCGGCCTGACGGGCGACGGCATCGAACACCGCCTGTTCGTTGCGGTTGCGCACGGAGGTGAAGTCGGCCAGGATATCGACGCTCATGCGAGCTCTCCCGCCCCGAGGCTGGATCAGCTTCGTTATCGACCGGGGGGCAGGCGACTGTAGGCGGCGCGGCGGTGCTCGCACCGTGCATCCCTCACGCCTTCACGGCCTCACGCGGGCCCGAGCACGCGCAGCGAGAAGTCGACCGCCATCACGTCCTTGGTCAGGCGGCCGATCGAGATGCGGTCGACGCCGCTGGCGGCGATGTCGCGCAACTGCGCCAGTTCGACGTTGCCCGAAGCCTCGAGCAGCGCAGGGCGCCCGTGCGCGCGATTGACGGCCACCGCCTCGCGCATGTGCGCCAGGTCGAAGTGGTCGAGCAGCACGCTCGTCGCACCATGCTCGAGCGCCTCGTGCAACTGCGCGATCGTCTCGACCTCGATCTGGATGGCGACGCCGGCATCGAGCGCGCGCGCGTTGGCCAGCACCGCAGCGATGCCGCCGGCTGCGGCGATGTGGTTCTCCTTGATCAGGATGCCGTCCCAGAGCGCGAGGCGCTGGTTGACGCCGCCGCCCACGCGCACCGCGTACTTCTGCGCCTGGCGCAGCCCGGGGATCGTCTTGCGCGTGTCGAGGATGGCGCAGCCCTGCGGCAGCGGCGACGCACCCGCCACCGCGTCGACGTGGCGTCGCGTCAGTGTGGCCGTGGCGCTCAGCAGCTGGATGAAGTTGAGCGCCGGCCGCTCGGCAGCGAGCAGGGCGCGCGCCTGGCCTTCGATGCGCACGACCTGCGCGTCGGGCCGCATCCATGCGCCTTCGGCCACCTGCCAGTGCAGATGCGCCGTGGCATCGAGCGCGTGCACCACGGCGTCGAACCACTCGCGCCCGCACAGCACCGCGGCCTCGCGCACCACCACGCGCGCCTGCACGCGCTGGTGTTCGGGCACCAGCAGGCCGGTCCAGTCGCAGCGGCCGATGTCCTCGGCGAGCGCGTCGCGCACGTTGCGCGCGCGCGCCTCGGCGAGCGTCTCGTCGTGGTCGGCGAGCGACGTCACCGGCGCTTCCCGTGCGCTGCGGCCCGACGCGTTCATGCCGTCCCCAGGTGCGGCACGAAGCCCGACGTCGGCTGCGCCAGCGCTGCCGGATGGCGCTGCACGAAGTCGAGCATGCGCTCGATGCAGGCGAGCGCGCGCTGTCGCGTCGCCTCGGGCACGAGGATTTCGCCGCTGCCGTGCTCGAGGCAGGCCAGCACGCCCTGCGGCGCGTTCATCGCCATCCACGGGCAGTGCGCGCAGCTCTTGCAGGTGGCGCTGGTGCCGGCGGTCGGCGCCTCGATCAGCGTCTTGGTCGGCGCCAGCTGGCGCATGCGGTGCATGATGCCCTTGTCGGTGGCGACGATGTACTCCTGGGCCCGGCCTTCGACCACGGCTTTCAAGAGTTGCGAGGTCGAACCGACCAGGTGTGCCTGCTCGACGATGCTGCGCGGCGACTCCGGGTGCACGAGGATCATCGCGTCGGGGTGCGCGCGGCGCAGCAACTCGAGCTCCAGGCCCTTGAACTCGTCGTGCACGATGCACGCGCCGTTCCACAGCAGCATGTCGGCACCGGTCTGCTCCTGGATCCAGCGGCCCAGATGGCGATCCGGCGCCCAGAGGATTTTCTCGCCCTGCGCGTGCAGGTGGCGCACGATGGCCAGCGCGCACGAGCTGGTCACCATCCAGTCGGCGCGCGCCTTCACGGCAGCGCTGGTGTTGGCGTAGACCACCACCTTGCGCTCGGGGTGCGCGTCGCAGAACTCGGCGAACGGGCCGGCCGGGCAGCCGAGGTCGAGCGAGCAGGTGGCGTCGAGATCGGGCATCAGCACGCGCTTGTCCGGGCTCAGGATCTTGGCCGTCTCGCCCATGAAGCGCACGCCGGCGACGACCAGCGTGCGCGCGGCATGGTCGCGGCCGAAGCGCGCCATCTCGAGCGAGTCGGCGACGCAGCCGCCGGTGGCCAGCGCCAGGTCCTGCAGTTCGCCGTCGACGTAGTAGTGGGCGATCAGCACGGCGTCGCGCTCGCGCAGCAATTGCACGATGCGCGCCTTGACCGCCTCGCGCTCCTGCGGCGGCAAGGCGAGCGGCACCTTGGCCCAGGCCTGCGCCGTGCTGGTGCCGCCGCCGGCATCGGGGCGGCTGTAGTCGTAGAGGATCTGCTCCATGGCGCGATCGTAGCCCCGCTGCCCGCGGCGCTGCCGCGCTTCGATCGAGCGCCCGTGCCGCCGTCCCGGCCTTATGCGCTGGTCGTACAGTTGCGCCGATGACCGCCGCCGGCCTGCCCCTGCCGCCGTGGCGCAAGGACGCCGCCCTGATCGGGCTGGTCGGCCTCGCGCACAGCGTCAGCCACTTCAGCCAGTTGTTGTTGGCGCCGCTCTTTCCCTGGCTCAAGGACGCGTTCGGCGTGAGCTATGCCGAGCTCGGGTTGCTGATGACGGTGTTCTTCACCGTCTCCTGCGCGGTGCAGGCGGCGTCGGGCTTCTGGGTCGATCGCTACGGGCCGCGGCCGGTGCTGTTCACGGGGCTGTCGTGCATCGTGCTCGCCGCCTGTGGCTTCGCGGTGAGCCGCAGCTACGCGATGCTGCTCGGGTTCTCGGTGCTCGCGGGCCTGGGCAACGGCGTCTTTCATCCGGTGGATTACACGCTGCTCAACCGCAAGCTGGCCGACCAGCGCCTCGGCCACGCCTACAGCGTGCACGGCGTCACCGGCAGCCTGGGCTGGGCGCTGGCGCCGGTGGTGCTGGTGCCGTTGACGGTCGCCTACTCGTGGCGC
>JAGWTJ010000036.1 GCA_028869005.1 Burkholderiales bacterium | reverse complement strand
CGGCGCGCGCCAGCATCACCTGGCGCGCCGACGGGTCCGAGGGCTGCGTCGTCAGGTCGGAGAAGGCGTTGAAGAACTGCGTCGTCGTGTAGCCTAGACCCTGCTCGCCGGTCGGGAACTGGGTCTCGAGCTGATTCAGTTGCGCCAGCCGCGCCGAGTCCATCGACGCCACCGAGGCGGTGCTGATGGCTTCGCGCGACAGGAAGGCGTCGTGCGCCCGCACCACGTTGGTCACGTCGACGCCGCGCCCGTAGTAGCCCGAACCGGTGAACTGCGGCAGCGACGGCGCGAGCACGACGCTTTGCCGCGAATAGCCCGCGACGTTGGCATTGGCGATGTTCTGGCCGGTCGTCTGCAGCCCGGCATAGCTTGCCGCCAGCGCCTTGACGCCGATCGACGCGAGTGCGGAGTTCGCCATCGTGTCCCCCTTCCGATCAGCGCCATCAGGCCTGCTGCGTGCGCTGCAGCCGCAGCGTGGTGTTGATGACGCGCGTCAGCTTGTCGGCGTAGGCCGGATCGGTGGCGTAGCCGGCGCGCTGCAGGCCGCGCGCGAAACCGCTCGCGGCGTCGCCGGTCTGCGTGGCGCCGGCCAGCACCTGCTGGTAGCGCGGGCTGTCCTTCATCAGGCGCGCGTAGTCGGCGAACGACTCGGCGTAGCTGGCATAGGCGCGAAAGCGCGCCGTCACCTTCTGCGCCTTGCCGTTGACGTACTCGGTGGTCGTGACCTCGGCCATCGGTCCGTGCCAGCCGGCGCCGGCCTTAATGCCGAACAGATTGAACGAAGGGGTGCCGTCGGCATGACGGATTTCCTTGCGGCCCCAGCCCGTCTCGAGCGCGGCCTGCGAGACCATGAAGGTGGCCGGGATGCCGGTCGTCGCCTCGGCTGCGCGCGCGGCAGCGCTGTGCTGCTGCACGAAGGCGGCGGCGCCGGTCTGAGGCAGCCGTGTCGGGCGGCTGTCCAGCGGCGCCGGCGCGTTGTTGGCCGAGCCGGTGGCGGGGATCGGCCCAGGCGTGAGGCCCATCTGGCGCTCGAGCTGGCGCGCGATGGCCTCCGACAGGCCGCCGCGCATGCCGGCGAGCTGGCTCGCGAACTGCGCGTCGAGCATGCTCGTGCTCATCTGGGCCTGCGGATCGTCCTGCGCCTGCAGCGTGGTCGCACGCATGCTCTTGACGAGCTCGTTCATGAAGAGCGTCTCGAACTGCTTGGCGGCTTCGCGCACGGCGCCGCGCGGGTCGGTCGCGGCGCGCGCGCGCAGGTTGGCCATCGCCTGCGAGTCGATCGCCAGCGACGAGGCTGCGGTCGAGCTCGGCGCGGCCATCAGATCACCTCGATCTCGGCGTTCAGCGCCCCGGCGGCGCGCATCGCCTGCAGGATGGCTTGCAGGTCCATCGGCGTCGCGCCCATCGCGTTCAGCGCCTTGACGACTTCGGCCAGGCGCGCGCCGCCCGGCATCTGCACGAGCGCGCCGGGTTGCTGCGTGACGGCGATGTCGACCTTGTCGACCTTCATCGTCTGCCCCTGCCCGAACGGCTGCGGCTGGCTGACGGACGGCGTGCTGGTGATCGTCACCGACAGGTTGCCGTGCGCCACCGCACAGGGTCCGATCGTCACCGCCTCGTTCATCACCACCGAGCCGGTGCGCGAGTTGACGACGACGCGCGCCGCCGGCCGCTGCAGCTCGATCGGCAGATTCTCGAGATCGGCCAGGAAGCCCACGCGCTGGTCGGGCGCCGGCGCGCGCAGGCGCACCGTGCGGCCGTCGATGGCGACGGCGGTACCGGCGCCCTTGGCCGCGTTGATGGCGTTGGCCACCGTGCGCGCGGTGGCGAAGTCGCTGGCGTTGAGGTCGAGCTGCAGCGTGTCGCCGTCCTGCCATGGCGTCGGCACGGCGCGTTCGACGATCGCGCCTTCGGGCACGCGGCCGGCCGAGAGCTGGTTGATCTGCACCTTGGAGCCGCCGGCCGAAGCGCCCGCGCCGCCGACCACGACGCTGCCCTGCGCCATCGCGTAGACCTGCCCGTCCAGGCCCTTGAGCGGCGTGGCGATGAGCGTGCCGCCGCGCAGACTCTTGGCGTTGCCGAGCGACGAGACGACGACGTCGATCCGCTGTCCCGGCCGCGCGAACGCCGGCAGCTCGGACGTCACCGTCACCGCCGCCACGTTGCGCAGCTGCATCGTCGAGCCAGGCGGCAGCGTGATGCCCATCTGCTGCAGCATCGTGGCCAGCGCCTGCGTCGTGAACGGCGTCTGCGTCGTCTGGTCGCCGGTGCCGTCCAGACCGACGACGAGGCCGATGCCGGCCAGCGCGTTGCCGCGCACGCCCTGCACCGCGGCCACTTCCTTCAGCCGCACGGTGCTGGCGCCGGCCGGCAGCGGCCACCACAGCGCCGCGCTCGCGGCGGCGAAGGCGAACGCGACGGCGAAGCTCAGCCAGCGCTCGGTTCGGTCGTGCAGCATGAGTCGGCTCGCGCGAGCGATCAAATCGGCATCACCGACAGGAACACGCGGCTCAGCCAGCCCACGGCCTGGGCGTCGGCCTGCGCGCCGCGCCCGCGCTGCTCGAGCCGCACGTTGGCGATCTGGGCGCTGGGCACGACGTTGCCGGACATGATCGTGCGCGGATCGACCTGGCCGGAAAAGCGCAGCACGTCGATGTTGTTGTTGACGCCGATCTGCTTCTCGCCGGCGATCAGCAGGTGCCCGTTGGGCAGCACGGCGCGCACGGTGACGGTGATGGTGCCCGAGAAGTCGTTGCTGTTGGCGACCGAGCCCTTGCCGGCGAACGAGTTGTCCGAGGTGCCGCCGATGCCGGCGCGGCCGAACGAGTTGGGCGCGATGCCGGGCAGCGCCGTGACCGATCCGGACAGGGTGCCGGCCTTGTCGAGCGAGCTGGTGCTGGTCTGCGTGGCGCTGACCTTCTCGACGATCTGCACCTGCAGCGTGTCGCCGACCAGCCGCGCGCGGTAGTCCTCGAACAGCGGCCGATAGGTGGCGGTCGAGAACAGCGAGCCGTTGCCCGCCGCGGCCGGCACGGCGGCGGGCACGGCAGCCTGCGGCGGCGCGTCGTCGATCTCCACGCGCGGATACAGCGCGCCGCAGCCGGCCAGCGGCAGCAGGGCGAGCACGACCAGTAGGCCGCCGAATGTCGAGGTCGGTGCGCTCATACCTGCGTCAGACGCTGCAGCATCTGGTCGGAGGTCTGGATGGCCTTGGAGTTGAGCTCGTAGGCGCGCTGGGTGGCGATCATCGACACCAGTTCCTCGACCACGTTGACGTTGCTGCCCTCGAGCGCGCCGGCCATCAGCGTGCCGTGGCCGTTGCTGCCCGGCGCCGACGTGTTGGGCGAGCCCGAGGCGGCGGTCTCGGCAAAGAGGTTGCCGCCGCGCGGATCGAGCCCGGCCGGATTGACGAAGGTGGCGGTCTGCAGCGTGCCCAGCACCTGCGCCGCGGCCTGCCCGGGCAGCGTCGCCGACACGATGCCGTGCGCGTCGATCGCCACCGCCTGCGCGTTGGCCGGGACCGTGATGCCGGGCATCACCGTGTAGCCGGCGGCGGTGACGATCTGCCCCGTCGAGCTGACCTGGAACGAGCCGTCGCGCGTGTAGGCCGTGCTGCCGTCGGGCATCTGCACCTGGAAGAAGCCCTGACCCTGGATCGCCACGTCGTAGGGATTGCCGGTCTGGTTCAGCGCGCCCTGGCTGAAGTTGCGCGTGCTGGCAGACACGCGTGCGCCCAGGCCGACCTGCAGCCCGGTGGGCAGCGTGCTCTGGTCCGAGCTGGCGCTGCCCGGCGCGCGCAGGCTCTGGTACATCAGGTCCTCGAACAGCACGCCGGCGCGCTTGTAGCCGTTGGTGCCGACGTTGGCGAGGTTGTTGGCGATCGAGTCCAGCTTGGTCTGCTGGCCCTCCATGCCGGTCTTGGCGATCCAGAGCGAACGGAGCATGGTGCAACTTTCGTGGCGCGGACTTGGGTGCGGTCATCTTGGCCTGCCGCGGCCGCGGCGAAGGCCGGAATTGCGCGGCCGCCGGCCGGCTTATCGAGCGACGCCGACCCGGGAGCGTGGGCGACAGAAATCCAACCCCGCGTTCCTACGTCGACGACAGCAGCTTGGACGCGCTCTGGTCGCGCTGCTCGGCGCCCTGCAGCGCCTTCATCTGCTGCTCGAACTGACGCGCGGCGGCGATCATGCCGATCATCGATTCGATCGGGCTGACGTTGCTGCCCTCGAGCGCCCCGCCCTGCACGCGTGCCTTCGGGTCGGCGGCGAGTTCGCCTTCGGCGGCACGGAACAGGCCGTCGCTGCCGCGCTCGAGCGGCGCCTCGGGCGTCACCAGCTTGAGCTTGCCCGCCACCTGCGGCCGGTTGCTGCCGACGGTGGCGACGACGCTGCCGTCGGGCGCCACCTCGAGGGCGGCGTTGGCCGGCACCGTGATCGGTCCGCCGTCGCCCATCACCGGCAGCCCGGACGAGGTGACGATCTGACCGTCGGCGCCGACTTGCAACGCGCCGTTGCGCGTGTAGGCCTCGGTGCCGTCGAGCGCCTGCACCGCGAGCCACGAGCTGCCCTCGACCGCCACGTCCAGCGCGCGGCCGGTGCTCTGCACCGGGCCCGGACGCGCGTCGTAGCCGACCGTCGTGTCGAGCGCATAGACGCGCGTGCTGGCGCCGTCGCCGCGCACCGGCACCGCGCGCAGCGCCTGCAACTCGGCGCGAAACCCCGGTGTCGAGGCGTTGGCCAGGTTGCCGGCCAGCACGTCCTGGCGCGCCAGCATCGCCTGCGCGCCGGCGGCGGCGATGTAGATGAGCCGGTCCATGGGCTACGCGGTGCGGCGCAGGCTCAGCGCAGGTTGACCACGGTCTGCATCACCTGGTCCTGCGTCTTGATGGTCTGCGCGTTGGCCTGGTAGGCGCGTTGCGCGGTGATCATGTTGACCAGCTCGCCGGTCAGGTCGACCCCGCTTTCTTCGAGCGCACCGGACTGCAGCACGCCGAGGTTGCCGGTACCGGGCGCGCCCTTCACCGGATCGCCAGAAGCGTAGGTGCTGGCCCAGGAGTTGTTGCCGATCGGCTGCAGCCCCTGCGGATTGCGGAAGGTCGCGATCTCGACCTGGCCGGCGGGTCGCGACTGGTTGTTCGAGTACTTGGCGTTGACGATGCCGTTGGCATCGACCGACACGGCGACCAGCTGGCCGGCCGTGTAGCCGTCCTGCGTCGCGTTGGTGATGCCGAACGCCGAGCCGTACTCGGTGGCCCGGGACAGGTCGAACGCCACCGCGGGGATCGGCAAGGTCGTCGCGCCCTGCGCGTTCGTCGTCGCCGGAATCGCCAGGCTGTTCGAGGTCGAGCCGGCGAAGGTGCCGTCGGCGTTGAAGGTCAGCGTCGTCACCGGCGTGGGCGCGGCGGCCACGCCGCCCAGCGTCGTGCCGTTGGCGGTGGCGAACACGTCCCAGGTGTCGGCGGCCGTCTTCTGGAAGTAGTAGGTCAGCGCGATGTCCTGGCCCTTGGCGTCGTACACCGTCATCGAGGTGGCGTTGTTGTAGGTCGAGGCGTCGGAGAAGTTGATGAGCGGCGGCGCTGCCGGCGTCGTCACCGGCTTGCGCGCGTCGAGGTTTATCTCCATCGCGATCTTGCTGGTCGGCGACGGCGTGACGCCGCCGGTGGGCAGTTGCAGCGGCACGGCGACCCCGGGCTGGATCACGCCGGCGGCGTTGGCGGCATAGCCCATCAGCTTCTTGCCGTCGCCGGTCACGATGAAGCCGTCGCGATCGACCTTGAACTGGCCGTTGCGCGAGTAGCTCGGCGGATTCACGCCATCGCTGAGCTGGAAGAAGCCCGCGCCGTTGAGCGCCATGTCCATCGGGTTGTCGGTGGTCGTGATGTTGCCCTGCGTGAACTGCTGGGCCACGTCGGCGACCGTGGTGCCGATGCCGATGTTGTTGGTGCCGGCGCCGTTCAGGGCCGCGGCGTACATGTCGGCGAACTCGGCGCGCGACGCCTTGGCGCCGTAGGTGCCGGAGTTGGCGATGTTGTTGCCGATCACGTCCAGGCTCTTGCTGGTGGCGTTCAGTCCCGACAGGCCTTGCTGGAAGCTCATGGAAGTCCTTTGGCGAAAGGGGGTCAGTTGACGGAGATCACGGCCGAGTAGTCCACGCTGCCCGAGTGCAGCGTGTCCAGCATCAGCTTGCTGCCGACCAGGGACACCGCCTGCACCTTGTCGGTGACGAGCGGCGTCGAGGCGACGCTGGCCGCGCCCGCGGTGGCCGTGACGCGGAAGGTGTAGGCACCGTCGGGCTGGCCGTTGCCGGTCCATCGGAAGGCCTGCTGGCCGCCGGTCATCGCGCCCAGTTGCAGCGTGTCGACGACGCGGCCGGCGCCGTTCAGCACCTCGACCTTCACGTTGTCGGCCGGTCCCGCCAGCGTGAACGCGCCCGGCGCGCTGCCGCCGGCCAGCTGCATTGTGTTGCCGGCCATCGTGATCTCGCGCCCGACCAGCGACACGCCCTGCAGCGCCTGCAGTTGCGTGAACTGCGCGGAAAGCCCGGCGACGGTGGTGTTGAGCGACTGGATGCCGCTCACGGTGTTGATCTGCGCGATCTGGCTCGTGACCTGCGCGTTGTCCATCGGATTGAGGGGATCCTGGTTCTGCATCTGCGTCACCAGGAGCTTGAGGAAGGTGTCGGTCGTGCCCTGGGCGCTCTGGCCGGTGGCGGCGTTCGAAGCCGCGCCGGACCGGGTGCCATTCAGGGTGTTGACGGTATCGACGGTGAGTGCCATGGCGTGCTCGCGGCCTCGCTCAGCCCTGGCCCATCTGCAGCGTCTTGAGCAGCAGGCTCTTGGCGGTGGTCATGACCTCGACGTTGTTCTGGTAGCTGCGCGAGGCGGAGATCATGTTGACCATCTCCTCGACCGGGCTGACGTTGCTGTAGGTGACGTAGCCGTCGGCGTCGGCCGCCGGATTCTTGGGATCGTGCACACGGCGGCCTGGCGCCTGGCTCTCCGACACGGTCGACACGCGCACGCCGGCGCTGGCCGGATCGGCGCCCATGCCGTCGCCCCCCTGCCCCATCAGCACGGTCTGGAACACCACCTGGCGCGCCTTGTAGGCCTGGCCGTCGGGCCCGGCCACGGTGTCGGCATTGGCCAGGTTGGAGGCGACGACGTTCAGGCGCTGGCTCTGCGCGCTGACCGCGCTGCCGGCGACGTCGAAGATCTGCAGCATGCTCATCGTTCAGGTCCTTCAGGACTGGTTGGGCGACTTCATCGCATCGAGCGTCGTGCGCACGCTGGCGTTGATGAAGCGCAGCGTGGCTTCGTACCTGACGGCGTTGTCGGCGAAGGCGGCGCGCTCGCGATCCATGTCGACGGTGTTGCTGTCGAGGTTGGTCTGCGCCGGCAGCGCGTAGCGCAGCGTCGGCTGCGCCCGGCCGCCGCGCGTCATCACGTCGGCGGCGATGCCCTCGCCGGCCGCGCCGCCGCCGGTCGCGGCACGCAGCGCGCTCGCGAAGTCGAAGTCGCGCGCCTGGTAGCCGGGCGTGTCGGCGTTGGCGATGTTGCTGGCGATCAGGCGCTGGCGCTCGGCGCGCAGCATCAGGGCCTGGCCCTGGAAGTCGAGCGACGCGGTGAGCGTGGGGGTCATGTGCTGCCTCCCTGTTGCCGCGGGCGGTGGACCCACGGATCGGTAGGGGAATTCTGGGCAGCGCGCACGCTGAACATGAGTCCGAATAAGCGGCCGAAGGGCGCGCAATTCCGGCCTGCACAGTGCTGCGGCGCCGATACAGTCTTTGGCGTGAAGATGCGTCCGAACACCTGTTGCCGTGCGATGCGCACGGCGCGCCCTGCTCGCCCCTCGCGCCCCGCGCGCGCCGCACGGCTCGCCGGCCTGTCGATCCTGTGGGCCGCTGCTGGTGCGGCGCAGGCGCAAGTCCGCCCCGCCGACGCGCCGCAACTACCGCCCGAGGCCGTGGCTCAGGCGCTCGCTCTGGCGCGCGAGGCGGCCACGGCGCTCGCACCCGGCGGTGCGCGCATCACGGCCACGCCCGGTGCGCTGGATGCCAGGCTGCACCTGGCGGCCTGCGCGCAGGTCGAACCCTATCTGGCTGCCGGCCAGCCGGCCTGGGGGCACACGCGCATCGGCGTGCGGTGCACCGAGGGCGCCAACTGGCGAGTGTTCCTGCCGGTGCAGGTGCAGGTGCTTGCGCCCGCAGTCGTGCTGCGTCAGGCGCTGCCGGCAGGCGCCCGACTGACCGAGGAGCAACTCGACAGCGCGGAGGTCGACTGGGCCGCTGCCACGGGAACGCCCTGGCTCGATCCCTCGGCACTGGCCGGGCGGGTGCTCGTGCGTCCGCTCGCCGCCGGGCAGGCACTGCGCCCTTCGGACCTGCAGCCCAGGCAGTGGTTCGCCACCGGCCAGACGGTGCGCATCGTGGCTGCCGGCGGCGGCTTTTCGGTCAGCACCGAAGGCCAGGCCTTGACCCCCGGCATCGAGGGTCAGACGGTGCGCGTGCGCACCGAGGCGGGGCGCGTGCTGGTGGGCCGGCCGACCGGCGACGGGCAGGTCGAGGTGTCGCTGTGAACGCGCCGCGGGCCGGCCTGTCCCCCGCGACCAGGGGGAATCGGAAGAAAATCGAGGCCGACGGCCTAAAGTCCGCCGCCCTTGCGTCCGATAGCACGAGCATGTCTGTGCAGGCCGCTTTGGTGCCCGCCACGGACAGGAGATTGCCATGAAGATCGGTCCCCTCGAAGCCAAGCCCCTCGCGCCCGCCTCCGGCACGGAACGCAAGCCTGCGTCGGCCGCCACCGGCGCGGCCGAACCGAGTGCGAAGGTCGAGTTGTCCGGCGCGGCATCGGCGCTCGCAGGCGCGGCCGCCGACCCGACGTTCGACACGGCGAAGGTCCAGCGCATCGCCGGGGCCATTCGCGACGGCAAGTTCGAGGTCAACCCTGGGGTGATCGCCGACAAGCTGATCGCCAACGCCCAAGACCTGCTCGGTCGCAAGGCGAGCTGAAGCGGCGCCGGCCCGCATGATTTCATCCCCCGACGCGAGCCGCGACGCTGCAGCCGCCAAGCTCGAGGCGCCTCTGGCGTTGCTCGAGGCCCACCTCGCCGCCCTGCACGCCACGTTGCAGCAGCCCGATGACGCCGCCATCGACCGCGTGGCCGCCGAACTGCACGGTGCGCTCGCGCATGCCGTGGATCACTTCCACCTGGCCGCGCGCCAGGGCGGCGTGCCGCCGCTGTTGCGGCGGCGCCTGGCGCTGGCCGGCGCCGAAGTGGCCGCGCAGCGTGAGGCACTGGCCCGCGCCACCGCCTCGCTCGACCGCGCGATCGAAGTGCTGATGCCGCGTGCACAGGCGTCGCGCCTGTATTCGAGCGCCGGGGCGAGCGAGCGCAGTCCGCGCGCCGGTGGGCTAGCGCTCTGATTCTTTCGTGCCGCAGGCATGACGAAGGGCCCCGCGGGGCCCTTTTTCATATTCGACGGAGGCGGCGGCTACGCGCGCGCGCCGATCAGAACTTGAAGGCCAGCCGCAGCCCGCCCCAGTGGCGCCCGTCGACCGCGATCGGCGCCGCCGCCTCCTTCATCACGATGAAGTTGCCGCCGCCCATGTCGCGCCGGTAGGTCTGCAGCAGGAACGGCCGCTGGTTGCGCGCCGAGGCCAGGCCGGTGCGGTCGTTGAAGATGCGCCGATTGCGGCAGTTGGCGGTGTTCCACGCAATGTCGCCGGAGCGCTGCGGATGGTTGTAGCGCTGGTTGTGGCAGGCGATGTAGCCGTTGCGGTCCGACGCGATGCAGAACACCACCTTGTCCGACAGCGCGAGCGCCTTTTCCTGCACCTGCGGGAACAGGCGGTCGGCGATCTCGACGAAGCGCGTCAGGTGCTGCTCGGGGGCACTGCCGGCGACGGACCGGTATTGCTCGTCGAACAGGTCGTGCTCGCCGATGGCACCGGTGCGCAGGGCATCCTCGAGCAGCTTGGAGACCTGCGCCGCAGCCTGCTGCGCGGCACGCACGTAGGGCGTGTCTTCGGTCTCGACACCGCACTCGACGACGCTCTCGAGCAACTGCTCGGAGATGCCGAGGAAGGTCTCGGTCCGCTCGAGCGCGCCTTGCAGCGCGCTGCTCGTGCGGCGCATCTCGCGCTCGATGGCGGCCATCTGGCCGTCCAGTCCGTCGCAGACGCTGCGGCTGTGCTCGCTCGCGGCGTGGATGGCGCGCACGCCCTGTTCGACGACGGCCAGCGCGCGGTGCACGGCACCGCCCTCGGTGGCGCCGGCGGCATCGGTCGCACCGGCGCGGGCCTCGCGCCGGATCTCGCGTGCCAGCGCGGCGATGCGGCCGTCGAGTTGCTCGACCGTGCCCATGATGTCCTTGGACGAGGACTCCACGCGCGCGGCGAGTTCCTTGACCGCGTCGGCGACGACACCGAAGCCGCGCCCGGCCTCGCCGGCGCGCTTGGCCTCGACCGAGGCGTTGAAGGCCACCAGGCGCGTCTGCAGCGCGATCTGCGTGATCTGGCCGGCGGCATCGGACACCTGGCGCAGCGTGTCGACGATGCCGCCGACTTCGGCACCCACCGCCTGCACGGCGTCGCCGACCTGGTTCACCGCGTCCAGGCCGCGCCGCGTCTCGTCGGCGATGCCCTGCTGCGACGCGATCACCTGCTGCAACTGCGTGGCCAGCGCCTGCACGGCCTGCGCCTGGGCGTCGGCCTCCTTGGTGGTGTCGTCGATGGCGCCGCGCACTTCGGCCGACTCGCGGCCGAGCGTCGACGCCTGCAGCGCCAGCGTGCGCACCATCTTGTGCAGATCGGCGGCGGCGCCGTCCGGGCGCACTGCTTGATCGGGGCGCGTGTCGCCCGCCACCGCGTGGCGACGCTTGAGTCTGGCAAACATCTTCGTGATCTCCTGTGTCGAGGAGTCCGGAACCGGGCGCCCGCAGGAGGCGCCTACCAGTCACGCAAGCGCGAGCGCAGCCGCGCAATCGACTGACTGTGCAGCTGGCAGACGCGGCTCTCGGTGACGCCCAGCACGGCCGCGATCTCCTTGAGGTTCATGTCGTGCTCGTAGTACATGCTCATCACGTACTGCTCGCGCTCGGGCAGCTGCTTGATGGCCTCGACCAGCGCCTCGCGCATGCGGCGATCCTGCAGCCGGGCGATCGGATTGGCGTCCTCGTCGGTGACATGGCGGTCGAGATAGTCGTCTTCGCCCTCGCCGCCGCTCATGTCCTCGAGGTAGACGAGCTGCGTGCCGCGCACCTTGCCCAGCAGTTCCTGGTACTCGACCAGCGACAGGCCCATCTCGCGCGCGATCTCGCCCTCGTTCGGCGCGCGCCCGAAGCGCTGTTCGAGCTTGTGCACCGCGGCCTCGATGTTGCGCTGGTGGCGGCGGTCGCCGCGGCTCATCCAGTCGTTGCCGCGCAGCTCGTCGAGCATGGCGCCGCGGATGCGCTGCGTCGCGAAGGTCTCGAACTGCACGCCCTGGTTGACGTCGAAGCGCGTCAGCGCATCCGACAGGCCGATCATGCCGACCTGGATCAGGTCGTCGAGCTCGACGTTGGCAGGCAGCTTGGCGATCATCTGATGCGCCAGGCGACGCACCAGCGGGCTGTACTGCTTGAGCAACGCGGAGGCGTCGAGTTGTCCCTTGGCGGTGTACATGGGGGCCTCTTCGGATCTTCGGATCTTCGAATCTGGGGGCATTGGTCGGTGGCGGCGCGCTGCCTGCGTGGACGTGGCGCCGCTAGCTCCAGGCGGCAGCGAGCGCCGCGGCCGGCGCCCGCGGCAAGGCGCTCGAAGCCAGCGCCAGCTGGGCGGCCAGCAGCCGCTCGAGGGCCGCATCGTCGGCCGCCGGGTCCTCGGCCGGGTCCAGCCGCGCCCAGCCGCACAGCAGCGCCTGCAGGAAGTCGTCCAGGCAGGCCGCCAGGCTGGCCGCGATGCTTGCCGCGCGCGGCGAATGGGCGGCGGCGACGAGCAGCAGGTCGAAGGTGGCCAGGCCGTTGCGCCGCGCCAGCAGCTTGGCGGCGGCGTAGGCGTGCTTGATGCTCTCCGGATGATCGGCGCCGAGCAGCAGCGGTCGCATCGTGCGCCGCGCCATCACGCGCGACAGCTCGCTCGCGTCGGCATGCACGATCAGCACGTCGGCTTGCGGCGCGGCATCCCGCACGGCATCGACGAAGCCCTCGGCCGAGCCGCGCGTGTCGACGAAGGCCAGCGGCAGTCCGCGCGCCGGCAGGTAGCTCACGCACGGCGCGAGGCGCTCGATGCCGGCGGCCAGTTCGAGCCGCGCCAGCTCGTGCGGCGCCGGTGCGCCGGGACCGGCGTCGACCACCAGCACCTCGCGTCCCGAGGCGGCCAGCCTCTGCGCCAGGCGGTCGAGCACCACGCCGCCGAAGGCGACGTGCGGATTGGCCACCAGCGCCAGCACGTGCCCGCGCTGCGCGGCGAACATGCGGCGCAGGCCGTGCGCCTGGTCGAGCGGAGGCGACGATGGAGGGGCGTAGAAGTCGCGCATGCGCAGCGGGAGCAGAAGCAGTCGAAATCGTGAGGCGCCGGCCTGGTCGTCAGGCGGCGTGCATGGCGGCGGTGGCGGCGGCGTCGGCCGCAGCGCTCGCGGCGCTTGCAGCGGAGGCGCCGGCCGCCGGCAAACCGGCGAAGATGAGGCTCACGTCGTCGCTCTCGAGCCGCCAGGCCGGCGCGCCCTGCGCCTTGAGCGCGCGCTGCACGAGCGCGGCCGCCGAAAGCCGGTGCCAGTCCTCGGGCACGCGCTGGCCATTGGCGACGGCCAGCACCTTGAGGCGCGCACGAATCATCGCGTCGAGCGCCGGGCCGAGCTTGACGGCCTCGTCGACCTTCGACAGCACGACGCCGCGGCAGCCACCCGCGGCGTAGGCGGCAAGCTGATCCTCGATCGTCTCGCCCTGCGCGGCGGCGTTGACGACGACCAGCCGCTTGATCGACGGGTGCGACAGCATGTCGAGCAGCTCGCGCGTGCGATGGTCGCGCTGCGCCATGCCGGCGGTGTCGATCAGCACCATGCGCTTGCCCGCCAGCAGCTCGAGCAGGTCCTCGAGCGAGGCGCGGTCGTGCGCCGTGTGCACCGGGACGCCGAGGATGCGGCCATAGGTGCGCAGCTGCTCGTGCGCGCCGACGCGATAGGCGTCGAGCGTGACGAGCCCGAGGTTGCCTGCGCCGTGCTTGGCGGCGAAGGCGGCGGCCAGCTTGGCGGTGCTGGTGGTCTTGCCGACTCCGGTGGCGCCGATCAGCGCATGCACGCCGCCCAGGTCCTCGAGCGCGCCGTCGCGCTCGCCCGTCGCCAGGTTGCGCTCGAGCACGCTCGCCGCCCACTCGTGCTCGGCGACGTCGTTGGGCAGGCCTTCGGCGAGCTTGCGCGTGAGCGCCGGCGACAAGCCGATGTCGAGCAGCCTCTGCGCAAGCTGCGCCTGGCGCGGCTGGCGCTGCAGCTTCTCCATGAAGGCCAGCGCGCCGAAGCGCTGCTCGATGAGGCCACGCATCGAGCGCAGCTCGCTCAGCATCTGCGCGTCGTTGCGGGCGACCTCGCGCGGCGAGCGCGGCGCCGGTTCGATGTGCAATGGGTGGGCCGACTCGGCCGGCTGCATCTCTTCGCGCAGCACCGGCGGCTCGCGCAGCGCAGCCGGCGGCACCGCGCCGGCCTGACGCGCCGCCAGCCGCGTACGCGCTTGCTCGATCGGCGAGGCGACCGGGGCCACGGCGGCGTGGGCCTCGGCAGACGCGAACGGCGGAGTCGGTGTCGCTTGTGCGGCCCGTGCGGCCGGTGCGGCCGGTGCGGCCTGCGACGCCTGAGTCGCTTGTGTCATCGCGCTCTTGCGACGCTTGAGCATGCGCTCGCGCACATAGTCCTGGAACGACAACGTGCTCATCTGCAACTGCTGCACGTCGTCGGCGACACCGCCCTCGAACGTCGGCTCGATGCGTTCGGCACGAGCCGCCGAGCGTGGCACTGGCGCTGCCGGCTCCGCGTCGGGCGCGGCGGCAGCGGCGCCAGGCGGCGTCGCGCGCACATGCTCGACGGCGGCGGCGACGCGCTCGAGCTGGTCCACGCTTTCGGACGCCATGGCCAGCACCTCGACGCCCTCCGCGCACGGACGGGTGGACATCACGACGGCGTCGTCGCCGAAGGCCTGACGCACCAGGGCCAGGGCCTCGCGCGAGGTGCGCGCGGTGAAGCGCTTGACGTTCATGCCGTCGCTCCGATGATCGATCCGATGCGGATCGAATGGGTTTCAGGGATCTCGCTGTGCGCCAGCACCTTCAGGCGCGGCGCCGCGCGGCGCAACAGGCGCGCCAGCTGCGCGCGGATCGGATCGGGCACCAGCAGGCAGGCCGGATGGCCGCGATCCTCGGCGACGCGCGCCGTGTCGGCGGCGCTGCGCGTCAGCGTCTCGGCGATGCCCGGGTCGAGCGCGGCGCCGTGCGGGCTGGTCAGCGCCTGCGTCACGAGGCGCTCGAGGTCGGGATCGAGCGCGATCACCTCGAGCTCCTTCACCGGCCCGTAGATCTGCTGCACGATGGCCGGCGCCAGGTGCGTGCGCACGCGACGCGCCAGCTCGAGCGGGTCGGTCACGCCGGCGGCGTGCTCGGCCAGGCATTCGACGATCGAGCGCATGTCGCGGATGTGCACGCCCTCTTCCAGCAGCAGTTGCAGCACGCGCTGCACGGTGGCGATGCCGACCATCTTGGGCACGACGTCCTCGATCAACTTGGGGGCCAGTTTGGTGACGTGCTCCACGAGCTGCTGCGTCTCGACGCGGCCCAGCAGCCGCGCTGCATTCACCTGCATCAAGTGTGAGAGGTGGGTGGCGATGACGGTGGCGCAATCAACCACCGTAAATCCAGCCATTTGGGCCATCTCCTTGTGGCGCTCCTCGATCCACACCGCAGGCAGCCCGAAGGCCGGGTCGACGGTCTCGGTGCCGGGCAGGCGCTGCTGCGCACCGCCGGGGTTGATGGCCAGCCACTGCCCCGGCATCGCCTCGCCCTCGCCCACCACGGCACCGCGCAGCGTGACGCGGTACATGTTCGGTTTGAGCTCGACCAGGTTGTCGCGGATGTGCACCGGCGGCGGCAGGAAGCCCACGTCCTGCGCGAACTTCTTGCGCACGCCCTTGATGCGCGCCAGCAGATCGCCCTCGCGCGCCTTGTCCACCAGGCCGATCAGGCGGTAGCCGACTTCGAGGCCGAGCGTGTCCACCGGCGTCAGGTCGTCCCAGCTCGCCTCGGCGTCGGGCGGCGGGCCGCGCCGGGTCTCGGCGGTCTGGGCGGCAGCCGCGGCGCGCTGCTTCACGCGCATCAGGTGCCAGCCCAGGCCACCGAGCGCCGACGCGATGACGAGGAACACGAGATGCGGCATGCCCGGCACCACGCCCAGCCCGCCGACGATGCCGGCGGTGATGCCGAGCGCGCGCGGCGAGTCGAACACCTGGCCGCGAATCTGCGTGCCGATGTCCTCGCTCTTGCCGACGCGCGAGACCACCATCGCCGCCGCCACCGAGATCAGCAGGGCCGGGATCTGTGCCACCAGCGCGTCGCCGACGGCCAGCATGACGTAGGAGCGCGCCGCCTCGCCGGCGCCCATGTCGTGCATCGCGACGCCGATGACGAGGCCGCCGACGATGTTGATGAGCAGGATCAGGATGCCGGCGATGGCGTCGCCGCGCACGAACTTGCTGGCGCCGTCCATCGAGCCGAAGAAGTCGGCCTCCTCTCCGACCTCGGCGCGGCGACGCCGCGCCTCCTTCTCGTCGATCAGGCCGGCGTTCAGATCGGCGTCGATCGCCATCTGCTTGCCCGGCATGGCATCGAGCGCGAAGCGCGCGCCGACCTCGGCGATGCGCTCGGCCCCTTTGGTGACGACGACGAAGTTGATGACGACCAGGATGGCGAAGACGATCAGGCCGACGGCGAAGTTGCCGCCGATCAGGAAGTGGCCGAAGGCTTCGATCACGTGGCCGGCGGCGGCCGGACCGCTGTGGCCCTCCATCAGCACCACGCGCGTCGAGGCGACGTTGAGCGACAGCCGCAGCAGCGTCGTCACCAGCAGCACCGTGGGCAGGGCCGCGAAGTCGAGCGGCCGGACCATCTGCGCCGACACCATCATCACCATCAGCGCCAGCGCAATGTTGAAGGTGAACAGCAGGTCCAGCAGCAGCGACGGCAGCGGCAGCACCATCATCGCCAGCATCAGCACGACGAAGGCCGGCAGCACCAGGGCCTTCACCGCCACGGCACGCGCGTCGCCGCCGGCGAACAGCGTCCTGAACGAGGCGGCCAGACCGTTCATGCGTCAGCAGGCTCAGGCGGCGGCCAGCGGGTCCATGTCGGCCGGCACGTCGGGCAGCGGGGCGCTGGCGGTGAAGGCGCGGCCGGCGGCCAGCGCGTCACGCAGCTGGAACACCCAGGCCAGCACCTGCGCCACCGCGGTGAAGAGGCGCGCGGGCACTTCCTGGTCGATCTCGGTGTGCGCGTACAGCGCACGCGCCAGCGGCGGCGCCTGTACCACCGGCACCTTGGCCTCGACGGCGACCTCGCGGATCTTCAGCGCCAGCAGGTCGGCGCCCTTGGCGACGACGCGAGGCGCCGCCATCCTGGCCTCGTCGTAGGCCAGCGCCACCGCATAGTGCGTCGGATTCATCACCACGAGATCGGCACGCGGCACCGCGGCCAGCATGCGCCGGTTGGCCATCTCGCGCATGCGCAGCCGCATCTTGGCCTTGACCTGGGTGTTGCCCTCGACGTCGCGCATCTCCTTCTTGACCTCCTCGACGCTCATGCGCAGGCGCTGCCGAAGCAGGTGGCGCTGCAGCGGCACGTCGACGAGCGCGAACGCGGCGAGCACGAGGGCGATCAGCAGCAGCCCGCTGCGCACGACGCCGCCGCCGGCGGCGATGGCCTGCGGCAGCGGCATGGCGAGCAGCCGTACGGCCGCGGGCCACTGGCCAGCCAGATACCAGGCGCCGACGCCGCCGAGCACGAGCGCAAGCAGGCAGCTCTTGAGCGTGTTCGTGAGGTGGCTCCACGCAAACAGGCGCTTGAAGCCGGCCAGCGGGTCGAGCTTGGACAGGCGCGGCGCGAGCGGCGCGAGCGTGAAGTTCCAGCCGCCGCCGAGGACGTTGGCGGCCAACGCCAGCAGCACGGCGCCGAAGCCGGCGGCAAGCACGGCCACCAGCATCCAGCCGCCGAGCAGACCCAGACGCTCGGTCATCGCCTGCGGGTCGCGCGTGAGCCGCGCATCCAGGCGCAGGCCCTCGCCGACGAGGTGCGCGAGCCAGGTCGTCAGTTCGGGCGCGAACAGGCCGAGCAGCGCGACGCCGACGCCCAGCCCCGCGAAATGCGCGAGGTCGCGCGAGCGGGCGAGCTGGCCCTCCTCGCGCGCCTTCTGGATCTTGCGCGGCGTGGCGGGAAGGGTGCGGTCCTGGGCGGTGTCGGCCATGGCGGGTGCGCGCTATGCGAGCACCGCCATCGTGCCGCGCACCCGGCCTGGCTTGAGGCCGAAAAGCGCGGGAAACACGCCACTCATGCGCCGCGACGCGGCGCTGCGCGCTGGGTCGGCCGGGCGACCCGGGCCGGGGTCAGAAGCCCAGGCTGGCCAGCAAGTCGTCGACCTCGCCCTGGTTGGCCACGACGTCGCTGCGTCCCTCGGAATCGACGACCGGGCCGTTGAGCATCGTCGGCGCGACCCGCACGCGCTCGCTGTCGGGCACCACCGACACCAGCAGCTTGACCAGGCTGTCCTCGAGCTCGGTGGCCAGCGTGATCACCTTGGCCACCACTTGGCCGGTGAGATCGTGGAAGTCCTGCGCCATCATGATGTCGGTCAGATGGCCGTCGATCGACGCCGTGCGCTGTTCGACCTCGTGCACCAGGTTCATCACCGCACCCGAGGCCACCGCCTTGACCGGGTCGGCGACGATGAGCGCCGCCATGCGGTGCGCGGACTCGGCGATGTGGCCGTGATCGACCTTGGCGCGATCGACGGAGTTGAGCACCTTCTCGGCCGCCTCGGCGGTCTTGGTGGCGATGTAGGACAGGCGGCTGCGCGCGTCGGGCAGGCCCTCGGTGGCCAACTGCAGCTTGGGCATCACGCCGAGCTGGGCCAGCGTGTCGTGCACCAGGCGCGTGATCGAGCCGATCTGCTGGTAGACCTCCGGCGACACCGTCGACGCCGACGGTGGTTGCAGGGTGGCGGCATCGTCCATCTTCATATTGTTCGTTCCGGCGGGTCGCTGCGGCTCAGGCGGTGGCGGTGAGTTTCAGCATGATCTTGGTCACCTTCTCCTCGAGCGTCGCCTTGGTGAACGGCTTGACGATGTAGCCGGCGGCGCCGCTTTGCGCCGCGAGCACGATGTCCTCCTTGCGCGCCTCGGCGGTGACCATCAGCACGGGCAGGTGCTTGAGCGCCTCGTCGGCCTTGATCGCCTTGAGCAGATCGAAGCCGTTCATGTTGGGCATGTTGATGTCGCTGACGACGAAGTCGAACACGTTGTTCTTGAGCAGGGTCAGCGCCACCGCGCCGTCCTCGGCCTCCTCGACGTTGTTGCAACCCATCTCCTTGAGCAGGCCGCGCACGATGCGGCGCATCGTCGAGAAGTCGTCGACGACGAGGAACTTGAGTTCGGTGGGCGTGCTCATGACGGAGTCCTAGGAAGGCAGGCTGGGGAACTTATCGGAGGCCCGGGGCGGGACTTGAGTGCGGCGCCGGCGGTCGCCCCGGTTCCGGCGGCGGCGGCGCGGCCGCCTCGCTCCCGGCCTCGGCGCCGATGTCGGGCCCAGGCGCCCCGCCGCGCAGCGCGCGCTCCTCGGCGTCGCGGTTCATCACGAGGATGCTGATGCGGCGATTGGCCGGCGCGCGCGGCTCGGCGGCCAGGTACAGCACGCTAGCCGCCAGCCCCTGCACGCGCAGCACGTGTTCCTCCGGCAGGCCGCCGGCGAGCAACTCGCGACGCGAGGCGTTGGCCCGGTCGGACGACAGCTCCCAGTTGCTGTAGCCGCGCTCGCCGCCGGAAAACGGCTGGGCATCGGTGTGGCCCTCGAGCGTCAGGCGGTTGGGCACCTCGGCGAGCAGTCCACCCAGATCGCGCAACAGCTCGCGCATGTACGGCTGCACCTCGGCGCTGCCGCTGGCGAACATCGCGCGCCCGGCGTCGTCGACGATCTGGATGCGCAGGCCCTCGGGCGTGAGCTCGAGCTTGATCTGGCTGCGCATCGCCGCCAGCCGCGGGTTGCTCTCGATCTTCCGCTCGACCTTGCGTTTGAGTTCCTCCAGGCGCGCGATCTCGGCGCGCACCTGCTCGGCCTTGAGCACGCGCAGATTGATGGTGCTGCGCGTCGCCGCGACCTCCCCGCGCTTGACCTGCCCGGTGGTGCGCGTCAGATCCTGGCCACCGCTCTTGAGCACGTGCGAGCTGTCGCCCGAGCCCGAGCCGGCACCGAGCAGCGAGATCTTCAGCGGCGAGGCGAAGTAATCGGCGATGCCCTTCTTGTCGCCTTCGGTGGTGCTGCCGAGCAGCCACATCAGCAGGAAGAAGGCCATCATC
>JAGWTJ010000270.1 GCA_028869005.1 Burkholderiales bacterium | reverse complement strand
ACGCCGCGATCGCGACGCTGCCGGCGGCCGGGGCAGCGCTCGGCCCGCTGGCCGAAGCCACCATCACCACGCTCGGCCTGCTGGCACCCTGTCTGATCGCTTTCACGGTGGTGAGGCCGCCGGCGCGCCGCCTGGTGCTCGCGCTCGGCGCGCTGCTGCTGGCGGGCGCGGCGATGACGCTGGCCACGCTGCTCAACTTCGGCCCGGCGCATGCGCTGGCGTGGATCGGGCGGCTCACGCTGCCGGCGCTCGGCGCGGCGGTGGCGATCGCCTGCGCGCTGGCGCCACTGCCGCGCGCGCTGATCGTCGGCTGCGCGCTCGTCGTGCTCGGTGCGCTGGTGGCGGCGGTGGTGCAGGCGCCGGCCGATCCGTACTACGCGCAGTCGCTGCAGTCCTGGGAGCAGGGTCGCTTCGTGCGCTTTCACGGCCTCGCGCAATGGGTCGGCTGGCTCTGGCCGTACGCGGCCATCGCCTGGCTGCTGGCGCAGCTCGGGCGCGCACGTTGAGTGTCCCTTTCGCGCGGTGCAAAGAGGGGCGCTGCCTACAATCGCGACCATGAGCTACTACGAGCGCCACATCTTCTTCTGTCTCAACCAGCGCGCCAACGGCGAGGGCTGCTGCGCCGATCATGGCGCGCAGGCCGCGTTCGATCACTGCAAGGCGCGCGTCAAGGCCGAAGGCCTGGCCGGCCCCGGCCAGGTGCGCGTCAACAAGGCCGGCTGCCTCGATCGCTGCGCCGGCGCGCCGGTGGCCGTCGTCTACCCCGAGGCGGTCTGGTACACCTACGTCGATCAAAGCGACATCGACGAGATCATCGACTCGCACCTGGTGCACGGACGCGTCGTCGAACGGCTGCTGCTGGCGCCGGACATCGGTCGCTGAATGAGCCCACGCACCGAGTCGGTGACGATCACCGGCCCGGCCGGCGCGCTGCAATGCGCGATCGACCATCCCGCGGCCGCGCCGGGCGGCACCGCGCTCGGCTGCGCGGTGTTCTGCCATCCGCATCCGCTGTTCGGCGGCACGATGGACAACAAGGTCATCGTCACGCTGGCGCGCGCCTTCGTGCAGATGGGCTACGTCGCGGTGCGCTTCAACTTCCGCGGCGTCGGCGGCTCGGCCGGCGCCTGGGACGAGGGGCGCGGCGAGATCGACGATGCGCTGGCGGTGGTCGATGCGCTGCGCCGCCCCGGCCCGCTCGTGCTCGGCGGCTTCTCGTTCGGCGGCTACGTCGCGTCGCAGGCGGCGGCGCGGCTGGCAGCTCTTGGCCGCCGCGCGACGCGACTCGTGCTGGTGGCGCCGGCAGCGAAGAACTTCGAGCTCGCCGACGTACCCGCCGACACGCTGGTCGTGCACGGCGCGGCCGACGACGTCGTGCCGCTGGCCGCGGTGCTCGAATGGGCCGGCACGCAATCGCTGCCGGTCGCCGTGATCCCGGGCGCCGGCCACTTCTTCCACGGGCAGATCACGCTGCTCAAACACCTCGTGCTGCGCGCGTGGAACTTCCAGCCCCCCGCCGGGCACTGAACACCGCATGAAAACCTTCTATGTCCGCGCCGTCGGCGCCCTGCTCGCCTTCGGTGCCGCGTGCGCTTTCGCGCAGACGCCGCAACCGCCCGAAATCGCTGCGCGCCAGTACATCCTGATCGACCTCACGAGCCACCAGGTGCTGGCCGAGCGCGACGCCGACGCCCAGGCCGACCCGGCCTCGCTGACCAAGCTGATGACGGCCTACCTCGTGTTCAACGCCATCCGCGACGGCAAGCTCTCGCTCGAGCAGACCCTGCCGGTGAGCAAGCGCGCGTGGGACGAGCGCAAGGGCGGCGCCTCGGTGATGTTCATCGACCCGACGATGACGCCCAAGGTGAGCGAACTGCTGCGCGGCGTCATCGTGCAAAGCGGCAACGACGCCTCGGTGGCGCTGGCCGAGGGCGTGAGCGGCACGGTGGAGAACTTCGTCGCCGCCATGAACCGCCAGGCCCAGGCCTGGGGCTTGAAGAACACGCAGTTCAAGAACGCCACCGGCATGACCGAGAGCGGCCACCACAGCAGCGCGCGCGACGTGGCGACGGTGGCCGCCAAGATCATCGAGGAGCACCCCGAGTCCTACAAGCTGTACTCGATCCGCCAGTACACCTACAACCACATCAAGCAGGACAACCGCAACCTGCTGCTCGGCCGCGACCCGAGCGTCGACGGCATGAAGACCGGCTACACCGACACCGCCGGCTACTGCCTGGTGGCCAGCAGCGTGCGCGACATGCCCAACGGCAAACGCCGGCTGCTGTCGGTGGTGATGGGCACCGCGTCGCGCGAGGCGCGCGCCAGCGAGAGCCAGAAGCTGCTCAACTGGGGCTGGCAGGCCTGGGACGCGGTGCGCCTGGTCGAGCCCGGCAAGGCGGTGGCGACGGTGCCGGTGTGGAAGGGCGCGACGCGCGAGGTTGCGCTCGGCGCCGGCACGGCCGGCGGCGCCGTCTTCGTCACCGTGCCCAAGGGCGAAGGCGAGCGGCTGCAGACCCGCATCGAGCGCACCGATCCGCTCGTCGCACCGCTGGTGCAGGGCCAGCGCGCGGGCACGATCAAGGTCGCGACGGCCGGCGGCACGGTCGTCGCCAGCGTGCCGCTCGTCGTGCAGCAGGCGGTGCCCCTCGCGGGCTTCTTCGGCCGCACCTGGGACGCGGTGCGGCTGTGGATCAAGTGAGCACGCGCCGGCCCTCGTAGCAACGCGCCTGTCGCGGCGCCGATCGAACCGTCGGCCGCAGCGCGCGCCGCAGCCGTCGAGGCCGTGCGAGCACACTGCACGTACGCGCCGCCGCAGGAAAATGCGTCGATGTTCCAGCCCAGCACCAGCGACGTGCGGCGCTTCTTCTGCGCGGTCTACGCGCGCTGGCGCGAAGGCCTGCCGCTCGATCCGATGCAGGCGCTGGCCGCGCGCTGGATCGCCGAACACCCCGAGTACCACGGCGAGCTGGCCGACGAGGCAGCGGCGCTGGCCGCCGACTACCGCGTCGAGGACGGACGCACCAATCCGTTCCTGCACCTCGCCATGCACCTGACCATCGACGAGCAGATGAGCATCGATCAGCCGACCGGCATCCGCCAGGCCGTGCAGCTGCTGGCAGCACGCCGCGGCTCGCTGCACGCCGCGCAGCACGAGGTGATGGAGTGCCTGGGCGAGATGGTGTGGGCCTCGCAGCGCAGCGGGCTTGCGCCCGACGGTCAGGCCTACCTGGACGCGGTGCGCGTGCGCGCCACCCGCTGAGTCAAGCCCCCGGGCTTTCCCTGATCGCGCACTCCCGGCCCCTGCGACGGGCCGCGGGTCCGTAAAGTTCAGCCCCACCGCGCCGCAGACCGCCGGCACCGTCCCGGGAGGACACCTTGAACACATTACTCGCCCTGTCGCGGGCGATCGATCGAGCGAGCGAGTGGATCGGGCGCTGGCTTGCCTGGTTCGTGCTCGCCGCGGTGCTGATCAGCGCCCTCAACGCCACCGTGCGCAAGCTGTTCAACTACAGCTCGAACAGCTATCTCGAGATCCAGTGGTACCTGTTCTCGGCGGTGTTCCTGCTCGCCGCCGGCTACACGCTGCTGCGCCAGGAGCACGTGAAGATCGACGTCGTGTTCGGGCGCTTTGCCAAGCGCACGCAGATCCTCATCGAGACGGTGTGCATCGCGCTGTTCCTGGTGCCCTTTTGCCTGACGGTCATCCACCTCGTCTGGCCGCTGGTCACCGAGGCCTGGCGTTCGGGCGAGATGTCGCAGAACGCCGGCGGGCTGATCCGCTGGCCGGTGTATGCGCTGGTGCCGATCGGCTTCTCGCTGCTGCTGCTGCAGGCGCTGTCCGAATTCATCAAGCGCTTGGCCTTCCTGATGGGCCGGGCCGGCGACCCGACGAAACGGTCGAAGGAGAAGACCGGCGAGGAGGAACTCGCCGAGTTCCTGCGCCAGCAGAACGAAGGGACGAAGACGTGATCGCCTTTCTTTCGGCCTACATGGCCCCGATCATGTTCATGGGGCTGATCGTGTTCCTGCTGATCGGTTTTCCGGTCGCCTTCTCGCTGGCCGCCTGCGGCCTGTTCTTCGGCTTCGTGGGCGTGCAGCTCGGGCTGCTGCCCGAGGCGCTGCTGCAGGCGCTGCCGCTGCGCATCTTCGGCATCGAGCAGAACGAGACGCTGCTGGCGATCCCGTTCTTCAC
>JAGWTJ010000269.1 GCA_028869005.1 Burkholderiales bacterium | reverse complement strand
CTGCACACCAGCGTGGGCCTGGCCTTCGTGGGCGCGGTGGTGGGCGAGTACCTGGGCAGTTCGCAAGGCGTGGGCTACCTCATCCTGCAGGCCGAGGGCACCTTCGACATCGACACCGTGATGGCCGGCATCCTCGTGTTGACCGCCTTCGCGCTGGTGCTCGACGCGCTCGTCGGCCACATCGAGCGGCGGCTCATGAAGTGGCAGCCGCGCGCCGGCGAGACCGAGAAGATGTAGCGGCCGGCGCGCCGCAGCGAACACTCCACGAGCAATCATGGCCAAGGACTTCTCGACGCTGGAGGACAGCAACCGTTCGTCCAACCCCAGCGTCCACGAGGCGCTGGACCCCGCGCGGCGGCAGGTGCTGTATGGCGGCGCGATGGCGGTGCTGGCGCCCTTTCTCGCACCGCTGGCAGGCTGCGCCGGGCTCGTGGGCAGCGCCGCACCGCGACTGGGCTTCGAAGGCGTGGCGGTGAGCAGCGCCGATGCCGTCGTCGTGCCCGCAGGCTACAGTGCCATGCCCTTCGTGCCCTGGGGCGATCCGGTGGGCATCGCCGGCCGGCTGCCGGCGTTCGCCGACGACGCCTCCAACAGCGCCACCGAACAGGCCGTGCAGATGGGCATGCACCACGACGGCATCCACTACTTCGCGCTCGACGGCAGCCGGCGCGGGCTGCTGGTGATGAACCACGAGTACGTCGACCACGGGCTGCTCTTCACCGACGGCGTGGTGCCGTGGACCGCCGAGAAGGTGCGCAAGAGCCAGGCCGCGCACGGCGTCTCGGTATCGGAGATCGAGCTCGCCGACGGCCGTTGGCAGCCGGTGCGACCCTCGCCGTACGCACGCCGCATCACGGCGACGACGCCGTTCGCCATCGGCGGACCGGCCGCCGGCCACACGCTGATGAAGACCGCCGCCGACCCCGAGGGCCGCAGCGTGCTCGGCACCTTCGCCAACTGCGCCGCCGGCATGACGCCGTGGGGCACCTACCTGTCGGGCGAGGAGAACTTCCAGGACTACTTCAGCACCGCCGACCAGCCCACCGCGCACGAGCGCCGCTGGGGCCTGCGCAAGCGCTCGTGGTACCGCTGGGCCGAGCACGACGAGCGCTTCGACACCGTGCGCCACCCCAACGAGCCCAACCGTTTCGGCTGGATCGTCGAGATCGATCCGCACGACCCGACGAGCACGCCGGTCAAGCGCACGGCACTCGGCCGCGCCGCACACGAGGGCGCCTGGGTCGCGCTCACCCGCGACGGCCGCGCCGTGGTCTACAGCGGCGAGGACGCGGCCTTCGAGTACATCTACAAGTTCGTCAGCCGCGATCCGGTGCGTGCGGGCGGCGCCGGCGTGAGCGCGGCGCGCGCCAACGCCGAACTGCTCGACCACGGCACGCTGTACGTGGCGCGCTTCGACGCCGACGGCCGCGGACGCTGGCTGCCGCTCGTGCACGGCCAGGGGCCGCTCACCAACGACCGCGGCTTTGCCGACCCGGGCGAGGTCGTCGTCAAGGCGCGCCAGGCGAGCGACACGCTGGGCGGCACGAAGATGGACCGCCCGGAATGGCTGGCCATCGACCCCGCCTCGCGCTGGGTCTACTGCGCGCTCACCGGCAACCGCGCGCGCGGCCAGCCGAACAAGCCGGGCGTGGACGCCGCCAACCCGCGCGCCGGCAACGTCATGGGTCACATCATCCGCTGGCGCGAGGCGGACGATTTCGACGGCGAGAGCTTCGAGTGGAACCACCTGGTGCTCGCCGGCGACCCGGCCAACGAGCGGCCCGAGGCCAGGGGCAATGTCACCGGCGACCTCTTCGCCTGTCCCGACGGCCTGGCCATCGATGCGCGCGGCGTGCTCTGGATCGACACCGACATGGGCCCGAACTCGATGGGCAAGGGCGAGTTCCAGCGCCTGGGCAACAACGCGATGCTCGCCTGCGACCCGGCCAGCGGCGAGGTGCGGCGCTTTCTGGTCGGGCCGGTGAACTGCGAGATCACCGGCGCTGCGTGGACGCCCGACGGCCGCACGATGTTCGTCAACATCCAGCACCCGGGCGAGCCGCCCGGCGTGCTCAGCGACCCGGCCGACCCGCGGCGCTGGAGCAACTGGCCCGACTTCAGGCCCGCCGGCCGGCCACGCTCGGCCACCGTGGTGGTCCGCAAGGACGATGGCGGCGTGATAGGCACGTGAGACCCCGCCTGCGCACGGTCGAACGGCCGAGCGCTCGGCGACGTCAGGGCTTGACGAACTCGAGCACGAACTCGTCCTTCGCCATCGGCGGCTCGGGCGTCACGCGCTCGCGCGGGTCTGCGGAATTGCGCAGGAACTGACCCTGCGCAGCGAGCTTGAAGCCGGCGCGCTCGACCTCCTCGCGCACCAGCGCTTCGTCGATGCGATGCAGCGTCTTGGCGTCCGCGGCACCGGTCCCAGGGCGGGCAGAGTGGTCGGCGATCACGTAGGTGCCGCCGGGCTTCAGCGCGGCGAACAACGCACGGTTCATGCGTTCGCGGTCGACGCCCATGTGGACGAGGTCGTGGTAGTTGAACATCAGCGTCACGAGATCGAGCCCGCCCGCGGCGACCTCGGCCGGCACCGGATCGTCGAAAGGTCGCACTGCGGCCACGATCGGGCCGCCATGTGGCTTGGCGATGCGCGCGGCCAACGTCTCGCGCGGCGCCGCGGCGCCTTGCGCGTAGACCTTGCCGGCAGGTCCGACCGAGCGCGCGAGCAACTCGCTCGTGTAGCCACCCGCGGCGCTGATGTCCAGCGCGACCATTCCCGCTCGCACGCCGATGAAGGCCAGCATCTGCTCGGGCTTGCGGCGCTGGTCGTTCGCGCGGTCGGCCTCGCTGCGGTCGGGGCTGGCGACGATGCGGGCGATCTCGTCGGCTCCGAGCGGCGCCGATACGGGGCTCGCGAAGGCGCAAGCGGCGAAGAGGGCGAGCGGGGCGAGCAGTCCGATCAGGCCGACCGGGCCGCGCGGGCGCAAGCGGGTAGTGCAGTTCATGGCGATCGTCTCCTCTCTGCGATCCTGCGCGCCACGTCGCCTACTTCGACGTCGGCATCGCGAACTCGGCTCCCTTGCCGATGCTCTGCGGCCAGCGCTGCATGACGCTCTTTTGCCGCGTGTAGAAGCGCACGCCCTCCTCGCCGTAGGCGTGCATGTCGCCGAACAGCGAGCGCTTCCAACCGCCGAAGCCGTGCCAGGCCATCGGCACGGGAATGGGCACGTTGATGCCGACCATGCCGGCCTGCACGCGGCGCGCGAACTCGCGCGCGACGCCGCCGTCGCCGGTGAAGCAGGCCACGCCGTTGCCGAACTCGTGCGCGTCGACGAGTGCCAGCGCCTCGGCGAAGTCCCTGGCGCGCAGGCACACCAGCACCGGGCCGAAGATCTCCTCGCGGTAGATGCGCATCGCCGGCGTCACGTGATCGAACAGCGTGCCGCCGGTGAAGAAGCCCTGCTCGCAGCCCTCGACCACGTGGCCGCGGCCGTCGACGACGAGCCGGGCGCCTTCCTCGACACCGAGCGCGATGTACTGCTCGATGCGCTGGCGCGCCTCGCGCGTGACGACCGGGCCCATCTCGACGTCGGACTGCATGCCGTTGCCGATCTTCAGCGCGCGCGCGCGCGCGGCCAGCAGCGGCACGATGCGATCGCCGACGTCGCCCACCAGCACCGCCACCGAGATCGCCATGCAGCGCTCGCCGGCCGAGCCGTAGGCGCTGCCGACAAGGGCGTCGACCGCCTGGTCGAGGTCGGCGTCGGGCATCACCACCATGTGGTTCTTGGCGCCGCCCAGCGCCTGCACGCGCTTGCCGTTCGCGGCGCCCGTCTCGTAGATGTGCTGCGCGATCGGCGTCGAGCCGACGAAGCTCACCGCCTTCACGTCGGGGTGCGCCAGCAGCGCGTCGACCGCCGCCTTGTCGCCCTGCACGACGTTGAAGACGCCGTCGGGCAGGCCGGCCTCCTTCAGCAGCTCGGCCATCGCCAGGCTCGCGCTCGGGTCGCGCTCGCTCGGCTTGAGGATGAACGCATTGCCGCACGCCAGCGCCACCGGGAACATCCACATCGGGACCATGCACGGAAAGTTGAACGGCGTGATGCCGGCGACGACGCCCAGCGGCTGGCGCAGCGTCCAGTTGTCGATGCCGGTCGACGCCTGGTCGGTGTAGTCGCCCTTGAGCAGCTGCGGCGCGCCGCAGGCGAACTCGACGATCTCGATGCCG
>JAGWTJ010000268.1 GCA_028869005.1 Burkholderiales bacterium | reverse complement strand
GCGTGCGCGGCGCGGGCGCCGAGCTCGCCGCGCTGCTGGAGGCCACCGGCGCGCTCTACCTCGACAGCGGCGAGTGCAAGGGCGTGCTGCCCGACGACCACCCGTCGCTCGTCACAGCCATGCGCGGCACGGTGATGGGCGATGCGGACCTGGTCGTCACGATCGGCCGCAAGCTCGACTTCCAGCTCGGCTATGGTTCGCCGGCAGTGTTCGGCGCCGCGCGCTGGCTGCGCATCGCCGACTGCGCCGCCGAGCTGTGCGACAACCGCCGCGGGGACGTCGAGCTGTTCGCGACGCCGCGTCTGGCGCTGCAGGCGCTGCGGGCGGCCGGCCGCGGCCGCGCCGGCGCCGTCGACGCCGCCTGGCGCGAGCGAGTGCGTGCCGGTCACGTCGAGCGTGCGGCCAGGCTGCGCGAGTCGATGGCCGGCGCGCGCGACGGCAGCGACGGCTTCATGCACCCGAACCGTCTGCTCGCCGAGGTGCAGCACGCGATCGGCGACGATGCCGTGGTGGTGGCCGACGGCGGCGACTTCCTGTCGTTCGCCCGCGTCGGCATGCGCTGCGCCACCTATCTCGACCCGGGGTCGCTGGGCTGCATCGGCGTGGGCACGGGCTTCGGCATCGGCGCGGCGCTCGCCGCGCCCGGCCGCACGGTGGCCGTGCTCACCGGCGACGGCGCCTTCGGTTTCAACGCGATGGAGATCGACACCGCCGTGCGCCACCGCGTGCCGGTGCTGATCGTGGTGGCCAACAACGGCGCCTGGCAGATCGAGGTGCACGACCAGACGACCACGCACGGCAAGGTCGTCGGAACCAGGTTGCAGCACGCCGACTACGCCGCGATGGCGCGTGCCTTCGGTGCCCACGGCGAGCGTGTGCACTCGGCCTCTGCGCTGCCTGCAGCGCTCGATCGTGCGCTGCAGGCCCTGCGCGGCGGCCGCCCGGCGCTGCTCGACGTGCTGGTGAGCGGCGAACCGATGTCTTCCGACGCCAGGACCGGCCTGGCCTGGGTGCCCGACCTGCAGCCGCTCGCGGCCTGGGACGACGCGGAGCGGCGCTGGCGCGCCGGCACAGTCGGTTAGTCTTTGCGTCATGCCTGCGCCCGCGCGACTGAACCTCGCTTCCTTCCTGCACCACCATCCGGTGATCGTCGGCGCGCCGCACGCTGCGCTGCCGGGCCACGCGCTCGTGGGTCGACTCACGCTCGGTCCCGCAGCCTGGCTCGGCGCAGGCTGCGTGGTGCGCGCCGACGGCCACTACGTGCGCATCGGCGAAGAGTTCCACCTCGGCCGCGGCGCCACGGTGCACATCGCGCACGATCGCTACCCCACTGTCGTGCACGAGCGCGTCAGCGTCGGCGCCAATGCCGTCGTGCACGCCTGCGTGGTGAAGGCCGACGCGGTGCTCGAGGAGGACTGCGTGGTGCTCGACGGTTCGGTGGTCGGTGCCGGTGCGGTGCTCGAGGCCGGCAGCGTCGTCTACCCGCGCAGCATGCTCGCGGGCGGCATGCTGTACGGCGGTCAGCCGGCGCGCGCGGTGCGCGCACTCGCGCCCGGCGAGGCTGCCGAGCGTGCCGCAGCGCTGCGGGCACGCAACGAGGCCGCCGACGCGCGTTGGCCGGGTCGCACGCCGGCTTCGGTGGCGGCGCCCGACACCTTCGTTGCCGGCACGGCCCGCCTCGAAGGCCAGGTGCGCCTGGCCGCCGGCGCCAGCATCTGGTACGGCTGCCGGTTCGACGCCCGCGCCGGCGTCATCCGCCTCGCCGCGCGCTGCAACGTGCAGGACAACTCGGTGCTGGTCGCCGGCGCGGCCGGCCTGCGGCTGGGCGAAGACACGACGATCGGGCACAACGTGCAGCTCGTCGACTGCACGGTCGGCGCGCGTTGCCTGGTGGGCATCGGCAGCCGCATCGCCGCGGGCACCGTGATCGCCGACGACACCTTCGTCGCCGCCGGCTGCGTCACCGAGCCGGGGCAGGCGCTCGAAGGCGGTCGCGTCTGGGGCGGCCGGCCGGCGCGCCCGATCGGAGTGCTGGACCAGGCCAAGCGCGACATCGTCCTCACCACCGCCGCTGCCTACCACGGCTATGCGCGCACGATGCGCGGCGCTCCTGTCGCGACCTGAGCAGCCGGTGCGGGACGTCTGCCGTCCGCATGTCGTCTGCGTGCCGTGCCTGCAGCGTGCCGCCTTTGCTGCGCGTCCCTAGAATGCCGCGATGAGTGAGTTGCACAAGTTCCTGTTCGAGGGTCTGCCGGTGCGCGGCATGCTGGTGCGCCTGACCGACGACTGGCGCCAGGTGCTGGCGCGGCGCGCTGCCGGCGAAGATGGCGCCTTCACGCCCGAGGTGCGCGCGCTGGTCGGCGAAATGACCGCGGCGGCGGTGCTGATGCAGGCCAACATCAAGTTCGACGGCGCGCTCGTGCTGCAGGTGTTCGGCGACGGGCCGGTCAAGCTCGCGGTGGCCGAGGTGCAGCCCGATCTGGGCTTTCGCGCCACCGCCAAGGTGGCGGGCGAGGTACCCGCCGGCGCGCAGCTCGAGGCGCTGCTCAATGTGCACGGCCGCGGCCGCTGCGCGATCACGCTCGACCCCAAGGAGCGGCTGCCGGGGCAGCAGCCGTACCAGGGCGTGGTGCCGCTGTCGCGGGTGACGCACGACGAGCGCCGCGAGCCGTTGCAGCGCGTCGAGCAGATGCTCGAGCAGTACATGCGGCAAAGCGAGCAGCTCGATACGCGGCTCGTGCTGGCCGCCGACGACCGCAGCGCCGCCGGACTGCTGATCCAGCGTCTTCCGGCGGAAGGCGAGGGCAACCTCGAGGGCTCCGGCAGCCGTGCGGCGCGGAGCGACGACGACAGCGAGCGCGCCGAGGCCTATCAGCGCATCGCCCTGCTCGCCGCCACGCTCACGCACGACGAACTGCTCGCGCTGCCGGCCGAGCAGTTGCTTCGGCGTCTGTTTCACGAGGAGGCGCTGCGCCTCTTTGCGCCGCTGGCGCCGCGCTTTGCCTGCCGCTGCAGCGCCGAGCGCGTGCGCGGCATGCTGCGCTCGCTCGGCCGCGAGGAGAGCGACAGCCTGATCGCCGAGCGCGGCCTGGTCGAGGTGTCGTGCGACTTCTGCGGCCAGGCCTATCGCTTCGATGCGGTGGACGTGGGCGAGATGTTCACCCCCGGCCGCGACCAGCCGCCGGGCAGCCGCGCCGTGCAGTAGCGGTGCCGTGCGGCGGCGGCGCCGGGGGCAACCGTGCCATGACCACGCCGCAGCCGCGCCGCAGCCGCGAACTTCCGGGAGATCGACGATGCTCTATGCGCTGCTGAAGTTGCTGCACGTGTTCGGCGTGCTGCTGTGGGTGGGCGGCATGCTGTTCGCGCACTTCTTCCTGCGCCCGTCGCTGGCGGTGCTCGAGCCGCCGCAGCGCCTGGCGCTGATGCGCGAGGTGCTGCAGCGCTTCTTCGCCGCGGTGGTGGTGGCCGTGCTCGCGGTGCTGATCAGCGGCCTGGGCATGCTCGACATGGCGCGTCGGGCATCGGCCTTCGTCTGGCCGGCGGCCTGGCTGGCGATGACCGCGATCGGCCTGCTGATGATGGTCATCTTCGGCTACATCCGCCTCACGCTCTACCGGCGCTTCGTCACCGCGCTCGACGCGGGCGAACTCGCGGTCGCGGCGGCCGCATTGGCTCGCGTGCGTGCCTGGGTCGGCGCCAACCTCGCGCTCGGCCTCTTCGTCGTCGCCGTCGTCCTGCTCGCGTAGTGCGGCGCAGCGCCGCTCGCGGCTGGCCTCCGACGCCGGCCGGCGTGCCGGTCAGCGTGCCGCCGCGCGCAACAAGGGCTGCAGCGCCGCGTCGGCTTGCGCGAGCCGCTTCGGCCCTTCGCCGCCGATCACCGCGAAGGGCAGCGCGCGCTCGTGCAGCCACTCGCGCACCATGGCGTCGACCGGCTCGCGCACATGGTCACCGTCGCGGAACAGGCCGTCGGCGACCCAGGGCAGGTCGAGCGCGGTCAGCAGCGTGAGCGCGCTCGTGCGGTGCAGCTCGAAGGCGCGGGCGTCGAGCGAGCGGTCGTCGAACAGCAGCCGGCTGTAGATCGTCGTCATCACCGCCGTGGTGTCGCAGACGACGATGTCGTAGCCCGCCGCCGCGGCCTCGATGCGCCGGTGCTGCTCTTCGATGATCGCCGCCTGCTCGTCGCGCCGCGGCGTGCGGCCCTCGCGCTCGCACCAGCCGCGCAGCCACTCCTCGACGAAGGCCACGCGCCGGCG
>JAGWTJ010000035.1 GCA_028869005.1 Burkholderiales bacterium | reverse complement strand
TACACGGCGCCCGCTACGCCGGGCAGTTTCTCCGTGGCGGCGACCGTCGGCGGCGTGACCGACACCCAGACCGTGAGTGTGCAGGCCGCCTCGAGCGTGCCGGCCGTCGCGCTACCGATCGCATCGGCGTCCGTCTCGGCCAACCCCAGCGTGGTGTCGGTCAACGTCGTGGGCGGCACTGCCAACCGCTCCGAGATCCGCGCCCTGTTCCTTGCCGCCGGCAACGTGCCGGTGCCGAACGTGCGGGTCAAGTTCGATCTCGCGGGCGATGCCAATGCGGTGGGCGGCAGTTTCTCGACCGGCAACAACGTCCTGTACTCGGACGCCAATGGCGTCGTGACGACCGCCTATGTCGCCGGCACGCGCTCCAGCCCGACCAACGGCGTCACTGTGCGGGCCTGCTACGGCACCAGCGACGGCGATCCGAACCTGCTGAACTGCACCACTTCGGCCAAGGTGACGTTGACCGTCGTCTCCGAGCCGCTCGGGGTGTCCATCGGCACCAATGCCCTGATCGTCGTCAACCCCCTCACCTACACGAAGCAGTTCGTCGTCACCGTCGCCGATGCGGCGGGCAACGCGAAGCCGGACGTTCAGTTGTCGGCCTCGATCGACCTGCCGCAGTACCGCAAGGGCCACTACGTCGTGAGCGGTGCCGCCTGGGTGAAGGCCGACGCATCGCCGACCGGCGACGCGGCCATCTGCATCAACGAAGACCGCAACCGCAATGGCGTGCTCGAGGCGACCGAAGACGATCCCACGATCGCCGGCTACCCGACCGTTGGCGGCAATGGCAACGGTCGCCTCGACCCCGGGCGCTCGGACGTGACGGTGCGATTGTTGGCCGCCACCACCGACGCCAACGGTCAGGCGATCGTCGAGGTCACCTACGCGCAGAGCTTCGGCAGTTGGGTCGACGCGGTGCTGACGGTGGCCGCGTCGGGCGTGTCGGGCACGGAAGGCCGGGCGTCGTACGTGCTCGCGCCGGTGCCGGTGGATGCGGCCGCGATCAAGAAGATCGACACACCGCCCGCATTCGTGGTGTCTCCGTACGGGCAGTCCAGCAGTTGCCGCGACGCCAAGTGAGCGCGACGGGTTCGGCCGGCTGCCTCAGCGCGGCCGCCGGGCGAGCGCGCGCCACACCGCCTCGCCGGTGAGCGGCATCTGCACCTTCTCCGCCTCGCCCCCGAGCCCGGCCGAGGCGAGCGCATCGACGACGGCGTTGACCACCGCCGGCGTCGCGCCGATGGTGCCGAGTTCGCCGACGCCCTTGGCGCCCAGCGCGTTGGTCAGGCAGGGCACCGACTCGTCGAACACGGTCTTGAAGTCGCGAAAGCCGTCGACGCGCGGCAGCGCGTAGTCCATGAAGCTGGCTGACAGCAGTTGCCCGCTCTCGGCGTCGTAGACGATGCCTTCACCCAGCGCCTGGCCGATGCCCTGCACGGCGCCGCCTTCGATCTGCCCGCGCACGATGGTCGGGCTGACGATGCGGCCGATGTCGTTGACCGACGCGTAGGCGACGATGCGCACGACGCCGGTCTCGGGGTCGATCTCGACCTCGCAGACATGACAGGCGTTGGGCCAGCTCGGGCCGCCGGCCTGCGCGTCGGCGCTCACCGTGATGCGGCGCGCGGCCTGGCGGCCGGCGAGCTCGAACAGGCCGATGCCGAGGTCGGTGCCGGCCACGGTGAAGCGCCCGGCCGCGTATTCGATGTCGGCGGCCGGCGCTTCGAGTGCGTCGCCGGCGAGCTTCTTCGCCTCCTCGACGGTGCGCTCGCTCGCCGCGCGCACCGCGGCGCCGCCGGTGAACAGCGAGCGGCTGCCGGCGCTGCCGAAGCCGTTGGCGCGATCGGTGTCGCCCTGCAGGATGCGGATGCGCTCGGGCGGCACGCCGAACACGTCGTGGGCGAGCTGCACGTAACTGGTGACGATGCCCTGGCCCATGGCCATCGTCGCCGAGATCAGCTCGATGTAGCCGTCGGCACTCACGTCGACGCGCACGCCCTCGACCAGCGCATTGCCGCCGGTCCATTCGAGGAAGGTGGCGATGCCGCGACCGCGTAAAGCGCCGCGTGCGCGTGAAGCCGCGCGCCGCGTCTCGAAGCCGCGCCAGTCGGCGAGCGCCAGGCCCTGGTCGAGCATGCGCTCGAACTGCCCGCAGTCGTAGACCTGACCGAGCGCGTTGCGGTAGGGCATCTGCTCGGGGCGGATCATGTTGCGCCGTCGCAGTTCGGCGCCGTCGATGCCGAGCGCGCGCGCCGCGGCGTCCATCAGCCGCTCGATGATGTAGATGGCCTCGGGTCGTCCCGCGCCGCGGTAGGCGCCGGTGGGCGCGTTGTGCGTGAGCACCGCCTGCAGCTTCAGGCTGACGAGCGCGATGTCGTAGATGCTGGTCAGCACCCAGGGCCCGATGACGAGCGGGATGGCCACCGACGACGCACCCGGGCAGGCGCCGACGTTGGCCCAGCCCTGCAGGCGCAGCGCCAGCACCTTGCCCGCGGCGTCGAGAGCCAGTTCGGCATGGCCTTCGGCGCCGCGCCCGTGCACGGAGGAAACGAACTCCTCGATGCGTTCGCCCTGCCACTTCACCGGCCGGCCGAGCGCCAGGGCGGCCCAGCCGAGCACGATGTCCTCGGGGTAGGCGCCGGTCTTCATGCCGAAGCCGCCGCCGACGTCGCCGACCACGATGCGCGTGTTCTCGACCGTGCGTCCCGGGATGCAGGCGGCCAGCGCGGCGCGCACGCCGGTGGGCATCTGGCTGCTCATGCGCAGCGTGAGGCGCCCGGCGTCCATCCAGGCGAGCACGGTGCGCGGCTCCATCGGCGAAGGTGCCAGCCGCTGGTTGACGAGATCGAGCGCCACGCGGTGCGCGGCGCCTGCGAAAGCGGCATCGACCGCGTCGGTGTCGCCGTAGCGCGCCTCGGCCAGCACGTTGCCGGGCGCGTCGTGCCAGACCCGCGGCGCGTCGGGTGCGAGCGCCGCGGAGAGCGTGGCCACCACCGGCAGTTCCTCGTACTCCACCCACACGGCGGCGGCCGCGTCGCGCGCCGCTTCGCGGCTCTCGGCCACCACCGCGGCCAGCGCCTCGCCGACGAAGCGCACGACCTCGTGCGCCAGCGCGCGCCGCGGCGGCGCACTGGCCGTCCGACCGTCGGGACACTGGAAGGCGGGCGGAAACTCGAGCGGTCGCACGCCGGCGGCGACCAGGTCGGCACCGGTCCAGGCCGCCAGCACCCTCGGTGTCGCGAGCGCTTCGTCCAGATGGATGTTCACGATGCGCGCGTGCGCACGGTCCGAGCGCACGAAGGCGAGCCAGGTCTGGCCGGTCAGCGTCACGTCGTCGGTGAAGCGGCCGCGGCCCTGCACCAGCGCCGGATCCTCGACCCGGCGCACCGCGGCGCCGCTGCCGAAGCGCAACGGCTGGTCGCCGATATTCACGGCCGCTCGCCTGCGTTCATCGTGCGCGCCGCCTGCTGCACGGCGGTCACGATGTTGACGTAGCCGGTGCAGCGGCACAGGTTGCCTTCGAGTGCCTCGACGATCTCGGCTTCCGAGGGCTGCGGCGAGCGCTGCAGCAGGCCCAGCGCGCTCATCAGCATGCCCGGCGTGCAGTAGCCGCACTGCAGCCCGTGGCAGGCGACGAAGGCCTCCTGCACCGGATGCAGGCGACCCCCTTCGGCCAGCGCCTCGACGGTGGTGACCTGGCGACCCTGCACCTGCAGCGCGAGCAGGCTGCAGCTCTTGACGGCCGCGCCGTCGAGCAGCACGGTGCAGCAGCCGCATTGCGCGGTGTCGCAGCCGGCGTGCGTGCCGGTGAGGGCGAGCGGGCCGCGCAGCAGATCGAGCAGCAGCGTGCGCGGCTCGACGTCGACGCGGCAGGGCTGTCCGTTCAGGGTGAAGTCGAGCGCTGCCATGCCTGGAGGTGGTGGGTTGCGGCGGCTCGGCTACAGCGCACAGCTGCGAAAGCCGCAGGTCATCGTATCGCGCTCGGGCGGCGCGAAGCGGCGCGCCTTGGCGGTGCGGCGGCGCGCGGCGGTCGCCGACGAGGCGCCGCGCAGCACGCCCAGCGTGAGCGGCGGCGGTGCCGGATCGAGGCAGCCGGGCCCCGGCGTGCCGGCGTCGGGCCAGGCGCGCGCACTGCCTGTCGCCCATTCGAAGACGTCGCCCCACACGAAACCGCGGCTGGCGGCGCTGGCGGCGGCGAGTTCCCATTCGGGCTCGGTCGGCAGGCGCCGGCCCGCCCAGCGGCACCACGCCTCGGCCTCGTGGCGGCTGACGTGCATCACCGGCTGGCCGGCCGCCGCGCGCTGCAGCCGGCCGCCGCGCAGGGCGACCACGCCGCCGGCGAACTGCTCGACGCCGAGCGGGGCACGGCGCGCGCCGTTTTGCAGCCAGGCCCAGCCGTCGTCGCTCCACCAGGCGCGGTCGTCGTAGCCGCCGTCCTCGGCGAATTCGGTGTACTGGCGCCAGTTCACGGCCTGCGCGTCGATCTCGAACTCGGGCACGGCCACCTCGTGCGCCCAGCGCTCGTTGTGCGGCACGTAACCCTCGCCGCGCGCGCTGCCGAGCTGCCAGCGCTGCGCCGGCAGCCAGATCGGTTCGCGCTCGACGCGCGCCGGCGGGCTGGCGGCGCAGCGCCGCTCGACCAGCGCCTCGGCCACACGATCTTCGTGCAGCAGCGCGAGCCGGTAGACGTAGAGGCCGGCGTCGTCCTCGTCGGCGAGCGCGAGCAGATCGAGCGTGATCTCGAGCGTCTCGCACAGATAGCCGCGCAGGACGTCGGGCCGCGGCGCCGGCTCCTGCGCCTCGAGCCAGCGTTCGGCATCGGGTTCGATGCCGGCCAGCGCCGGGACGCCGGCGTCGGCCGCCTCACCGCGCCGACGCTGCAGATGGCGCGCGATCCAGCGTTCCTGGAACCAGCCGGCCCAGGCGGCCAGCCGCAGCGCCGGCGCCGACTCGTCCTCGGCGAGCCGCGCCAGCAGCGTGTTGCGGGTGTCGATCAACGCCAGCGACAGCAGCTCGCGCCCGGCGCGGCGCACCGCCTGCGGATCGTCGATCGCCCTGGCGGCGCTGGTGCGGGCAAGCTGTGCACTCATTCGCCCACCAGCCCGTTGCGGATGGCGTAGACGGTGAGCTCGGCGTTGTTGGCGAGCTGGAGCTTTTCGAGCACGCGCGCGCGGTACACCGACACCGTCTTGGGCGACAACGCAAGCTGCTCGGCGATGTCCGCCAGGCGCTTGCCGCTGGCAATCATGACCAGCGTCTGCAGCTCGCGGTCGGACAGCTTGCTGTGCAGGTTGTCGAGCGCCGGCGCGGTCAGGCTTTCGACCAGCATCTGCGCAATTTCGGGCGTGACGTACTTGCGCCCCTGCGCCACCGTGCGCACCGCCTGCACGATGAGCTGCGGGTCACCGCCCTTGTTGACGTAGCCGAAGGCGCCGGCGCGCAAGGCGCGCAGCGCGTACTGGTCCTCGGGGTACATGCTCACCACCAGCACCTTGACCGGCGAGCCCTCGTCCTTGAGCGCGTGCAAGGCGTCCAGGCCGCTGCGGCCGGGCAGGTTGATGTCGAGCACGAGCACATCGCAGGCGGCGGCCTTGCCGTCGCCGCCGCGTGCGCCGGCGAGCTGGCGCATCAGCGAGCGCAGCTCGCCGTAGTCGCCCGCCTCGCCGACGACGCGGATGTCGCTGGCGTCGCACAGCGTGTCGCGGATGCCGCGGCGAATCAGCGCGTGGTCGTCGCAGAGGATGACGTCGATCATGGCTCGTGCGGCGGGTGCCGGTTCCCGAGCGCGTGCAGGTGTGCGGCGCGCGCGGCGTTCATGTCTTCACCGGTGCTTTCAGTACGAGGTCCAGGCGCGGTCTTCACCGAAGTCCGGATTGTCCGCCTGATCGAATTCGGTGGCTTCGAACTCGCCGCCGATCGGCACCGACAGGATCATCGACGTGCCGCCGGCACCGCTGGACAGGTCGATCCAGCCGCCCACCGTCGACGCGCGCTCGTGCAGGCCGCGGATGCCGAAGCTGTGTGCCTTGGCGAGGTCGGCGTTGCTCATGCCGCAGCCGTCGTCGCTGATCTCGAGCGACAGCACGCTGCCCGACAGCGACAGGTCGACCGCCACGCGCGAGGCGCGCGCATGCTTGCTCACGTTGGTCAACGCCTCCTGTGCCGTGCGGTACGCCACCAGCGGCACGCCGGCGGGCAGCTGCAGCGGCTCGTCGTGCGCATCGAGGTTGGTGCGCAACTCGCAGCCGATGCCGGTGCGGCGCTCGAAGCGCGAGGTCATCCACTGCAGCGCCGCCACCAGTCCCTGCTCGAGGATGGCCGGGCGCAGGTTCTGCATGATGCGCTGGCTGGCCTCGATGGCGGCGGTCAGCGTCTCGAGGGCCGAGGCCGCGCGCTGCTGTATCACCGGATGGCCGGCGTGGCGGCGGATCCAGTCGAGTTCGAACTTGAGTGCCGTCAGCGAGCCACCGACGTCGTCGTGGATTTCGCGCGCGATGGCGTGGCGCTCGGCCTCGACGCTTGTCTGCAGGTGCTGAGCCAGTTCGGACAGGCGCTGGCGCGACGCGGCCAGTTCGCGGTCGGCGGCGAGGCGCGCGCGCCGCGCCTCGTTCGCGGCGATGGCGTGCTCGATGGCCGGCGCCAGACGCGCCAGGTTGTTCTTCAGCAGGTAGTCGGCGGCGCCGTTTCGCATCGCCTCCACTGCCGTGTCCTCGCCGATCTGACCCGACACGAGGATAAAGGGCACCAGCGGCGCCGCGTCGCGCACCAGCGCCAGCGCCTCGAGGCCGGAAAAGCCCGGCAGGTGGTAGTCCGACAGCACCACGTCCCAGGGTTCGTCGAGCGCCAGCTCGAATTCGCGCCGCGTCTCGACGCGACGCGCGCGCAGGCGCAGTCCGGCGCGCTGCAGATGCGCCATGGCCAGGGCGTGGTCGGGCTCGGAGTCCTCCAGGTGCAGCAGGCGCACCGGCGGCCGGGCGCGCGCGCGCGCGGACGGCGCTGCAGACGACGCTGCGGACGGCCAGGCGGGCGGCAGGGCACTCATGCGCCCAGTATCGCAAAGCGCGGGCGGCCGCACCGACGGTCGCGTGGCGCGCGGCCGGCAGGGCGGTGCGCGTGGCCCATTGGGCGGCCATTGGGCGGCAATTGGGCGGCAATTGGGCGGCAATTGGGCGGCAATTGGGCGGCGATTCGTCCCGTGATCCGCTCAAGGTCGCGCGGGACGCTGCCGACAATGCCTTTGCAGTCCTGCGCCCGCGCCTCGTGCGCGGGCGGCCGATCGTCTCCACCGACGCACAAGACAGAACAACGCCATGCACGATCAGGACCTTCCAGCGCCGTTGGCCGACGGCGCATGGTCGCTTGCCGCCGCGGCCGACCTGCAGGACCACCTGATGGTAGCGAGCAACGACCTCGAGCGCCTGCAGCGCCTGCTCGACGACGCGGCGCAGTCCCTGCTGGGCCACTTCAACCAGGCCGCCGAGCGCATGGAAGCGGCGCTGGCGGCGATCGAGGGCGAGGCGCACCAGATGCACGACGTGCGCACCTCGCTCGGCAACGCGATCACCGCGCTGCAGTTCCAGGACATGGCCAGCCAGCTCATCACACATACCTCGCGACGCCTGCGCAACTGCGCCGACCGCCTGGCGCGCGACGCGATGGGCGACGACGACGACGGCGAGACCCTCGTCGAGGAACTGCCGCTGCGCCCCAACCCCGTGACGCAGGACGAGATGGACGCGGGCTCCGTCGAACTGTTCTGAGCCGCACCGCCCTAGCACTTCACCGACTCGAGCCCGGAGACCCAGACCATGCATTCGATCCTTGCCGTCGACGACAGCGCCTCGATGCGCCAGATGGTGTCGTTCACGCTGAAGAACGCCGGTTTTGCCGTCGTCGAGGCGGTGGACGGCCAGGACGCCTGGGAGAAGGCGGCCAAGACCGACTTCGATCTCGTGCTCACCGACCAGAACATGCCGCGCATGGACGGCATCGGCCTGACGAAGAAGCTGCGCGAGAACCCCAAGTTCAAGGCCACGCCGATCCTCATCCTCACCACCGAGAGCAGTGATCAGATGAAGCAGGCCGGGCGCGCTGCCGGTGCCACCGGCTGGCTCGTCAAGCCCTTCGATCCGGCCAAGCTGGTGGAGGTGATCGGCAAGGTCATCCGCTGAAGACGCCGCGAGTTCGGAGCGAGAGCATGAGCAACACCCGCCAGGAAGCCGCGCAGTCGTCGGCCGGCATCGACCTCAGTCAGTTCTACCAGGTCTTCTTCGAGGAAGCGGGCGAGAACCTCGAATCCATGGAGCAGATGCTGCTCGGCCTCGACCTCGCGCAGGCCGACGAAGAGCAGCTCAACGCCATCTTCCGCTGCGCGCATTCGGTCAAGGGCGGCGCGGCGACCTTCGGCTTTGCCGACGTGGCCGCGCTCACGCACGAGATGGAGACGCTGCTGGACAAGCTGCGCCGCCGCGAGCTGGCGCCGACCAATGCGATGGTCGACGCGCTGCTCGCATCGGGCGATGCGCTCAAGGCGATGCTGGCGCGCCACCAGGGCAACGGCGCGGAGCCGACCGACACTGTAGAACTGTGCGCGACGATCCGAGCGCTCGTCGATGGACGCGCCGCAGCAGCGATGCCTCCCGCCGCCGTACCGGGAGCGTCGCCGGCCGCGCCACCGGCCGAACGGCCGCCGATCCGGACCACCGCGCGCGCGCTCGAGCTCAGGGTCGGCCCGCTGGACGACCCGTCGCTGGCCGACAACCTGGTCGAGCTGTTCGCCGAGATCACCGACCTGGGTTCGATCGAGCCGCTGGACGGCGGCTGTGCGGCCGACGGCATGCGGCGCTTTCGCGTGGTCACGGCCAGCAGCGACGCCGACCTGGTCGACCTGTTCGGCTTCCACGTCGCACGCGAGCAGGTGCAGCTCGTGCCCGCCGGCGAGGGCTTCGGCTTCCACGCCGGCAATCCGGGCGCTCCCGAACCGGTCGAACCGCCCGATCCGGGCTACGGTTTCTTCGAGCACGCGCCGGGCGCACCGGGTGAGCCGGGCGCAACCTCGGCGCCGACGGCGCCGGCCGCCGCCACCGCCACCGCCGGGGTGGCGGGTGCGGCGGGCGCGGCGGCAGCTCGTGCTCCGGCGGCCAAGGCGGCTGCATCGAGCTCCGACTCGAGCACGCTGCGCGTCTCGGTCGACAAGGTCGACCAGCTCATCAACCTCGTCGGCGAACTCGTCATCACGCAGGCGATGCTGGCGCAGAACGGCAAGCAGATCGACGGCGCGCTGCACCAGCAGCTCGCCTCGGGTCTGGCGGACCTCGAACGCAACACGCGCGACCTGCAGGAAGCCGTGATGTCGATCCGCATGATCCCGATGTCGCTGGTCTTCAACCGCTTTCCGCGCATGCTGCGCGACCTCGCGGCCAAGCTCGGCAAGAAGCTCGAACTGGTGCAGGTGGGCGAGGCCACCGAGCTCGACAAGGGACTGGTCGAGAAGATCACCGACCCGCTCACGCACCTGGTGCGCAACAGCGTCGACCACGGCATCGAGGCGCCGGCCGAGCGTGCGGCCAAGGGCAAGCCCGAGCACGGCACCATCACGCTGGTCGCCAGCCACCAGGGCGGCAGCATCGTCATCGAAGTGCGCGACGACGGCAAGGGCCTGAACCGCGCCAAGCTGCTGGCCAAGGCGCGCGAGCGCGGGCTGGACGCGCCCGACACGCTCGCCGATTCCGAGGTCTGGGGCCTCATCTTCGCGCCGGGCTTCTCCACCGCGGAGGTGGTGACCGACGTCTCCGGCCGCGGCGTCGGCATGGATGTCGTCAAGAAGAACATCACCGCCCTGGGCGGCACGGTCGAGATCGACAGCGCGGAGGGCCTGGGCATGACGGTGCGCGTGCGGCTGCCGCTCACGCTGGCCATCATGGACGGCATGAGCGTGGGCGTGGGCGACGAGTGCTACATCCTGCCGCTGTCGAGCGTGGTCGAGTCGTTCCAGGTGCGCGCCGGCATGATCCGCACGATCGGCGGCAGCGGCCGCGTGGTCGAAGTGCGCGGCGAGTACATGCCGGTGGTCGACCTCGAACGCGTGTTCGCCGTGCCGCGCTGCGACGCCGGGCCATCGAGCGACATCATGGTCGTCGTCGAGGCCGAGGGCGGCCGCATCGCGGTGCTGGTCGACGAACTGCTCGGCCAACAGCAGGTCGTCGTCAAGAACCTCGAGGCGAACTACCGCAAGGTGCCCGACGTCTCCGGCGCCACCATCATGGGCGACGGCCGCGTGGCGCTGATCCTCGACATCGGCGCGCTGGTGCGGCGTTCGCGGCACTGAGACGACCGGGGCGGCCTGCGCGATCGTGATGCCGTGCACGCCCGCCGCCGCCACGCCGGTTGTCGCCCGCCACCGACCGCTCGTGCACGACCTTTCGCGGCTACAGCGGCCGGCGCCGGCGCCGATAGTGATCTGAGCGACACAGCACATCTCCAGGAGACCTCATGGAACTGACCGTCGAAGCCCGACCCCTGACCCGCATCGAACCGGCCGTGGCCGCCGCCGCAGCGAGCGCCTCGCTGCACGGCGCCGACCCGGCGGCCGCCGCCGGCGAGTACTTGACCTTCCGCCTCGGTGCCGAGGAATACGGCATCGACATCCTGCGTGTGCAGGAGATCCGCAGCTACGAGCCGCCGACTCGCATCGCCAATGCGCCGGCCTTCGTCAAGGGCGTCGTCAACTTGCGCGGCGTCATCGTGCCGATCGTCGACCTGCGCCTGAAGTTGGCCTGCGACAAGGCGGAGTACACCGACTTCACGGTGGTCGTGGTGCTCAACGTGAAAGGCCGCGTGGTCGGCGCCGTCGTCGATTCGGTGTCCGACGTGCTCGAACTGCGCCAGGAACAGATCAAGCCTGCGCCCGAACTGGCGTCGAGCGTCGACTCCGGCTACATCACCGGCATCGGTTCGGTCAAGAGCGGTCAGGGCGAACAGGAGTCCGAGCGCATGCTGATCCTGATGGACATCGAGGCGCTGATGAGCAGCGCCGACATGGGGCTCGTCGGCTGAGCCGGCGCGTCGCATCGGCGCCGCCCGGGGCCGAAGGCCGCAACGGGTGCTTGTAGCCTGCCCGCACCCGCATTCACCTCCACAGGAGAGATCTCCATGAAGCTGCTTCCCGCATCCGTTGCCGCGCTGGCGTTGGCCGTCGCGCTGCCCGTCTTCGCCAACGCCACCAAGGACGAGGCGGTGGCGATGGTCAAGAAGGGCATCGCCTTCATCGGCGCCCACGGTGCCGACAAGGCCTATGCGGCGATCACCGGGAAGGACAAGGACTTCATCAAGGACGACCTCTACCTGGTCGTCTACGGCCTCGACGGCAAGGTGCTCGCGCACGGCGCGAACCAGAAGCTGGTCGGCAAGGACCTGATCGATGCCACCGACGTCGATGGCACCTATTACGTCAAGGACCGCGTGGCGATGGTCAAGTCCAAGCCCGCCGGTGCCTGGCAGGAATACAAGTTCACCAATCCGGTGAGCAAGAAGATCGAGCCCAAGGTCATGTACTGCGAGAAGCAGGCCGAGACCGCGGTCTGCGGCGGCATCTACAAGTGAGCACGCCAGGCGCCCACACGGGTGGCGGTGCCGATGTCGGCGGCGGCTTAGCCGCCGCCGCACCCATCGGGAGCCCAGAATGAAGCTGAGCAGCAAGCTGATCGCCGGGCCGCTCGTCACGGCCGTCGTCGCCCTCGGCGTCGGCGGCGCCCTGGTGCTGGCGACGACCACGAGCGCGAGCAAGGAGCGCCGCCAGGTGGCCGAGGACATCGACGGCTACCGTGCGCTCGGTGCCGCGCAGGGCACGCTGGGCAACGTGCACTCGGGCGTCTATCGCATGCTGGCGATCATGAATTCCTTCGACGAGGCCAAGCTCAAGGCCTTCGCCGCCGGCGTGCAGAAGGATCTGCAGACGGTGGCTGCCGCGCTGGCCAGGCTGGCGGCGACGCAGCCCGAGGGCAGCGAGTTGCGCCGTCGCATCGACGCGCTGGCGCCGCAGATGGCGCTCTACGCCAAGCAGCTCGGCAAGGCCATCGACATCGGGTCGGTCGACGTCAACCTCGGCGTGGCCGCGATGAGCGCCGCCCAGAAGAGCTTCGATGCGCTCGGCACGGGTATGGCCGAAGTGGCCGAACAGACGACGCAGGCCTACCGCACGCGCGACGCCGAGCAGCAGGCCGGCGCCTTGCGCCTGACGGTGTTGCTCGGCGCGCTGGCCGCCCTGGCGATCGGCGGCGTCGTCGTCGCGAGCTGGATCATGCAGCGCCGGCTGACGCGCGATGTCGCCCGTGCCCTCGACCTCAGCCGCGAAGTGGCCTCGGGCAACCTGCTGGCCGCGGCGCCGAGCGATCGCAACGACGAGATCGGCGAGTTGCTGCGCGCGCTCGGCGGCATGGCGACGCAACTGCGCGAGTCGATGCGCACGGTGCACGAGGCGACGCAGAGCATGGGACTGGCCGCCGGCGAGATCGCCTCGGGCAACGCCGACCTCAGCCAGCGTACCGAGCAGACGGCGGGCAGCCTGCAGCAGACCGCGAGCTCGATCGCCCAGCTCACCGGCAACGTCACGCAGACGGCGGAGTCGGCGCGCACCGCGACCCAGCTCGCGGCGTCGGCCTCGGGCGTCGCCGAGCGCGGCGGGCAGGTGGTCTCGCAGGTGGTATCGACGATGAACGAGATCGACGCCGCGTCGCGCCGCATCGCCGACATCATCGGCACCATCGACGGCATTGCCTTCCAGACCAACATCCTGGCGCTCAACGCCGCCGTCGAGGCGGCGCGCGCCGGCGAGCAGGGGCGCGGCTTCGCCGTCGTCGCCGGCGAGGTGCGCAGCCTGGCGCAGCGCAGCGCCGAAGCGGCGCGCGAGATCAAGGCGCTGATCGGCACCAGTGTCGAGAAGGTCGATGCCGGCGCACGCCTGGTGGCCGACGCCGGCAAGACGATGGGCGAGATCGTGACCAGCGTGCAGCGCGTCACCGACGTCATCGCCGAGATCAGCGCCGCCGCGGGCGAGCAGAGCAGCGGCATCGCGCAGGTCAACGGCGCGGTCACGCAGCTCGATCGCGCCACGCAGCAGAACGCCGCGCTGGTCGAGCAGAGCGCGGCGGCCTCGGAGTCGTTGCGCGCGCAGACGACGCAGCTGGCCTCGGTGGTCGCGTCGTTCCGCATCGGCCAGGCGGCGCACGGCACGATGGCTGTGCGGGCGGCCGCGGCGCGTCCCCTGCCTGAGCCAGGCGCGACGGCGGAGCCGCGAGTGCGCGCCGCGAGTGCCGCGCCCGCCGCGCATGGCGTGGCGTCCGCGCCGTCGTCGGTGCGGTCCAGCGAGCGCCGCAAGTCGCAGCCGGCCCGAGCCGCCGAGCAGGCGATCACGCGTGCACGCGAACCGAAGCCGGCCGGCCCGACGCACACCGCCGCGGCTGCCACCGTCGTGGCGTCGGCGTCGACAGTGCCGCCCGGCGCAGGCGCAGCAGACTCCGATGAGTGGGAGTCGTTCTGACCGAACGCCTGCGCGCGCCACGACGCGCAGCTTCGGTGTCGGCCTGAACGGCGCGCGGCGACCGGGGTCCGGGCCTCATACCGCCCCGGCCCGGCGCAGCGTCTCCAGCACCGGCCGTCGAAGCACACCACGCAGCCCCCACCAGCCGGCGGCGAGCGCGAGCAGCGCGCCGCCCACGACGCCGGCCAGCGGCACCCAGGGCGACGGCCTCCACGCGAACTCGAACGCGTAGCGCGCGAGCAGCCAGCCGAGCGCCACCGCGGCGGTCGAGGCGAGCACGCCGGCGAGCGCGCCGACGCCGAGCAGTTCGGCGCGCTGCACCTGCGCGAGCAGGCCGCTGCCGGCGCCCATCGCACGCATGATCGCGAACTCGCGCGCACGTGCCTCGCGCGTGGCGCTGACGGCGGCGAACAGCACCACCAGGCCGGCGGCGAGCGTGAAGCCGAACAGGAACTCCACCGCGCGGATCACCTGGTCGAGCACCTGCTGCACCTGGGCGAGAGACGCCGATACGTCGACATCGGTGATGTTCGGAAACTGGCGCGTGAGCGCGTTGTCGAAGCCGGGCGCGCGCGACGCGTCGGGCGCGCGGAAGGCGCTGATATAGGTCACCGGCAGCCCTGGCAGAGCGGCTACCGGGAACATGGCGAAGAAGTTGACGCGAAACGATCCCCAGTCGACGCGCCGCAGGCTGGTGACGCGCGCCTGCATCGTCTGGCCGGCGATGTCGAAGGTGAGCCGGTCGCCGATCTTCAGGCCCAGCGTCGTCGCCAGCCCCTCCTCGAGCGAGATGGCGCCGGCCTCGTCGGGGGTCCAGCGCCCGGCAACGACCTGGTTGGTCGGTGGCAGCGTGGCGTCGTGACTGAGGTTGAACTCGCGCTCGACCAGACGCGCCGCGCGCTCGTCGCCGTAGCTCGCGGAGGTGACCGGACGACCGTCGACGGCGACCAGGCGGCCACGGATCATCGGGTACCAGTCGTAGCTCGTCACGCCGGCCTCGGCGAGCCGCGCGCGGAAGGCGGCGCCCTGCTCGGGCTGCAGGTTGATGACGAAGCGGTTGGGCGCGTCGGGCGGCGTCGCCTTGCGCCAGCTCGAGATCAGGTCGGTGCGCAGCAGCACGAGCAGCACGAGCGCGAGCAGGCCGACGGCCAGCGCCGACACCTGCAGCACGGCGAAGGCCGGGCGCGCTGTGAGCTGGCGCGTGGCGAGCACCAGCCAGCGCGGCGCACGCGAGTGCGGCACCACCCGGCGCAGCAGGCGCACCGCGGCGTAGGCGAGCACGGCAAACAGCAGCGTCGCGCCGGCGAAGCCGCCCACCGTGACGAGCCCGAGCCGGAGGTCCGAGGCGAGCGCCAGCAGCAGGCCGACGAAGCCCGCGCCGCCGAAGGCGAGCACACCGAGCGACGACGCCTGCAGCGCGCCTACGTCGCGTCGGATCACGCGCAGCGGCGGTACGCGCGCCAGTTGCAGCACCGGAGGCAGACCGAAGGCGACGAGCAGCGTGAGGCCGACACCGAGCCCGAGCAGCGCCGGCAGCACACCCGGGGGCGGCAGATCGACGCCTATCAGTCCCGCCAGCAGCGCCACGAACACCTCGTGCAGCAGCAGCCCGAGCGCGACGCCGGCCGCGCTCGCCGCCAGGCCCACGGCGCCGAACTCGAGCGCGTAGGCGCCGGCGATGCGACGCTGCGCGAGGCCGAGCACACGCAGCATCGCGCAGTCGTCCAGATGGCGCTCGGCGAAGTCGCGCGCGGCGATGCCCACGGCCACGGCGGCCAGCAGCGCCGCGAGCAGGGCCACGAGGTTGAGGAACTTGTCGGCGCGCTCCAGCGTCTGGCGCATCTCGGGCCGGCCGCTGTCGAGCGACTCGACGCGCACCCCGCGCAGCGGCACGGCCTTGATGCGCTGCTCGGTCCAGCGCACGAAGTCGCGCACCGTGGCGTCGCCTACAGCATCCTGGCGCGGGCTGGCCACCGCGAGTCGGTAGGTGACGCGGCTGGCGGGCTGCACGAGGCCGGTGGCGGCGAGGTCGGCGGCGGCGAGCATCACGCGCGGCGCGAAGCTGCTGAAGCCGGCGCCGCGGTCGGGTTCGACGACGATGACGTGCGTGATGCGAAAGCCGGCGTCGCCGAGCAGCAGCGTGTCGCCGACGGCCAGGCCGAGCGCGTCCAGCACACCTCGGTCGACCCAGACCTCGCCGCGTCGCGGCGCCGCGGCCACGCTCTGCTCGGGCGCGCCCGGGCCGGCGGCGAGCGTCAGGCGCCCGCGCAGCGGGTAGTTGTCGCTCACCGCCTTGACGGCCACCAGCCGCGACGCGCCGCCCCGGGCGTCGCTGGCGCGCGCCATGCTCGGGAAGTTCGCGTTGCTGGCGACGGCCAGACCGAGGGCGCGCGCGTGCGCCTCGAGCTCGGGCGGAGTCGGCTGGTCGCTCGCCACCACGGCGTCGCCGCCGAGCAACTGGCGCGCGCCGCGCTCGAGACCGCTGGTGAGGCGATCGGCGAAGAAGCCGACCGCTGTCAGCGCCGTCACCGCCAGCAGCACGGCGAGGGCGAGCAGCCGCAACTCGCCGGCGCGCAAGTCGCGGAGCAGCTGGCGCCGCGCCAGCACCAGGACGGAGGGCGAGGCGTTGCCGGCAGTTCGGTTCATGGGCTGCACGGTACCCGAAAGCGACGGCGTCGATTGCGCGCCGCTGAACGGCCTGTGCAGCGGCGCTGAAAGCACAAGCCGCGCCGCGGTGCTCCAATGGCGGGATGAACCCCGCGCTGCCTCCGGTCTTCCTCTCGCACGGCTCGCCGATGACGGCGCTCGAGCCGCGCGAGGCCGGCCGCTACTTCGAGGGGCTCGGGCCGGCGCTCGTGCAGGCGTTCGGCAGGCCAAAGGCCGTCATCGCCGCCTCGGCGCACACGCTGACGCGCGAGCCGGTGCTGTTTGCCGCGCCCAGGCACGAGGCGATCCACGACTTCGGCGGCTTTCCCGCCGAACTCTACGCATTGCGCTACGAGGCGTCGGGCGCACCGGCGCTCGCCGGCCGTGCGGCCACCTTGCTGCACGCGGCCGGCCTGCCGGCGCGGGTGGTCTCCGAGGGCGGACTCGACCACGGCATCTGGACGCCGCTGCGCTATGCGTTCCCGCGTGCCGACATCCCCGTGCTGCCGCTCGGCTGGCCGCCGAGCTGGTCTCCGGCGCAGCTGTTCGAGCTCGGTCGTGCGCTGGCGCCGCTGGCGGCCGACGGCATCTGGCTGGTCGGCAGCGGCAGCATCACGCACAACCTGCGGCGCTTCTTCGGCGAGCGGCAACTGGCCGGCGTCGCGGCGGCCGACACACCCGAGAGCAAGGCCTTTCGCGAATGGTGGGCCGAGCGTGCGGCGGCGGCCGATTGGAAGGCCTTGTTCGACTACCGCGCGCGCGCGCCGCATGCCGTGCTCATGCACCCGAGTGACGAGCACCTGCTGCCGTTCTTCGTCGCCGCCGGTGCCGGCGGCGACGGCCCCGCGCTGCGCGTGCATGTGAGCAGCGTCTTCGGCGAACTCGGCATGGACGCCTACGCCTTCGGTCCGCACGCGGCGCGGCTGCGCGATCCGGCCGCCGCCGGCGTCTGAGTGTCGACTATCGTCCGGCGACGGTTTGTTCGCGGCTTGCGCGACGCTCTCCTGTCGCGCCGGCGCGGTTCGTGCGCGACCCGCCTGCCGCGCCGCTCAGCCGGACTGCGCCAGCCCTTCGGCGGCGAACACGGCGTCGAGCTGCGCGATCCAGCGCAGCTTGTCCGCGGCCGGCGCGAAGCTCGCCTCGAAGCTGTTGCGCGCCAGGCGATAGGCGTGGCTGACGCCGAGTTGCGGCAGCGCGGCGAAGGTGTCGACGAAGTTCCGATTGAGATAGCCGCCGAAGTAGGCCGGGTCGTCGCTGTTGACGGTGGCCACCAGGCCGGCGTCGAGCAGCGCCGGCAGGTTGTGTGCGGCCAGCGTGTCGAACACGCGCAGCTTGACGTTGGACAGCGGGCACACGGTGAGCGGTACGCGCGTGCGCGCCAGGCGTTCGACGAGCGCCGGATCCTCGAGGCAGCGCACGCCATGGTCGATGCGTTCGACCTTCAGCACGTCCAGCGCGGCGCGGATATAGGCCGGCGGTCCTTCCTCGCCGGCGTGTGCGACGACGTGCAGGCCGAGTTCACGGCAGCGCGCGAAGACGCGCGCGAACTTTTCGGGCGGGTGTCCGCGCTCGGAGCTGTCGAGTCCGACGCCGATGAAGTGGCGACTATGCGGCAGCGCCTGCGCTAGCGTCGCCAGCGCCTCGTCCTCGCTCAGGTGGCGCAGAAAGCACAGGATCAGCTTGGCCGACAGCCCGAACTCGGCGTGCGCGCGCCGGCACGCGTGCTCGAGGCCGGTCATCACCACCTCGATCGGCACGCCGCGCGCCGTGTGTGTCTGCGGGTCGAAGAAGATTTCCGCGTGCAGCACCTGCTCGGCGGCGGCGCGCGCGAGGTAGGCCCAGGACAGGTCGAAGAAGTCCTGTTCCGTCAGCAGCACCGCGGCGCCGGCGTAGTACAGGTCGAGGAAGCTCTGCAGGTCGGTGAAGTCGTAGGCGGCGCGCAGCGCGTCGACGCTGGGCCAGGCCAGGCGCAGGTGGTTGCGCTCGGCGAGCCGCAGGATCAGCTCGGGTTCGAGCGAGCCCTCGATGTGGATGTGCAGCTCGGCCTTGGGCATGCGGCGCAGCAGCGCGGCCAGGCGCTCGGCCGGCAGCCGCTGCGCGATGGGAGTGAAGGGCATCGAGGGCGTGACGGTCATGGCGGGCTTTCGTGGACGGGTGCGAGGCGGACCGTTCGATGGCGAAGCGCGCTGCGCCGGTGCCGGCGCGCGTCAGCGTGCGAAGGCGAGGCCGCCTTCCGGCGCGGCGGCGATCAGTGCCCGCGTGCACTCGTGCTGCGGCGCGTCGAGCACGCGCCGCAGCGGGCCCTGCTCGACCAGCTCGCCTTCGTGCATCACCGCAAGCTGGTCGCACACGCGGACGGCGGCGCGCAGCTCGCGCGTGCAGAACAGCATCGCGAAGCGCAGCCGGCGCTGCAGCTGGTCGAGCAACTCGAGCAGTAGCGCCTGCACGTCTGGGTCGAAGGGCCGGGCCACGTCGTCGGCCACGATCAGTTCGGGCTCGACCATCAGCGCGCGCGCAATGCACACGCGCTGGCGGTCGGCGCCGTCGAGCCGGTCGGGATGGCGGTCGAGCCAGCGCGCCGGCAGGTGCACCATCTCGAGCAGGTCCTTGGCGCGCTCGCGCGCCAGTTCGCGCGGCATGCCGAAATTCAGCGGCCCCTCCAGCATCGAGTCGACTATCGTGCGGCGCGCATCGAGTGCATGAGGCGCATCGTCCGACAGCCACTGCATGCGGCGTCGCAGCGGCCTCAGGTGCGAGGCGCCGACGCGCGCGATCTCATCCTGTCCGAGCCGGATCGAGCCGGCGGTCGGCGTCTCGAGGCGCACCACGCAGCGCGCCAGCGTGCTCTTGCCGGCGCCGGTCGCGCCGACGACGGCCAGCGTCTGGCCGCGACGGACCTCGAAGCTCGCGCCCCTGACCGCCTGCGCTTCGCGCCGTTCGGCGAAGGCAAGCCGCTGGCGGTAGCTCTTGCTCAGGTCCTGCACGCTCAGTACGAGCGCGGCGTGCGGCTCGGGCGAGCGTTCAGGCGGCGGCGCAGCGAAGGCGGCCAGCAGGTACTGCGTGACCTCGTGCCTGGCGTGCTGCTGCAACTCCTCGCGCGGGCCGGCTTCGACCAGCACGCCTTCGTGCAGCACCGCCAGGCGCTGCGCGACGTCGGCGGCAACGCCGATGTCACGGCTCGTGAAGAGCAGGGCCATGCCGCGCCGCCGGCTCGCCTCGCGCAGCAGGGCGAGGATCTGCGCCTGGTCGGCCGGATCGAGCGAGTGCGTCGGCTCGTCGGCGACCAGCAGTGCCGGGTCGAGTGCCAGCGCCATCGCGATCAGCACGCGCTGGCGCTCGCTGACGGCAATCCCCTGCGGCAGGCTGGCGGCGATGCGTGCGGGCTCGCTCGCCTGTGCTTCCTCCAGCAGCGCCAGTGTCTTGTCGCGCCGCTGGTTGCGCGTGAGCCGCGTGCGTCGCTGCAGCAACTCGTCGATCTGCTCGCCGCAGGTCATGAGCGGGTCGAGCGCGGCTGCCGGCTGCGCGAACAGCATGCTCATGCGCGCGGCACGCAGTGCGCGCAGCCGTGCCGGGGTGGCGCGCAGCAGATCCTCGCCTTCGAGCAGGACCTTGCCCGCGCTGACGCGCAGCGCGCGCGGCAGCAGGCCCAGCAGGCTGAGCGCGAGCGTCGACTTGCCGGCGCCCGACGCGCCGACGACGCCGAGCGTCTGGCCGCGGCCGAGGCTGATCGACAGGCCCTGCAGCGCGTGGCCGCGAGCGCTGCCCGCCGGCAGCGCGATGCGCAGATCGCGCACCTCGAGCAAGGGCGCAGCGGCGGCGGTCACGCTGGC
>JAGWTJ010000034.1 GCA_028869005.1 Burkholderiales bacterium | reverse complement strand
GAGCGCCGCGACGGCCGCTTCATCGAGCGCGTCGGCTTCTACAACCCGATGGCCGCCGGCGGCGAGCAGGCGCTGCGCGTCGCGCTCGACCGCATCGCCCATTGGCACGCGGTGGGCGCTCAGTCGTCGCCGACCGTCCTGCGCCTGGTCGAGCAGGCCAAGAAGGCGGCCTGAGGGCGGAGCGCCGCGGCCTCCGTCAGCGAGGCGGCGTCGAACCGACCTCTGCCCCGCGCTCCGGACCGATGCCGCACGCCGCCTCGGTCATGAGCGACGGGACCCCGCCGTTTCCGTCCGATGCCGTCGAGGTCGGCCGCATCGTCGGCGCCTGGGGCGTGAAGGGCGCGCTCAAGGTCAAGCCGTTCTCCGCCCGCCCCGAGGCGCTGGTCGCGGCCAGGCATTGGTTCCTGCGCGCTAGCGATGCCGCGCCTGCGGCGAAGTCGCCGCCGCTGCCGCCAGTGCTGCAGGTGACGTCGACGCGCACGCAGGGTGACGCGATCGTGGCGGTCTGCCGCGACATTGCCGACCGTGCGGCGGCCGAGGCGCTCGCAGGCGCGCGCGTCTTCGTCGCGCGTTCGAGCTTTCCAAAGGCCGGCGCGGGCGAGTACTACTGGGTGGACCTGATCGGTCTGGACGTGCGCAACCGCGCCGGCGAGCCGCTCGGGAAGGTGAGCACGCTGCTCGACACCGGAGCGCATTGCGTGCTGTGCGTCGTCGGGCCGGAAGACGCCGACGCCGAGCGGCTGATACCGTTCGTCGCCGCCTATGTCGATCGCGTCGACCTGCCGGGCCGCGTGATCCACGTCGACTGGCAGCGCGACTACTGACGTCCGCCGGCACCGCGCGCCGCCATGCGCTTCGACGTCGTCACGCTGTTCCCGGACCTGTTCGGCCCGCATCTCGCGCAGGGCGTCACGCGCCGTGCCTTCGAGTCCGGCCGGGTGCAGGTGCGGCTGTGGCCGCTGCGCGACTTCGCCGACGACGCCTATCGGCGTGTCGACGACCGGCCGTTCGGCGGTGGCCCCGGCATGGTGATGCTGGCCGAGCCGCTGCTGGCGGCGCTCGACGCCGCCTTCGCCGAGCGCGGCGCGACGGCGCCGGTGGTGCACTTCACGCCGACCGGCCGGCGGCTCGACCAGGCCATGGTGCGCGAGTTCGCGGCCGGCGCCGGCGCGGTGCTGATCTGTGGCCGCTACGAAGGGGTGGACCAGCGCTTTGTCGAGCGCCGCGTCACGCATGAGGTGAGCCTTGGCGACTTCGTACTGTCCGGCGGCGAACTGCCGGCGCTGGCGCTGCTCGACGCGGTGGCGCGACTGCAGCCCGGCGTGCTCAACGCGCCGTCGCACGAGCAGGACAGCTTCTCCGACGGCCTGCTCGAAGGCCCGCGCTACACGCGGCCCGAACATCTGGTCGTCGACGGCCAGACGCTGGCCGTGCCGCCGCTGCTGCTGTCGGGCCACCACGCCGCCATCGCACGCTGGCAGCGCGAGCGTGCGCTCGAGCTGACAGCACGGCGGCGGCCCGATCTGCTGGCCGCGGCGCGCGCCGCGGGGCGGCTGTCGGCCGAGGACGAGCGCTTCCTCGAGCAGTTCCTCGAGCGCTTTGGATCGAGCCCACCGCTATAATCCGCAGCTTTTCGATCCTCTGCCGGACATACCGAGCCGCAAGTCGCGGCAAACCACAACCTCCGCGCAAGATCGACCTGGAGCCGCCTTGGATCTCATCGCCACACTCGAGCGGGAGGAAATCACCCGCCTCAACAAGACGCTGCCCGAATTCGCCCCCGGCGACACGGTGATCGTCAGCGTCAACGTCGTCGAAGGCACGCGCAAGCGTCTGCAGGCCTACGAAGGCGTGGTCATCGCCAAGCGCAACCGCGGTCTGAACAGCAGCTTCATCGTGCGCAAGATGTCCAGCGGCGAAGGTGTCGAGCGCACCTTCCAGCTCTACAGCCCGCTGATTGCGAACATCGAGGTCAAGCGCCGCGGCGACGTGCGTCGCGCCAAGCTGTACTTCCTGCGCCAGCGCAGCGGCAAGTCGGCGCGCATCAAGGCCAAGCTGTCCTGAGTCGGACGGGGATATGCCGGCGACGCCCGACGATCCTCACCGCCCCACGTCGGCGCCCACGCGCATCGGGCGACGCATCATCGATCCGCTCGCGGTGCCGGTGGCCGGCACCGACGCGCATCTGCCGGCGCTCGGCGCCGATCGGCTCGGCGAGCCCGCGCTGCGTGCGCGTTTCGACGCGCAGCGCCAAGGCGCCGTCTGGACACCCGAGTTCAGCGGCGACGGCCGCTTCATCGTGCAGGGTGCGCCGTCGCCCGCTGCCGTGCTGGTGCCGCTGGTGCGGCGCGACGCCGGACTGAGCGTGATGCTCACGCGGCGCACGGCACATCTGCGCGACCACGCCGGACAGATCAGCTTTCCCGGCGGCCGCAGCGAGCCGGCGGACGGCAGCCCCATCGCCACCGCGCTGCGCGAGACCGAGGAGGAGGTGGGCCTCGAGCGCCGCCACATCGAGGTCGTCGGTCAACTGCCGCATTACCTCACGATCACCGGCTACGACGTGACGCCGGTGGTGGCGCTGGTCTCCACGCCTTTCGCGCTGCACCCCGACGGTTCCGAGGTGGCCGAGGTGTTCGAGGTGCCGCTCACCTTCCTGATGACGCCCGCACATCACCAGCGGCACGAGTTCACCTGGGAGGGCGGCCCGCGCCGCTTCCTGTCGATGCCCTGGCATGGCCGCGGCGAGGATGGCCGCGAGCGCGAATATTTCATCTGGGGCGCCACGGCGGCGATGCTGCGCAACCTGTACGGCTTCCTCGCGGCCTGAGCGGCGGCGGCCCCGGCCCTTCGACGACATCGGCCGCCGCGGCGAGCGGCACGCCATCGCCGCGATGACTTCGGACATCGCGTGCCGGCCGGACCCCGCGCTGCCGCCGCCTATCATCGGTGCCGATGAGCTTCTTCGCGGTCCTTCTCGCGCTCGCCATCGAGCAGCTCAAGCCGCTGCCGCGCGACAACCGTGTGCACGAGATGGCGGTCGGCTGGGTCGGCTGGTGCGGGCGCAACTTCGACGCCGGCCGGCCGCATCACGCCTGGGTCGTGTGGTGCGTGTCGGTGCTGCTGCCGGGGCTGGTGGTGACGGCGCTGTACCTGGCGATCCGGCACTGGAGCCTCGTGCTGGCCCTGGTGTTCGACATCGCGCTGCTGTATCTCACGTTCGGCTTTCGCCAGTTCAGCCACTACTTCACCGACATCCGCGACGCGCTCGAGCGCGGCGACGAGAACGAGGCGCGCAGGCTGCTTGCCGAATGGCGCCACCTCGACACCAGCGAGCTGCCGCGCACCGAAGTGCTGCGTCACGTCATCGAGCACGCCTTGCTGGCGGCCCATCGGCACGTGTTCGGCGTGTTCTTCTGGTTCGTCGCGCTGTCCGCGCTCGGCCTGGGGCCGATGGGGGCGGTCATCTACCGCATGGCAGAGTTCTCGAGCCGCTACTGGGGCTACCGCCACCGCACGCTCGACGCGCCCGTCAACGACGCGCTGCGGCTGCTGTCGCAGCGCCTGTTCCAGGCCATCGACCATGTGCCGGCGCGCATGACCGCATTCGGCTTCGCGGTGGTGGGCAACTTCGAGGAGGCGGTGTCGGGCTGGCGGCGCGACGCGCCGCTTTGGCAGCACGCCAACGAGGGCATCATCCTCGCCGCCGCCGCGGGTGCCGTGGGCGTGCAACTCGGCGGCGCCGCGCCGCCCGGCGTCACGCCCGACCGTTCCAAGACCTTCAGCGCAGGTGCCGAGCCCGGTGCGGCCGATGCGGCCGGTTCCACCGCAGGCCTGCCGCCGCAGCTCGGCCATCTGCAGAGCGTGGTCGGCCTGGTGTGGCGCTCGGTCGTGCTGTGGATGCTGCTGCTGGCGCTGCTGTCGCTGGCCAACATCGTGGGCTGAGATCACCCCGCGACACGTCGACGCCGGCCACGCGAGCGCCTATCGGCGCAGCTGCGACAGCTCCTCGTGCAGCGCGTCGTAGATGCGCAGGCGCGCCGCGGCGATGTCGCCGCGCGCCGCGGCCGCGCGCACGCCGCAGCCCGGTTCCTGGCGGTGCGTGCAGTTGTAGAAGCGGCAATGGCCGAGGGCGGCGGCGATGTCGGGCATCAGCGCGGCGAGCTGGCCGGCCTCGATCTGGCGCAGACCGAACTCCTGAAAGCCCGGCGAGTCGATCAGCGCCGAGCGCCGCCCGGCGTCGAGCCAGTACCAGGTGGTCGCGGTCGTCGTGTGGCGCCCGGCGTTGAGCGCCGCCGAGATCTCGCCCACCTGCGCTGCCGCGGCCGGCACCAGGAGATTGACGAGCGTGCTCTTGCCCATGCCGCTCGGGCCGAGCAGGAGCGTCGCGCGGCCCTCGAAGCGCGGCAGGAGCAGGGCGCGCGCGCCCTGCGGGTCGGCTTTCAGCGCCAGCTCGAGCACCTCCACTCCCATCGCTCGGTACGGCGCCAACCGGGCGCGCGCCGCGGCCGCTCCCGGCAGATCGATCTTGTTCAGTCCGACGATGGCGGGGATGCCCGCGGCGCGCGCGGCGATGAGCGCGCGCGCCAGCTGCGTCTCGGCAAACGGCGGCTCCACGGCCACCAGCGTCAGCAGCAAGTCGAGGTTGGCGGCGAAAGACTTGGTGCGCCACTCATCCTGGCGCAGCAGCAGGTTGCGACGCGGCTCGATGCGCTCGACAACGCCGCCGTCGCCGCTCGGCTGCCACAGCACGCGATCGCCGACCACCACGTCGCTCTTCTTGGCGCGCGCATGGCAGTGCAGTCGGTGACCCTCGGGCGTCTCGACCACCGCATGGCGGCCATGGGCGGCCACCACCAGACCGGGTTCGAGCCCGGCGTCGACGGCCCCGGCGGCGCCGGTGCGCGACGCGGCGAGATCGGCGCGGCGGCTCACGCAGGCACGGCGCCGGGCGCGGGCAGCGCTGCCAGGCGCTCGGCAGCCGGCGGATGCGAGTAGTAAAAGCGCGCGTACAGCGGGTCCGGCGTCAACGTCGTCGCGTTGTCCTCGTGCAGCTTGAGCAGCGCGCTGGCCAGATCGCGCCCGTCGGCCTGCGCACAGGCGTAGGCGTCGGCTTCGAACTCGTGCCGACGCGACACGCGCGCCAGCAGCGGTGCGACGAAGAAGCCGAACGGCGGCAGCACCAGCATGAACAGCAGCAGCGCCAGCGCGTCGTTGGGCGCGTCCAGGTTGGGCGCGACGCCCAGGCCGCTGTAGAACGCGACCTGCGTCGCGAGCCAGCCGAGCAGCGCCAGTGCCGCCAGGCTGAAGGCGAACAGGGCGAGCATGCGCTTGGGCACGTGGCGCAGCCTGAAGTGACCGAGTTCGTGCGCCAGCACCGCCTCGACCTCGCCGGGCGTGAGGCGCGCCAGCAGCGTGTCGTAGAACACCACCCGTTTGGATCCGCCCAGGCCGGTGAAATAGGCGTTGGCGTGCGCCGAGCGCCGGCTGCCGTCCATCACGAACAGCCCTTTCGCGGCGAACCCGCAACGCTGCATCAGCGCCGTGACGCGGGCCGCCAGCGGCGCATCGGCCAGCGGCCTGAACTTGTTGAACAGCGGCGCGATGAGGGTCGGCCAGACCACCAGCAGCACCAGGTTGAAGGCGACCCACGCGCCCCAGGCCCACAGCCACCACAGCCGGCCCGCGGCATGCATGATCCACAGGATGAGCGCGGCCAGCGGCAGGCCGATGAAGGCGCCGACGAGCACGCCCTTGACGAGATCGGCCAGCCACAGCTGCAAGCTCATGCGGTTGAAGCCGTAGCGCTGTTCGAGGCGGAACGTCTCGTACCAGGCGAGCGGCAGGTCGATCAGCCCGCCGACGAGCGCGAACGAGGCCAGCAGCGCGAGCTGGTAGCCCAAAGCGCCCCAGTGCGGCAGCAGCGCGTCGTGCAGCGCGACGTTGAGCGCGTCGAGACCGCCCAGCAGCGTCCAGCCGAGCAGCACGACGGCGGCGAGCGCCGAAGAGACGAGCCCGAGCCGCGCGTGGGCGAGCGTGTAGTCGGCCGCCCTGCGGTGTGCCTCTAGCGTGACGGTGTGCGCGAAGGCAGCCGGCACCTGCTCGCGGTGCTGCGCCACGTGGCGAATCTGGCGCCGCGCCAGCGCGAGGCGCAGCAGGTAGGCACCGACCAGGGCGACGACGAAGACCGATGTGACCGTGCCGGCGTGCATGGCGACGAGTGTAGGTGGCCGGCGCCGCGACCGGTGCGAAGGCGCCCCGGGCCATCCGCGACAATCGGCGCCCATGAATACGACCAGCCTCACCGTCGGCGACGACAACCTGATCTGGATCGACCTCGAGATGTCGGGCCTGGTGCCAGAGCGCGATCGCATCCTGGAGATCGCCGTCGTCGTCACCGACGCGCAACTGACGGTGCGCGTCGAAGGCCCTGTGCTGGAGGTGCACCAGAGCGACGCCGTGCTCGACGGCATGGATGCCTGGAACAAGGGCACCCACGGCCGCAGCGGGCTCACCGAGCGCGTACGCGCGTCGACTGTCGACGAGGCCGCGGCGGCGGCCCAGGTGATCGAGTTCCTGCGGCGCCATGTGCCCAGGGGCAAGAGCCCGATGTGCGGCAACAGCATCTGCCAGGACCGCCGCTTCCTCGCCATCCACATGCCGGAGCTGGAGGCGTTTTTCCACTACCGCAACCTGGACGTGAGCACGCTCAAGGAGCTCGCGCGGCGCTGGAAGCCGGCGGCACTGGAAGGCTTCACCAAGGCGCAGGCGCATACGGCACGCGCCGACGTCCACGAGTCGATCGACGAGCTGCTGCACTACCGGCGCACGCTGCTCGCGGTCTGACCACCGGCAGGCGGCGGGCGCGCAGCCGCCGCGGGCCGTCCGCGTAGACTGCCTGCATGGCTGAGGACAAGGACGGCGCGGGTGCGCCGGCCGAGCCGGCGCCGGGCGCGGCAGCGCCGGTCGTCGTCGCTGACAGCGCTGACGGCGCGTTGCCGCGGCCGCTCGGCCGCGAACGCGCAATCCTCGAGTTCAACCGGCGCGTGCTGGCGCAGGCGCGTCGCGCCGATGTGCCGCTGCTCGAGCGGCTGCGCTACGTGGCCATCGTGGCGTCCAACCTCGACGAGTTCGTCGAGGTGCACCTGGCCGGCCACGTGCACGCGGCGCGGCGCCGGCGCGGCGCGCGCGCGCCCTCCGACCTGGCCGACATCCGCGCCGCCGCGCTCGCCCTGGTCGACGCGCAGTACGCGCTCTACAACGACCGGATCGTGCCCCACCTGCGGCGCGAGGGCATCGTCGTGCTCGGTCATGCCGAACGCGATGCCGCGCAGCGCGAATGGGTGGCGCGCCACTTCGACGAGCAGGTCAAGCCGCTGCTCGTACCGTTGAGCCTGGACCCGAGCCATCCGTTCCCGATGGTGGCCAGCAAGTCGCTCAACTTCATCGTGCAACTGCGCGGGCGCGACGCCTTCGGGCGCGACAACCGCATCGCCATCGTCAAGGTGCCCGGGGTGCTGGCGCCGGTGCTGCGGCTGCCGGCCGCGCTGGCCGGCGGCCGCCAGGCCTTCGTGCTGCTGACGAGCGTGATCCGCGCCCATCTGGCCGAACTGTTCCCGGGCCGCACGCTGCAGGCGTTCGCGCCGTTTCGCGTCACGCGCGACTCGGACATCGAATTCGACGAGGACGAGGTCACCAATCTGCGCCAGGCGCTGCGCAGCCACCTCAAGCGCCGGCATTTCGGACAGGCGCTGCGGCTGGAAGTGGCGGCTTCGTGCCCCGAGGACCTGTGGCGGCTGCTGCTCGACCAGTTCGGGCTGCCGCAGGCCGCGCTGTGCCGGATCGACGGACCGCTCAGCCTGCTGCGCCTGAACCCGCTCGTCGAGTTGGCCGAAGGCGCCGCGCTGCGCTTTGCGCCGTTCGAGCCGGCCTGGCCGGCTGCGCTGGCGCGCGACGTGTCGATCTTCGAGCAGCTGCGCGCGCGCGACGTGCTGCTGCACCACCCGTTCGAGAGCTTCGAGCCGGTGGTGCAGTTCCTGCGCGAGGCCGTGCGCGATCCCCAGGTGCTGGCGATCAAGCAGACCATCTACCGCACCGGCAGCGAGAGCGTGCTGATGGAGTTGCTGATCGAGGCGGCGCGCCGCGGCAAGGAGGTGCTGGCGGTGGTCGAGCTCAAGGCGCGCTTCGACGAGGAGGCGAACATCAACTGGGCCGAGCGGCTCGAGGCCGTGGGCGCCCAGGTCGTGTATGGCATCGTCGGTCTGAAGACGCACGCCAAGCTGCTGCTCGTGACGCGCCGCGAGACCGGGCGCAGCGGCGCGACGCGTCTGGCGCGCTACCTGCACCTGTCGACCGGCAACTACAACCCGACGACGGCGCGCCAGTACACCGACCTCGGCCAGCTCAGCGCCGACCCCGATCTGACCGCCGACGCCGACGCGGTGTTCCTGCAGCTCACGAGCCAGGCCCGCGCGCGCGGTCTCAAGCACCTGACGCTGGCGCCGTTCACGCTGCACCGCCGGCTGATGCGCCATCTGCTGCAGGTGGCCGAGGCGGCGCGCGCCGGGCGGCCGGCGCGCGTCGTCGTCAAGGTCAACGCGCTCACCGATCCGCTGCTCATTGGCGCCCTGGTGGCGGCCGGCCGCGCTGGGGCGCGCATCGACCTGGTCGTGCGCGGCCCGTGCCTGCTGGTGCCGGGCCCGCTCGGCGCTCGCGGGCGGATCCGCGTGCGCTCGATCGTCGGACGCTTCCTCGAGCACACGCGCATCTTCTACTTCCGCTGGGGCGAAGCCGCGGCGGACGAGGCCTTGTACCTGTCGAGCGCCGACTGGATGAGCCGCAACATGTTCGGCCGCATCGAGATCGCCTGGCCGGTGCGTGATGCGGCGCTGCGCCAGCGTGTCATCGACGAAGCGCTGGTGCCGTACCTGCGCGACGAGCGCGACGCCTGGCGGCTGGACGGCGACGGGCACTATCGCCGCGTGTCGCGCGACGGCGTGAGCGCACAGCAGGCCCTGCTGGTCCGCTATCGCGCGGCAGGGGCCGGGAACGCCTGATGGATCTGGTGTTGTGGCGTCATGCCGAAGCCGTCGAGCCGGCGGGTGGAGCCGGTGACCTGGAACGCGCGCTCACGCCCAAGGGCAAGCGCCAGGCCGCCGTCGTCGCCGCCTGGCTCGACCGGCAGTTGCCGCGCGCGGCGCGAGTACTGGTCAGCCCGGCGCGGCGTGCGCAGCAGACGGCCGAGGCGCTCGGGCGGCGCTTCGCCACGGTCGACATGCTGGCGCCGGGCGGCTCGGTCGACGACGTGCTGGGCGCGGCACGCTGGCCCGACGCTCGCGGCGCGGTGCTGGTGGTCGGGCACCAGCCGATGCTGGGCATGACTTGCGCCTTCCTCGTGACCGGCCGGCCGCAACCGTGGACGATCCGCAAGGCCGGCGTCGTCTGGTTGCGCGCACGCGAACGCGGCAGCGCGCTGCAGGTCGTGCTGCACGCCGTGATCGGGCCCGATCAGCTCTGATGCGCCGGCGGCGCGAGCGATGCGCCGTGCACGCCGTGGCGTGCCATGGCGGCCGCGACGAAGCCGCCGGCCTTCATCTCTTCGACGAAGGCGGCCAGCGCTTGCCGTGCGCCTTCGCCGCGCGATTGCGGCAGGCCCATCGCCTGCTGGATCAGCATGAAGCGGCCGGGCAGCAGGCGCAGCCCGGCGTGGCGCGCGGCGTCGGCCTCGAGCTGCTGGCGCACGCCGGCGGCCACGTCGTGCCCGCTCGCGAGGAAGGTCTCGACCACCGCCTGCGAACTCGCGGCGCGCACGATGGTCGCGCGCCGCAGTGCGCGCGTGAGGTGCAGATCGTAGGCGCTGCCCTGGCCGACGACGACGCGCGTGCCGTCGCGATCGACGTCGTCGTTGGCTCGCTGCGGCGCCGCCTCGCGCACCAGGTAGGCACCCTCGATCAGCAGATAGGGTGCGCTGAACGCGAGACCGGCGCCGCGCGCCGGGTCGACGGCGAAGAAGCCGATGTCGGCAGTTTCGTCGCGCACGTGCTGCACCGATTGCGCCGCCGTATCGACGACGACCAGCGCCAGCGGCACGCCGAGCCGCGCGGCCAGCTCCTGCGCGAGATCGACCGACACGCCGCGTGCCGCGCCGGCCCCATCGGCGCGGGCCAGTAGCGGGTTGCCCAGATTGATGGCGGCGCGCAGCGTGCCGGTCGGGGCGAAGCGCTCGCGCAGGGTAGGATCGAAATGCATGGTGACAGACCTCCTTGGCGCCTCGGTTGGGCCACGTCAGGCGCCGGGCAGCGCCAGCCGCAGTGGACCGCTGCGCGCCCAGATCGCGGCCTCTTCGTGCAGCAGGAACAGCGTGCGCAGCCGCGTCGCGGCCCCCTCGCGCGCGAAGGCGAGCCGGGCATCGCGGCCGCGCACGCGCAGTTCGAGCGCGCGCGCGTCGATGTCGGTACGCGCATGACAGACGATGGCCGCCAGCCGCAGGCACAGCACCTGCCAGGCGAAGGTCGCGCTCGCCAGTTGCGGCTCGACCTTGCGCAGTCCGCCGCGCTGGCCGAGCACGAGCTGGCTGATGCGCCGCTGCTGGCTCTGCGAGAAGCCGGGCGCGTCGACATGGGCCAGCAGGTAGGCGCTGTGGCGGTGGTGATCGTGGTGCGAAACCACGAGACCGACCTCGTGCAGCGCGGCGGCCCAGGCCAGCTCGCGCCGGATCTCGACGTCGGCGTCGGCGAGCACGTCGTCGAACAACGCCAGCGCCACGGCCGCCACGCGCGCCGCCTGATCGATGTCGACCGCGAAGCGCTTCTGCAGTTCGGCCACCGAGGCGTCGCGCACGTCGCCCGGCTGCGTGCCGAGCGCGCCGAAGAGGCGCTCGTGCAGGTCGACGATCACCCCCTGGCGCAACGCGCCGCGCGCCGGCTGCAGCGTGTCGATGCCGAACTGCAGCGCCAGCGTATACAGGATGGCGAGGCCGCCGGGCAGCACCGGGCGGCGGTCGACGCGCAGGCCGGGCAGGGCGAGGGCATCGGTGCGGCCGGCTTCCAGGCAACGCTCGATGCACCAGCGCAGGCCGGCCGGCGTGATGCGGCCGTCGCTGATGCCGGCGGCGGCAAGGATCTGCGACACCGCGCCGACCGTGCCCGAGGCGCCCAGCGCCTGCTCCCACTGCTCGGGCGTGAAGGTGACTAGCGCTTCCTCGAGCTCGGCGCCGGCGGCCACCTGCGCAGCGCGGAAGGCCTGCTCGGTGAGGCGCCCGCCGTCGAAGAAGCGCAGGCTCAGGTTGACGCAACCGACGGCGAACGACTCGGCCGCCCAGGGGCGCCGGCCGTGGCCGAGGATCATCTCGGTGCTGCGCCCGCCGATGTCGAGCACCAGACGTCGCGCGCGCGAGGGCTGCAACTGGGCCACGCCGGCGTAGATGAGGCGCGCCTCCTCGCGTCCGGAAATGACTTCGATCGGAAAGCCCAGCACCTCCTGCGCGCGCAGCAAGAAGGTGTCGCGGTTCCTCGCCTCGCGCAGCGTCTGCGTGGCCACCGCGCGCACGTGCGCCGGATCGAAACCGGCCAGCCGTGCCGAGAAGCGCCTAAGGCAGGCCAGGCCCCGCTGCGTGGCCTCTTCGTCGAGCATGCCGGCGGCATCGAGCCCGGCGCCCAGACGCACGGTGTCCTTCAGGTAGTCGACGCGGACGTAGCGGCTGCCGGCGCCGGGGGAGATCTGCCCGATCTCGAGGCGCATGCTGTTGGAGCCGATGTCCACCGCGGCCAGCGGACCGCCGAGCAGGGGCGCCGTTTGCATCGGGCGATCGTACCCAAGGAGCGCGGTGCGAATCGTTGCCGCAGGTTCGTTCCTAGAATCTCGGGCCTCGATCACAAGGAGCAGCCGCATGCAGGACCAATTCGACGCGCTCGTCCCGCCTCCCGCTCGCGTGCCCTATTCGCGGCGCGACTTCGTGCGCTCTGCGGTCGGCAGCGGCTTCGCCGCGGCGGTGCTGCCGGTGGTGGCGCAGACGGCGATCAAGACCGACAGCGCCGGCCTGGTGGCCGGCGAGGTGACGATTCCCGTGGGCGACTTCAAGATGCCGGCCTATCGGGCGGTGCCGCAAGGGGCCATCAAGGCGCCGGTGGTGCTGGTGGTGAGCGAGATCTTCGGCGTGCACGAGTACATCGCGGATGTGGCGCGGCGCCTGGCCAAGGCCGGCTGTTTCGCCGTCGCGCCGGAGCTGTTCGTGCGCCAGGGCGACGCGCAGAGCTACGGCGAGATCGCCAAGCTGCTGGCCGAAATCATCTCCAAGGTGCCCGACCGCCAGGTGCTGGGCGACCTCGACGCCTGCGTGGCCTGGGCCGCAGGCGAGGGCGCCGACACTTCGCGGCTGGGCATCACGGGCTTTTGCTGGGGCGGGCGCATCGTGTGGCTGTACAGCGCGCACAACCCGGCCGCGAAGGCGGGCGTGGCCTGGTACGGGCAACTCGCCGGACCGTCGAACGACCTGCGGCCGCGCCATCCGCTCGATGTCGTCGGTTCGATGCACGCTCCGGTGCTCGGGCTGTACGGCGGTGCCGACAGCGGCATCCCGCCGGAGCAGGTGCAGCGCATGGAGGCCGCACTCGCCCAGGGCAGCGCCGCGGCCAAGGCGAGCCGGATCGTCGTCTATCCGGACGCACCGCACGCCTTTCACGCCGACTACCGGCCGAGCTACCGCAAGGAGGCCGCCGAGGACGGCTGGAAGCGCTGCCTGGCCTGGTTCCGGACGCATGGCGTGCTCTGAGCTTGCGAACCCATGCATCGCGGGCGTGATTCATCCATTCGCAATCTCGAACGCCGCGCCAGCGCCCGCCGGCGTCGCCGCGCTCTGACATGACTCTGCTCTACATCGTGCTGGCCACGGCCATCGGCGGCCTGGCGTCGGTGCTGCTGGCGGCCACGCTGACGCTCGGCGTGCTGGGCCGCGTCGTCAAGAGCCTGGTCAGCCTGTCGGCGGGCGTGCTGCTGGGCACCTCGCTGCTGCACGCGCTGCCCGAGGCTTTCGAAAGCGGCGCCGACCCGCAGTCGCTGTTCGCCACGCTGCTCGGCGGACTGCTGTTCTTCTGGCTGCTGGAGAAGGCCGATCTGTATCGGCACATGCACCACCACGAGGGCGACGGCCATCACCACGACCACCACTTCGACGCCCGCCAGGCCGGCCGCGGCGGCGTCGCAGTGCTGGTCGGCGACGGCGTGCACAACTTCTGCGACGGTGTGCTCATCGCCGCCGCCTTCCTCGTCTCGCCGGCGCTGGGGGTGGTCACCGCGTTCGCGGTCGCGGCGCATGAGATTCCGCAGGAGGCGGGCGACTACATCGTGCTGCTCAACGCCGGCTTCTCGCGCACGCGCGCCTTGCTCTTCAACATGTTGTCGGGCGTGGCCGCGGTGGCCGGCGGCATCGCCGGGTACTTCCTGGTCGGGCCTTGGCACACGACGCTGCCGTACCTGCTCGTCGCGGCCTCGAGCAGCTTCATCTACGTCGCCGTGGCCGACCTGCTGCCGCAACTGCAGCAGCGTCTGACCTGGCGCGAGACGGCGGCGCAACTCATCTGGCTGGCCGGCGGGCTCGCGCTCGTCGCCGGCGCCAAGGCGCTGCTGCACGTTCACTGAGAGCGCCCCGGACGCACGGCGCGTACCGAGCCCACCAAGTGCTGCCCGGGCCATGCGGGCGCCGCCGTGCTGCGGCGTGCCCGCCCCGCGGCGCGTCAGCGCACCACGAGCACCGGCAGCTTGGAGTGGATCAGCACGCGTTGCGTCTCGCTGCCCAGCAGCAACGCGGCGACGCCGCGGCGGCCGTGCGAGGCCATGACGATCAGGTCGCAGTGCTGCGTGTCGGCGTGGTCGAGGATCGCTTCCCAGGGGTGCAGCGCTTCGACGGTGTGTCCCTGACAGGTCACGCCTGCCGCCTGCGCGGCCTGCACCGCCGTGGCCACGCGCTGCGCGGCGATGCGCTCCTGCGCGTCGTAGAACTCCTGCGGCGGCACCGGTTGCATCTCGCTGATGGCGCTGTACGGGAACGGCTCCTTGACCGACAGCACGAACATCTCGCCCCCGGTCAGTTTGGCCAGCGCGATGGCCTGCTGCATCGCCTTGCTGGTGACGTCGGAGCCGTCGGTGGGAAGGAGGATGCGCTTGTACATGGGAACCCCGCTCGTTGTCGGGCCGAGCCGGCGGCCGTGCCCGTGAAGTGAAGTGTCACGCGACGCTACAGGCGGCCGTTGACTCCTGTCAACCGCGCGCCACGGGCCGCGCAGGGTCGCTGCACCACTCGCTCCACGAGCCGGCATAGAGCCGCGTGCCGGCCAGCCCCGCATGCTCCATCGCCAGCAGGTTGTGGCAGGCGGTGACGCCCGATCCGCACGAATGCACGAGCGTCGGCAATGTCGCGGCGTAGGCCGCGAACTCGTGACGCAGTACCTGCGCCGGCTTGAAGCGGCCGTCGGGCAGCAGGTTGTCCTTGAAGAAGCGGTTGTGCGCACCGGGAATGTGACCGGCTACGGCATCGAGCGGCTCGACATCGCCGCGGAAGCGTTCGGCCGGGCGCGCGTCGAGCACTGTCGTGGTGTCGAGTTGCGCGAGCAACGATGCGGCGTCGATGCAAGGCATGGCCGGCGCCTGCGCGGGATAGGGCGGCTCGGCTGTGGCCGGCGCCGACTCGCGCTCGGCGTGGCCGCCGGCGGCGACGAAGGCCGCCAGCCCGCCATCGAGCACGGCCACGGCGTCGTGTCCGAGCCAGCGCAGCAGCCACCAGGCGCGCGCGGCGTAAGGCCCGCCCTGGCCGTCGTAGGCCACGACCTGCACGCCCGGCGCCACGCCCCAGGCGCCGGCGCGCGCCGCGAACGCCGCGCGTTCGGGCAGCGGATGGCGACCGTTGCGGCCCGTCTTGACGCCCGAAAGGTCGCGATCGAGGTGCGCGTACTGCGCCGCAGGCAGATGGCCGGCTTGATACGCGCGCTCGCCGGCCGCGGTGTCGCCGAGGTCGAAGCCGCAGTCCAGCAACACCAGCCGCTCCTGGCGTGCCATCGCCGCCAGCAGTGCCAGGGGTTCGATCAGCGTCCGATACGGCATTGCCGCTCCTCGTGCGTTGGTCATACCTTCGGGCACGGGCGCGCCGAACGGTTCGGACTCGCGCACGCCGCCGTCACTCCCGTCATTCGATGGCGCCCGAGGCCGGCAGACCCATCTCGCGCCGATACCACTCGTGGAAGTGCTGCATGCCGTCTTCCATCGGGCTCTGATAGGGGCCGACCTCGTTGTCGCCGCGCTCCATCAGGGCGCGGCGTCCGCCGTCCATGCGCAGGGCGATCTCGTCGTCCTCGTCGCAGGTCTCCATGTAGGCCGCCTGCTGGGCGTCGACGAATTCGCGCTCGAAGGCGGCGATCTCCTCCGGGTAGAAGAACTCGACCAGGTTGAGCGTCTTCTGCGGACCCTTGGGAAACAGCGTCGAGACGACGAGCACGTGCGGGTACCACTCGACCATCGTCGTCGGATAGTAGGTCAGCCAGATCGCGCCGTTGGGCGGCGGCTCGCCGGCGCGGAACGCGAGCACCGCCCGGTGCCAGCGCTCGTAGACCGCGGAGCCGGGCTTGGCCAGCCGGTCCAGCACGCCCACCGTCTGCACCGACCAGTGGCGGCCGAACTGCCAGCGCAGATCGTCGCAGGTCACGAAGTGGCCGAGTCCGGGGTGGAACGGACCGACGTGGTAGTCCTCGAGGTAGACCTCGATGAAGGTCTTCCAGTTGTAGTCGCACTCGTGCAGGATGGCGCGATCGAAAACGTAGCCGGCGAAGTCGAGCTCGCCGGCCGCCGACATGTCGTGCAGATCGGCGGCCAGTTCGCGCCCGTTGCGCCCGTTGCGCTCGAAGAGGAGGCCGTTCCAGTTCTGCAACCCGTAACTGCGCAGGTTCAGGCACGGATCGTCGGCGAAATGCGGCGCGCCGACCAGCTTGCCGTCGAGCCCGTAGGTCCAGCGGTGCACCGGGCAGACGATGTGGCCGGCGGTGCTGCCGCGCCCCTTCAGCATCACCGCCTGGCGGTGACGGCAGACGTTGGAGACGAGCCCGATCCCGGCTTCGGTGCGCACCAGCGCGCGGCCGTCGCCTTCTTGCGCCAGCACGTGGTAGCTGCCGACCTCGGGCACCAGCAACTCGTGCCCCAGGTAGCGCGGCGACGCATCGAAGATCAGGTCGAGTTCGCGGCGGAACAGGCCCTCGTCGAAGTAGCTGTGAACCGGAAGCTGGGCGCGGCTGCGCGCGTCCAGAGAGATGCTGAGGTCCGACATGATCCGAACCCGTCCTCCGCGGCTGCAAGGGATCCGAAGCCGTCGCCCGCTGGCGCCCGGCCGGCGGGCATCGTGTCCGCCAGGCGGCGAGTTTATCGGCAGGCCTTGCGCGCGGGTCGGAGCGGCCTCGCGCGGCCTCGGGTCGCTGCGCAGGCGCCCGGTGGAGGCGCCCGGATGCCGGTGTCTACAATTGCCGCTTCAGTCTCCCCACCCCGAATGGCCCGAAGTTCCGCGACTGCCGCGACCCCACCCGCCAAGGACGAGCCCGCGAGCTTCGAACAGGCACTGGCCGAACTGGACCGGCTCGTCGAGCAGATGGAGGGTGGGCAGATGCCGCTCGACCGGCTGCTCGACGGCTACCGCCGCGGCGCCGAGTTGCTGGCTCTGTGCCGGGCGCGGCTGCAGGCCGTGGAGGACCAGGTCAAGCTGCTCGAAGACGGCCGCCTCGAGCCGTTCACGGGTGGCGCCGCTTCATGACGGAGCACGACTACGACGCCTGGGCCGCGACCGAACTGGCGGCGGTGGAGTCGGCGCTCGACGCCTGGGTGCCGGCCGATGCGCCGGCCGGCCTCGGCCAGACGATGCGCTACGGCGTGCTCGACGGCGGCAAGCGGCTGCGTGCGCTGCTCGTGCTGGCTGCCGCGCAGGCGGTGGGCGGCGTGCGCGAGGCCGCGCTGCGCGCCGCGGTCGCGGTGGAGCTGATCCACGCCTACTCGCTCGTGCACGACGACATGCCCTGCATGGACAACGACGTGCTGCGCCGAGGCAAGCCGACGGTGCACGTGCGCTACGGCGAGGCGCAGGCGATGCTCGCCGGCGACGCCATGCAGGCGCTGGCCTTCGAGGTGCTGACGCCCGACTCCGGCGTCGACGCCGCGCTCGCGGCGCGCCTGGTGGCGCTGCTGGCGCGGGCCGCCGGCCACGTCGGCATGGCCGGCGGCCAGGCCATCGACCTGGCGAGCATCGGCCGCACGCTCGACGAGGCGGCGCTGCGCGACATGCATCGTCGCAAGACCGGCGCGCTGCTGCAGGCCAGCGTGGCCATGGGCGCCGCCTGCGGCCACGCGGGCGCCGCCTGCCTGGCGGCGCTGGACGACTACGGTGCGGCGGTCGGCCTGGCGTTCCAGGTCGTCGACGACATCCTCGACGTCACGCAGGAGTCCGAACGCCTGGGCAAGACGGCGGGCAAGGACGTCGACGACAACAAGCCGACCTACGTCTCGGTGCTCGGCCTGGACGCCGCGCGCGCGCATGCCGAGGCGCTGCGCGCGCAGGCGCACGCGGCGCTGGCGCGCAGCGGACTGGGCGCGCAGGGCTGGGCTCTCGCCACGCTGGCCGACCGGGTGGTAGAACGCGAACATTGAGATGGATGCATTGCTGAGCAAGATCGACAGCCCGGCCGAGTTGCGCTGCCTGCCGCGCACGCAACTGCCGGCGCTCGCCTCCGAGCTGCGCCAGTTCGTGCTCGACACCGTGAGCCAGACCGGCGGCCACCTGGGCAGCAACCTCGGCACGGTGGAGCTGACGATCGCGCTGCACTACGTGTTCGACACGCCGCACGACCGCATCGTCTGGGACGTCGGCCACCAGACCTACCCGCACAAGGTCCTGACCGGGCGGCGCGAGCGCATGCACACGCTGCGCCAGCTCGACGGCGTGGCCGGTTTTCCCAAGCGCGACGAGAGCGAGTACGACGCCTTCGGCACCGCGCACAGCAGCACGTCGATCTCGGCGGCGCTCGGCATGGCGGTGGCGGCGCAGCTCAAGGGCGAGCGTCGGCGCGCGGTGGCGGTGATCGGCGACGGCGCGATGACCGCCGGCATGGCCTTCGAGGCGCTCAACAACGCCGGCTTCGCGCACGCCGGGCAGCCGGCGGACCTGCTGGTCGTGCTTAACGACAACGACATGTCGATCAGCCCGCCGGTGGGTGCGCTCAACGGCTACCTGGCGCGGCTGATGAGCGGCGGCTTCTATACCGCGGCGCGCGAGGGCGTCAAGGGCGTGCTCAAGGCGGCGCCGCCGCTGTTCGAGCTGGCGCGGCGCCTGGAGGAGCACGCCAAGGGCATGGTCGCGCCGGGCACGATCTTCGAGGAATTCGGCTTCAACTACGTCGGCCCGATCGACGGCCACGACCTCGACTCGCTGATCCCGACGCTCGAGAACCTGCGCGACAAGAAGGGTCCGCAGTTCCTGCACGTGGTGACGAAGAAGGGCTACGGCTACAAGCTGGCCGAGGCCGATCCCGTGAAGTACCACGCGGCGAGCGGGCGCTTCGATCCGGCCAAGGGTTTCCCGAGCGCGAGCGGCAGCGCCAAGGCGACGTTCACGCAGGTCTTCGGGCAGTGGCTGTGCGACATGGCCGAGGCCGACGACAAGCTGGTCGGCATCACGCCGGCGATGCGCGAGGGCTCGGGCATGGTCGAGTTCCACCAGCGCTTCCCGCGCCGCTACTTCGACGTCGGCATCGCCGAGCAGCACGCCGTCACCTTCGCCGCCGGGCTCGCCTGCGAGGGCATGAAGCCGGTGGTGGCGATCTACTCCACCTTCTTGCAGCGCGGCTACGACCAGTTCATCCACGACGTGGCGCTGCAGAGGCTGCCGGTGGTGTTCGCGCTCGACCGTGCCGGCGTCGTCGGCGCCGACGGTCCGACGCACGCCGGCGCCTACGACATCGCCTTCGTGCGTTGCATTCCGCACTGCAGCCTGCTCGCGCCGAGCGACGAGAACGAATGCCGCCAGGCGCTCACCACCGCGTACCGGCAAGACCATCCGGTGGCGGTGCGCTATCCGCGCGGCAGCGGCAGCGGCGCCGCGGTCGACAAGTCGTTCACCGTCTGGGACTGGGGCAAGGGGCTGGTGCGGCGCCGCCCGCGCACGGCCGAGCGCCGACCGGGCACGCCGCGACTGGCGATCCTCGCCTTCGGGACGTTGCTGCACGCCGCGCTGCCGGCCGCCGAGCGGCTCGATGCCACGCTCGTCGACATGCGTTTTGTCAAGCCGCTGGACGAGGCGCTGGTGCTCGAGCTGGCGCGCTCGCACGACGGTCTGGTGACGGTCGAGGAAGGCTGCGTGAGCGGCGGCGCCGGCAGCGCCGTGCTCGAATGCCTGGCAGCGGCCGGCGTGCAGGTGCCGCTGCTGGTGCTCGGACTGCCCGACGAGTTCACCGAGCACGGCGATCCGGCCAAGGTGCTGGCGCGGCTCGGACTGGACGCGGCGGGCATCGAGCAGTCGATCCGACAGCGTTTCGGCGCCCGACCTGCGCTGACGGCGGTCGCTTCCTGAACCGCGCGCCCGCGATGAACCACCTGACCGACGCCCTGCACATCCCGGACACGCAAAGCGCGCGTGACCATCGCCGGCTGGCGATCCAGCGTGTCGGCGTCAAGGGGCTGCGCTACCCCCTGCGCCTGCGCGTGGCCGGTGCCGAACAAGGCGCGGCGGCCGAGTGGACGCTCGACGTCGCGCTGCCTGCCGAGGCCAAGGGCACGCACATGTCGCGTTTCGTCGCCTGGCTCGACGAAGGCGCCGGGCTGCCGCCGCTCACGGCCGGCACGCTGCGCGAGCGCCACGCGGTGATGCTGCAGCGCCTGGGGGCCGCCGAAGGACGCTGCGAAGCGGCGTTCACCTTCTTCGTCAGGAAGCGCGCGCCGGTCTCGGGCCTGACCAGCCTGCTCGACTACGGCGGCCGCTGGATCGCCGAGACGCGCGCCGGCGCGACCGCCGTCTGGGCCGAGGTGGCGGTGCCCGTGAAGAGCCTGTGCCCGTGCTCCAAGGAGATCAGCGACTACGGCGCGCACAACCAGCGCGCGCGCATCACGCTGCGCGTCGAGCTGCGCGGCGAGATCGACTGGAGCGAACTCGTGCGCGTCGCCGAGGACGAGGCCTCGAGCGAGATCTGGCCGATGCTCAAGCGCGGCGACGAAAAGTGGGTCACCGAGCGCGCCTACGAGAACCCCAAGTTCGTCGAGGA
>JAGWTJ010000267.1 GCA_028869005.1 Burkholderiales bacterium | reverse complement strand
ACGGTGCCCAGCGTCAGGCCGGTGCGGCGGGCCGCAAGCTCGAGCGCCTGCATGGGCGCGGCGGCCAGACGCGCGTGCTCCCAGCCGTGCGAGATCTCGCCGCCCGACGGCGGCGTCACCGCCGGCGAGGTGTCGGTGATCGTCACCGGCGACGTGAAACCGGCGAGCTGGTCGCGCCAGAACGATTCGGCCGCCGTGTGATCCTGCGCCTCGGACCAGAGCACGAACTCGCGGTAAGGCAGTCCGGCTTCGGTGCGCGGCGCACGGCCGGCGCGCAGTGCGTCGTAGGCGCGGAACACCGCGCCCAGCACCATCGGCTCGGCCCAGCCGTCGAGGATCAGGTGGTGGTAGGCCCACAGCACGCGCCAGCGCTCGGTGCCCAGGCGCACCAGGGTCACGCGCGCCAGCGGCGGCCGTTTGAGGTCGAAGCCCTTCATGCGGTCCTCGGTCACCAGCGCCGCCAGTCGCTGCTGCTGGCGCTCGGGCGCGAGCTCGCGCAGATCGAGGAACGAAGGCGTCAGCGTGGCGCCGCGCACCACGGCCTGCAGCGGAAAGGGTGCGCCGCGCCGGATGATGGCGGTGCGCAGCGCGACGATGGCGTCGGTGGCGTGCTGCCAGGCGGCGCCGAACGCGGCCTCGTCGAGCGCGCCGACGAGGTCGAACGCGATCTGCTCGACGTAGGCGCCCGAGGTCCTGGGCGCCAGCAGCGACTGGAAGTAGATGCCGCGCTGCGTCGCGCTGAGCGGGAACACGTCTTCGAGTTCGGGATAGAGCGGTGCCAGCGCCTCGCGCCAGCGCGCCACCTCCCAGCTCTGCTCTGCCGCGGCGCGCCGCGCCTTGTCCTGCGGCGCGCCGCCTTCTGCGCCCGGCGCTCCCGACGTGCCCGGCGCAGCCAGTTGCGCGGCCAGCTCGGCCACCGTCGGGTTGCGGAAGATCTGCCGCGGCGCCACCGCATAGCCCTGCTCGCGCAGCGCCGCCACGACCTGGATCGAGAGGATCGAGTCGCCGCCGATCTCGAAGAAGTTGTCGTGGATGCCGACCTGCGCCGCGCCGGTGACGCGCGCCCACAGCGCGCACAGCATGCGCTCGGTGGCGTCGCGCGGCGCGGCGCGACCCGCGCCGCTGTCGTCGGCGGCCGGCGCCTCGATGCGTGCGAGCGCACGCCGGTCGACCTTGCCCAGCGGCGTCAGCGGCAGAGCGCGCAGCGGCAGCAGCAGCGAGGGCACCATGTGCTCGGCCAGCTTGCCCTTCAGGAACTGGCGCAGCTCGGCCGGCGTCGTGGCCATGCCCTCGCGCGCCACATAGTGGCCGACGAGGCGGCGGTTGCCGGCGGCGTCGGCCACGGCCACCACGGCCGCGTCCTGCACCGCCGGATGCGTGTTGAGCACGCCTTCGATCTCGCCGGGCTCGATGCGAAAGCCGCGCACCTTGACCTGCTGGTCGATGCGGCCGAGGAACTCGATCGAACCGTCTTCCAGCCAGCGCGCGAGGTCGCCGGTGCGGTACATCGGCCCGGCCGCCACCTCGGGGAACGGGCAGGGCACGAAGGCCGCCGCCGTCTTCTCGGGCTGGCGCCAGTAGCCTTCGCCCACCGCCACGCCGCCGATGCACAGTTCGCCCGGCACGCCGACGGGCAGCGCGCGCAGCGCGCGGTCGAGCACGAAGATGCGCACGTTGGGCAGCGGCGGGCCGATCGGCGTGACTGCGAAACGCGCGCCGATCGGCTCGCGCAGCACGAGCAGCGTCACGTCGTCCGAGGTCTCGGTGGGCCCGTAGGTGTTGGCGATCGGGATCTGCGGGTACAGCGCCAGCCAGCGGTCGACCAGCTCGCCCGGCAGCGCCTCGCCGGTGCACATCATGCAGGCGAGGTCGGGCAGCGCGCGCGCGTCGGCCGGCAGCGCGGCCAGATGGTCGAGCAGCGCGCGCAGCACCACCGGCACCGGCTCGGCCACGCTGACGCGCTCGTCGCGCATCAGCGCCAGCAGCACCGGCGGATCGACCACGGCCTCGTAGTCGGCCACCACGCAGGTGCCGCCGTGCAGCAGCGGCGCCATGAACTGCCAGACCGAGATGTCCGACGACGAGGCCGCCGTCTGCAGGAAGTGGAAGGCGCCGCGCACGCCGATGCCGTCGAGCTCGCCGAACAGGTGGTTGAGCGCGCCGTCGTGGCGGCAGATCGCGCCCTTGGGCCGGCCGGTGGAGCCGGAGGTGTAGATCATGTAGGCGCGGTCGCGCCCGCCGAGCGCCAGGCCCGGGTCGTGCGCCGGCGCGGCGCCGATCTGTTCGGGCTGCAGGCGGCGCACCGCCGGCAGTGCGGCGACGCCATCCAGCCGGCCGGCCGTCGAGGCCACGACGCGCAGCCTGGCGCAGCCGGCGAACATCGCGCCGTACTGCGCCGCCAGCACGGCATCGGTGACGACGAACGCCGCCTCGCTGTCGTCGAGCATGTAGGCCACGCGCTCGGCCGGGTAGGTGGGGTCGAGCGGCACGTAGGCGCCGCCGGCCTTGAACACCGCGAGCATGGCGACGGCGAAGTCGCAGCCGCGATGCAGCAGGATGCCGACGAAGGCGCCCTTGGTGAGCCCCTGCGCGAGCAGCGTGTGCGCGAGCCGGTTGGCGCACGTGTTCAGCTCCTCGTAGCTCAGGCGCGCCTGGCGGTGGACGACGGCGCCGGCCTGCGGCGTGCGCCGCGCCTGGGCCTCGAACAGCGAGTGAAACGTCTGCTCGAGCGGGTAGGCCGCGCTGCGCTGGTTGAAGTCGCGCAGGACCTGGGCCTGCTCCTGCTGCGACATGAGCGTGATGTGGCGCAGCGCGCTGTCGGGCGCGCGGGCCGCGGCCTCCGCAGCGCGCGCCAGTTGGCGCGCCAAGCGCTCGATCGTCCCGGGCTCGTAGAGAGCCTCGGCGTACGCGATGCGGCCGCGCAGTCGCCCGCCGGCGGTCTCGAACTCGATCGCCACGTCGACCCCGTGCGCGACCGGGTCGGGCGCCTCGTTCGCCGTGCCGACGACGACGAGCAGGTCGTAGGTCGTGCGGCGTGCGCCATCGCCGCCCGGAACAGGAGTCGGCGCGACCTCGACCATGGCGGCCGTCGAGCGGCGCGACATCTGCGCCACCTGGGAGCGGATGTCCTGCGCGGCGGAGACGAACGTATCGTCGGCGCCGCAGGGCAGGTGGATCGGCAGCACCGGCCCCGCGTCGCCGAAGAGCGCCGTGCAGCGCAGGCCGGCCAGCACGAGGTCCTCGCGCTGGTGCTGCCACATGAGGATCGACACCAACGCCATGCACAGTTCCGGGTCGGACAGCGCGAGGCGCCGATTCGGGCTGCGCAGCGCGGCAGTGATCTGGGGCGGCACCTCGAACGCAACGCTGGCGCGGCGGCCGTCGCACGCCGCCCGTCGGCGATCCGGCACGACGCCCGCCCTGGGAAGATCGGGATCCAGCCTCGCGAGCCAGAACAGGCGCTCGTCCATCGTGCCACCCGCGCGCTGGACTTCGGATGACGCCGTGGTTTCGGATTCGATGCTCATGTCGATACACAGTCCGCGATGCCGAGCATTGTGGACCGGTGACAGGCTGCGGCCGTGCTGGCCGGACCTGCGCTTCGCGGTCCGAGTGGCGGGCGTCACGTTCGCGCACGGATCGTGACGTTGCGGGGCCCCGTGCCGCTGCCACGCCGCAAACCGGGGCGATCGATCGCGCCGCAGCCGCTCGTGTGCCGCAAGCTGCACCGCCGGGGGCCCGTCAGCGATTAGAGTCCGGCGCAGGCGAGGCAGCCCGACTCGTCATCATCGCAAGCGCGCCGCCGATCGGCGCCATCGCATGTCGACAGATCCCTATTTCGAACGGCCGGCGATCTTCGAGACGGGCGGGTCCGAGCGCATCGGCATCATCACGCGGCCACTCGCAGAGCCGCGCAACGTCGGCGTCGTGGTGATCGTCGGCGGCCCGCAGTATCGCGTGGGCAGTCACCGCCAGTTCGCGCTGCTGGCGCGCCACCTGGGGGCCGAGCATGAGCATAGGAGTTTCAAACGCCTCCCGGCAAGGCTCAGGACTGTGCGCTGGACCGATTCGCCGCAGCCTGAAGTGCTTGGACGTGGTGCCTCGATCGCACGTTGTGACGATTCCATTGATTCTGCGTCGTGCCTGCGCCGTTGAGGTGGCGCTGCAGGGGTCTCGATGCGGGGGTTGACCCTGATGCCGGCAACGTCCTGCCGACTCGGGCAAGCCGCGCGAGGCGCAGGAGATGATCGAAGAGGGGTTGAAGCACTCGCCCGATCAGCCGGCCCTGCAGCGCGCGCTCGAGCGCGCCAAGACGGCGCTGGCCC
>JAGWTJ010000033.1 GCA_028869005.1 Burkholderiales bacterium | reverse complement strand
GCACGCGAGCCGCGCTCGGCGCCGTTGCGCTCGCCGGCCGCGGCAGCAGCCAGCGTGCCGGCGCGCCCGGCCGCGGCGTCGTCGGCAACGTCCGGCGTGGCGCCTGCCGCCGCACCTAGTGCCGCGACTGCTGCCGCGACTGCCGCAAGCGCCGGCACCGTCGCGATCGCACCCGCGCTCGCCGAGCGCTGGAACTCGATCGTGTGCGGCCTCATCGAGCAGGGTGCCGTGCAGGCCCTGGCGCGCGAGTTGGCGTGGTCGTCGGGCTTGCTCGAGATCGACGAGCTCAGCGTGCCGCCGGTCTGGCGCCTGGCCGTCGAGCGCGAGGCCTTGCGCCTGCCGGCCCTGCGCGACAAGCTGGCCGCCGCGCTGGCGCAGGCGCTGGGCACTGAACTGCAACTCGAGCTCGTCGCCGCCGTGCCCGACGACTCGCCGGCCCGGCGCGACGCGGCCGAGCGCGCGCGTCGTCAGGCCGAGGCCGAGGCGCTCATCCAGTCGGACCCGGTGGTGCGCGAACTGCTCGACCAGTTCAGCGGCGCGCGCGTCGTGCCCGGATCGATCAAACCCGTCTGAACGAGGACATCCGCGATGATGAAGAACCAACTCGCCGGCCTGATGAAGCAGGCGCAGGCGATGCAGGAGAACATGAAGAAGGCGCAGGAGGAACTCGCCGCCATCGAGGTCGAGGGCAGTTCCGGTGCCGGCCTCGTGAAGGTGACGATGACCTGCAAGCACGACGTGCGCCGCGTGGCCATCGACCCGAGCCTGCTCGCCGACGACAAGGACATGCTCGAAGACCTGGTGGCCGCCGCGTTCAACGACGCCGTGCGCCGCGCCGACGAGACGAGCGCCGAGCGCATGGGCAAGCTCACCGCCGGACTGCCGCTGCCGCCGGGGATGAAGCTGCCGTTCTGAACGGTCCCGGATCCAGACGCGGCGCGACGGCATGGCCGAACCCACGCTCGACGCGCTCGTGCAGGCGCTGCATCGTCTGCCCGGCGTCGGCATGAAGTCGGCGCAGCGCATGGCCTGGCACCTGCTGCAGCACGACCGCGCGGGTGCGACGCGTCTGGCAGGGGCGCTCACCGACGCGGTCGAGCGCATGCATCACTGCCGGCGCTGCCACACCTTCACCGAAGCCGAGCTGTGCAGCACCTGCTGCGACGCGCGGCGCGACGCGCGCCAGCTCGTCGTCGTCGAGACGCCGGCCGACCAGGCCGCGCTCGAGCGCAGCGGCGGCTACAAGGGCCTGTACTTCGTGCTGATGGGCCGCATCAGCCCACTCGACGGCGTGGGCGCCAAGGAGGTCGGCATCGAGCCGTTGATCGAACGCGCTTGCGACGGCGTGGTCGAGGAGGTGATCCTCGCCACCGGCTTCAGCGCCGAGGGCGAACTCACGGCCCAGGCGCTCAAGCAGGCGCTCGAAGCGCGCGGACTGAAGGTGACGCGACTGGCGCGCGGCGTGCCCGCGGGCAGCGAGCTCGAATACGTGGACCTGAGCACGATCGCCTACGCGCTCGTCGATCGACGCTGAGACGCGCTCGCGCGGCACGGCCCGCGCCGCCCTGCGCACGGCTGGCGCGCTGGCGGCGACGGGCGTATGCTGGCGTCGAGGATAAGGACGGATAGAGATGAATGCGCGTGCCAAGCCACTCAGGCGGCGCCCGGTCGGTGCCGCGGCGGTGATCGACGAGACGCGGGCTTCGCTCGAAGAGGCGGCGCCGATCGTCGAGCATCCCGACGGTTTTTACTGGGTCGCCCCGGGCGGACGCCAGCAGTTCGGTCCGTTCGTCACGGCCGAGGAGGCGCGCGCCGACCGTGACCTGGCCAACGAGGAGTCGCCCGCTCCCGGGTCTTCACTGCGCGAGGCCGAGGACGAGATCGGCATTTCCGACTGGATCGATCCGGACACCGGGGAGCCCGCCGAAGGCCGCACCCTTCCGCGCCTGTCTTCGGACTGAGGCCCGGCGTGCGCGCGCAGGACGGCGGCGGCGCGGCGCCAACGGTTGCGAGCACGCTGCTCGAGCGCATGGTGCTGCGGCTGGCCGGCAACGGCACGCCGACGTTCGGTGTGCGCTTTGCCGACGGGCACGTCGTGACGCATGGCCACGGTGCGCCGGCCTTCTCGATCGTGTTCCACAGCGCACGCGCCGAGCGGCGGCTGGTGGCGATGGGCTTCGCCAGCCTGCTCGAGTCGTACTTCAGCGGCGAGGTCGACATCGACGGCGATCTGGCGCTCGCCTTCCGCGCCGCGCTGGCGCAGAACCTGGACCTGGTCGAGAACCCGCTGATCGCGCTGCGCAACCGGCGCCACGAATGGCGCTTCTCTAACGCCGACCGCGCACAGGCCAAGGCCAATGCGCGCTTCCACTACGGGCTCGGACAGGCGTTCTACCGGCCCTGGCTCGATGCGCCGTCGATGATGTACACCTGCGGCTACTGGCGCGAGGGCACGCGCACGCTCGAGGAGGCGCAGCGCAACAAGATGGAGCACGTGTGCCGCAAGGTGCAACTGGCGCCGGGCGAGCGCTTCGTCGACATCGGTTCGGGCTGGGGCGGGCTGCTGTTCCACGCCTGGGAGCAGCACCGCGCGCTCGGCACCGGCGTCAACACCACCACCGAGCAGGTCGCGGAGACGCGCGCCGAGATCGCGCGGCGCGGATTGGCCGCGCAGATCGGCGTGATCGAGGCCGATTTCCGCGACATCCCCGGACAATACGACAAGCTGTTTTCGATCGGCACGCTCGAGCACGCCGGGCGCGACCAGATGGACGACGTGGTGCGTGCGCACGCGCAGTGCCTGGCGCCCGGCGGCCTGGGCGTGATCCACTTCATCGGCCATGTCGCCCGGCGCGAGACGATGTTCTACATCCGCGAGTACATCTTCCCCGGCGGCTGGATCCCGAGCCTGACCGAGGCGCTCGACGCGATGGAGCGGCACGGCCTCGAGGTCGTCGATGTCGAGAATCTGCGCCGCCACTACGCGCTCACGCTCGACTGCTGGGCCGAGCGCTTCGATCGCAGCTGGCCGGTCATCGCCGCGCTCGACCCGGCGCGTTTCGACGAGCGCGTGCGCCGCACCTGGCGCACCTACCTGTGGTCGTGCGCCGAACTGTTCCGCGCCGCGCGGCCGCAGATCAACCTGTTCCAGGTCACCGTGAGCAAGGGCAACCTCGGGACGGCTTACCCGATGTCGCGCGACTTCCTGTACGCGCCCTGATTCGTCGTGGATCGCGCCGCGCACGAGCGCAAGGTCGAGCGGTTGCGCGCCGCGCTGGCGGCGAGCGGTCCCTTGCGCAGCGGCACGCTCGGCCTGCGCAAGAGCACCTCGAACCTGTTCCGCGACCGCACCGCGGCGCGGCCGCGCATCGACCTGCACGGTTTCGACGAGGTGGTGGCGCTCGATGCCGGCAGCGGCATCGTCGAGGCCGAGGGCATGACGACCTACGAGCGGCTGGCCGACGCCCTGCTCGCCAGCGGCCGCATGCCGCAGGTCGTGCCGCAGCTGCGCAGCATCACGCTCGGCGGCGCACTGGCCGGCGTCGGCATCGAGGCCAGCTCGTTCCGCCACGGCCTGGTGCACGAGACGATCGCCGACTTCGACGTGCTGACCGGTGATGGCCGCATCGTGCATTGCGCGCCCGGCAACGAGCACGACACGCTGTTCCGCGGCTTTCCCAACTCGTACGGCACGCTCGGCTATGCGCTCGCGGTGCGCGCGCGCACGATGCCCGTCAAACCCTTCGTGGCGCTCGAACATCGCCGCTTCGACGGTCTGGCCGCCTGCGCCGATGCCATCGCGGTGCAGCTGCGCGTGCCGAGTGCGGACTTCGTCGAGGCGGTGGCCTTCGCGCCGCACGACATCGTGCTGACGAGCGCGTGCTTCGCCGATGACGCGCGCGCGCCGAGCGACTACGGCTACGAGCACATCTACTGGCGCTCGCTGAGAGAGCGCGCACACGACGAGCTCGCTGTGCGCGACTACCTCTGGCGCTGGGACACCGACTGGTTCTGGTGCTCGCGCAACCTGGGCGCCGATCGGCCCTGGGTGCGGCGGCTGCTCGGTCGCAAGCGGCTGAACTCGCGCACCTACCAGCGCGTGATGCGCTGGAACGCGCGCTGGGGCTTGACGCGCGCCTGGCAGCGGCTGCGCGGCCTCCGCTCGGAGTCGGTGATCCAGGACGTGCAGATTCCGCTGGCGCGCGCGAGCGAGTTCCTCGATTTCCTGGCGCGCGAGATCGGCATCTGGCCGGTCTGGCTGTGCCCGATCCGGCCGGCGCCGGCCGACGGGCCGCATTGGCCGCTGTTCGCGCTGCCCGCGGGCGTGCCGTACCTCAACTTCGGCTTCTGGGATGTGGTGCGCACGCGCGAGGAGCATTCCCCGGGGCACTTCAATCGCTTGGTCGAGGCCGAGGTGGCGGCGCTCAGCGGGCGCAAGTCGCTGTACTCAGACTCCTGGTACACGAGCGATGAGTTCTGGGCGCTGCACGATCACGCCGCGTACCGCGAGCTCAAGCGCGCCTACGACCCGGCCGGCGTGCTCGGCGATCTGTACGCCAAGGTCACGCGCCACGGCTGAGTCGCCGCGCTCAGGACGGCTGCCGCGGCGGCGCGTTGGCCGTGTCGAGGATGGCCAGCACTTCGTCGTCGTCGAGCTGGTGGAAGTCGCGGTAATGCAGCCCGATGGCGCGAAAGGGCGCCGGCGTGTGCAGGCACACGATGTCGTCGACCTCGCTGCGCAGTCGCGCCAGCGTGTCGGCCGGTGCCACCGGCACCGCGAGGATCAGGTGCGCCGGCCGGCGGCGCCGCAACGCCACGAGCGCCGCGCGTACCGTCGTGCCGGTGGCGATGCCGTCGTCGACGACGATGACGGTGGCGCCGCGCACGTCGGGCAGCTCGCGACCGCGCAGGTAAGTGCGCCGCCGGCGCTCGATCTCGGCGATCTCGACGGCCGCCTGGCGGGCTATCCATGCCGGCGTCGTGCCGGTGGCGGCCATGGTCTCGTCGTCGTGCACGATGTCCGGCGGCGTGCCTTCGACGACGGCAGCCACGGCGAGCTCGCTGTGTTGCGGCGCGCCGATCTTGCGCACCAGCAGCAGCTCGAGCGGCACGCTGAATTCGCGCGCGATCTCCGCGGCCACCGGCACGCCGCCGCGCGGCAACGCCAGCACCACCAGCGGCGGCCTCGGCGCACGCGCGCGCAACGCCGCGGCCAGCGCGCGTCCGGCCGCACGGCGATCGGTGAGCAGCGGTGGGCTCATGCGGCCTGCGGTCGTGCGGCGCACAGGTGGCGGGCCAGCCACCAGGCCGCGAGGTCGGCGGCTCGCTCCAGCGTCCCCGGCTCCTCGAACAGGTGCGTCGCTCCTTCGACGACCTCGAGGCGCGCCGGCGCGCGCAGCGCAGTCAGTGCGACGCGGTTGACGCGCAACACTTCGGGATCCCGGCTGCCGACGATGAGCAGCGTGGGCGCGCGCACTTCGGCCAGCCGTGGCGCAGCCAGATCGGGCCGACCGCCGCGCGACACCACCGCGGCGACATCACCCGGGCATTCGGCTGCAGCCCACAGCGCGGCGCCGGCACCGGTGCTGGCGCCGAAGATGCCGAGCGGCCGGGCGGCGTGCGCCGGCATCGCCTTCACCGCATCGATCGCCTCGACGACGCGGCGGCCGAGAAACGGGATGTCGAAGACCAGCGCGCGGTCCCGTGCCTCATGCTCGTCGAGCAGGTCGAACAGGAGCGTCGCCAGACCCTCGGCACGCAGCCGCTCGGCGACGCGGCGATTGCGTGGGCTCAGCCGGCTGCTGCCGCTGCCATGTGCAAACAGCACGACGCCACAGGCGCCTTCGGGTACCGCGAGTTCCCCTGGCCGGCCGCTGCGGCCCAACTGCAGCGGCTGCACGTGCAGCTTCGTCGCATCCATGGATGGAATGTTCGCGCGCTGGTCGCGCGAGTGATTGATCACGCGCAATGGCCGCACCGCGCCGCAAGGCGCGGCATGACACCGAGGCCGCAAGGCGCGGCATGACACCGAGGCCGCAAGGCGCGGCATGACACCGAGGCCGCAAGGCGCGGCATGACACCGAGGCCGCAAGGCGCGGCTTCACGGCGAGGCCGCCTGGCGCGGCCTCAGGCCGGGGCTGCAGCGCGCGGGCGCGTGCCGCCCGGGTGCCCGGGGCCGCCCGCTGCGCGCGCGCCGAAGCGGCGGAAGAACCAGCGCTTGGTGAATTCGGCAAGCACGAGGTACGCCGGCACCAGCACGCCGAGCAGCAGCAGGTAGCGCGCCGGCAGCGGCTCGAGCGCGAACCAGGGCGCCAACGGCGAGAACGGCAGCAGCAGTGCCAGCGCGGCCACCCCGAGCGCGGCCAGCGTGAGCGCGCGCGCCGGCGGGCTGCGCCAGGGACGCCGGCGCGTGCGGATGACGAAGATCACCAGCACCTGCGTGAGCAGCGACTCGACGAACCAGCCGCTGCGAAACAGCACTTCGTCGGCGTGCAGCAGCCACAGCAGCGCGGCGAAGGTGAGCGCATCGAACAGCGAGCTCAGCAGACCGAAGACGGCCATGAAGCGCACCAGGAAGCCCATGTCGATGCGCCGCGGCCGGCGCTGCGCCTCGCTGTCCACGCGGTCCAGCGGGATCGCCGTCTGCGACAGGTCGTACAGCAGGTTGTTGAGCAGGATCTGGCTGGGCAGCAGCGGCAGGAAGGGCAGCACCAGCGCCGCCGCGGCCATGCTGAGCATGTTGCCGAAGTTCGAGCTCATGCCCATCATCAAATACTTGGCGAGGTTGCCGACCGTGCGCCGACCCTCGAGCACGCCGGCGTGCAGCACGTGCAGGCTGCGCTCCAGCAGCACGAGGTCGGCGCTTTCGCGCGCCACGTCGACCGCGCTGTCCACCGAGATGCCGACATCGGCCGCGTGCAGCGGCGGCGCGTCGTTGATGCCGTCGCCGAGGTAGCCGACGACATGGCCGCGCGCGCGCAAGGCGCCGATGATGCGCGCCTTCTGCGTCGGGTCGACGCGGCAGAACAGATTCACCGCATCGACGCGTGCGGCGAGCGCGCCGTCGTCGAGCGCGGCGATCTCGGGGCCGGTGAGCACGCCGTCGACGGCGACGCCGATGCCGCGGCACAGGTGCTGCGTCACATGCTCGCTGTCGCCGGTGACGATCTTCACCGCGACGCCGCTCCTGGCCAGCGCGCCGAGCGCGGCCGCGGCGTCGGCGCGCGGCGGGTCGCTGAAGGCGGCGAAGCCGACGAAGCACATCTGCGTCTCGTCCTCGAGCCGCGCGTGCGCATGACCGGCATCGACGCGGCGCGCGGCCACGGCGAGCGTGCGACAGCCGTCGCTTTCCAGCGCCTGTCGGCGCTCGGCGAGCGCCGCGCGCGCGTCGTCCTCGAGCGCCCGTTCGCTGCCGGCGCGCTGCACCGTGCTGCACAGCGCGGTCACTTCCACCGCCGCGCCCTTGACGACCAGCCAGCGCTCGCCGCTCCCCGCATGCTCGAGCAGCACCGAAACACGCCGGCGCTCGAAGTCGAATGGCACCTCGTCGAGCTTGCGCCAGGCTTCGTCGCTCGCGCCGGCGCGCTCGAGCACGGCGGCGTCGAGCGGGCTGGCCAGGCCGGTCTCGAAGCGGCTGTTGAGCGCGGCCCAGCGCAGCACGTCGCCGCTTTCGTGGCCGTCGGCGTCGAGGCAGCGCTCGAGCCGGATGCGCGCCTCGGTCAGCGTGCCGGTCTTGTCGGTGGCCAGCACGTCCATCGCGCCGAAGTCGTGGATCGCTGCCAGGCGCTTGACGAGCACGCGCTGGCGCGCCAGCCGCACCGCGCCGCGCGCCAGCGTCACCGACACGACCATCGGCAGCAGCTCGGGCGTCAGCCCCACCGCCAGCGCCACCGCGAACAGCAGCGAAGGCAGCAGCGGCCGGCCCCAGGCGGCGTTGACGAGCACGACGAAGAGCACGAGGGCCAGCGTGAGCCGCAGCACCAGCAGCCCGAAGCGCTGCGTGAGCTGCTCGAAGGCCTTGCGCGGGCCTTGGCGCGTGAGCCCCTGCGCGATGCCGGCGAAGACGGTGCTCTTGCCGGTGGCCACGACGCGCATGCGCGCCGCGCCGCCGACCATCGACGTGCCCATGAAGAGCGCCTGCGTGGCGGAGGCGAGGTCGGCGGCGTCGCCCTTCGGTGCGCCCGGCTCCTTGGCCACCGGTGCCGATTCGCCGGTGAGCAGCGACTGGTTGACGAAGACATGGTTGCCTTCGACCAGCACGCCGTCGGCCGGGATGCGGTCGCCCGCGGCCAGTTCGACGATGTCGCCCGGCACCAGCGCCGCCACGTCGAGCGTGACGCGCTGGCCGTCGCGCAGCACGCGGCAGCGCAGCGCCAGCGTGGCGCGCAGGCGCTCGACGGCGCGCGACGCGCGGTGCTGCTGCACGAACTCGAGCGCCAGGCCGATGGCGACGATGGCCAGGATGACGAGGAAGTCGGCGAGCGCTCCGGTGGCGGCCGACAGCGCCGCGGCGCCGAGCAGCACCAGCAGCAGCGGGTCGGCCAGGCGCCGCAGGAGCTCGCGCGGCAGCGAGCGTGCCGGCGCCGCGTCGATGCGGTTCGGACCCTGGACGGCCAGGCGGCGCGCAGCCTCGGCGCTGTCCAGGCCGGCGCGGTCACCATCGGGTCGGGGTTGCGCCCACCAGGGAAGCGCCGCAGGCGGCGATTCGGGCGTGGTCATCGCGCACGCCGTACGCGCAGCAGTTCGTCGACGATCAGGCAGGCCGCGCCGAGCGTGATGGCGCTGTCGGCGAGGTTGAAGCTCGGGAAATAGCCGCCGGGGAAGATCGACCGCAGGAAAGCAAAGCGAAACTGCAGGAAGTCGACGACGTAGCCGTGCAGCAGGCGATCGACGACGTTGCCCAAGGCGCCGCCCATGATCATGCTGACGGCGAAGCAGAACAGCTTCTGCGCCGGATGCGCGCGGATCATCCAGACGATGAAGGCCGACGCCGCCAGGCCGAGCCCGGCGAAGAACCAGCGCTGCCAGCCCGACGCGCCGGCCAGGAAGCTGAACGCGGCGCCGGGGTTGTGCACGCGCACCAGGTTGAAGAACGATGCGACCGCACGCGACTCGCCGTCGGCGAACGTGGCCAGCACCAGCGTCTTCGTGACCTGGTCGGCGACCACGACGATGGCCGCCAGCAAGAGCCAGACGCTCAGGCTGCCGGCGACGCGGCGTGCGCTCACGCGAAGTGGCGCGCCTCGCCGGCGCCGTACAGGTTGCTCGTGCAGCGGCCGCAAAGATGCGGATGCGCCGCGTCGTGGCCGACGTCGTCGCGCCAGTGCCAGCAGCGTTCGCATTTCTTCGCCGCGCTGGTCGTCACGGCGATCGTCAGCGCGTCGGCGCGCTCCAGCGTCACCCGGGACGTGATGAAGACGAACTTCAGGTCCTCGCCAAGCGAGGCGAGCAGTGCGTGATCCGCCGCTGTCGCGCCGATGGCGAGCTCGGCCTGCAGCGACGAGCCAACACCGCCGGCGGCGCGCACGGTCTCGATCTCCTTGTTGGCGGCGTCGCGCAGCTCGCGCAGGCGCGACCACTTGGCGAGCAGCTCGGCGGCCTGCGTGCCGGCGGCGGGATCGAAGCGCCAGAAGGTTTCGGCGAAGATCGACTCGCCCGTGCCGCCGAACAGCGCCCAGGCCTCCTCGGCGGTGAAGCTGAGGAAGGGCGCCATCCAGCGCAGCATGGCGTGCGTGATCTGCGCCAGCGCCGTCTGCGCCGAGCGCCGCGCGTGCGAGCCGGGCGCGGTGGTGTACAGGCGGTCCTTGAGTACGTCGAGGTAGAACGCGCCCAGGTCCTCGGCACAGAACACCTGCACGCGTGCCACCACCGGGTGGAAATCGAAGCGCTCGTAGTGGCCGAGGATGGCCGCTTGCACCTCGGCCGCGCGCGCCAGCGCCCAGCGGTCGATCTCGAGCAGCTCGGCCACCGGCACGGCGTCGCGGGTGGCGTCGAAGTCGCTCGTGTTGGCGAGCAGGAAGCGCAGCGTGTTGCGCATGCGCCGGTAGCTGTCGACGACGCGCGCCAGGATCTTGTCGTCGATCGAGAGGTCGCCCGAGTAGTCGGTGGCCGCGCACCACAGGCGGATGATCTCGGCGCCGAGCCGGCTGGCCACGGTGCGCATCTCGACGAAGTTGCCCAGGCTCTTGCTCATCTTGCGGCCCTGGCCGTCGACCGTGAAGCCGTGCGTGAGCAGGCCGCGGTAGGGCGCGCGGCCCTCGAGCGCGCAGGCCACCAGCAGCGAGCTGTGGAACCAGCCGCGGTGCTGGTCGTGGCCCTCGAGGTAGAGGTCGGCCTCGGGGCCGCTGGCGTGGTGGCTGGGGTCGTCGGGAGTGCCCCGGTGCGAGCCGCGCAGCACGTGCGCGAAGGTCGAACCCGAGTCGAACCAGACGTCGAGGATGTCGTTGCTCTTGGCGTAGTGTTCGGCCGAGTGCTCGCCCTGGCTGCCCAGCCAGTCGCTCGCGTCGAGCTGGCTCCAGGCCTCGACGCCGCCTTGCTCGACCAGCGCGGCGGCGCGCTCGACGAGCTCGAGCGTGCGCGGGTGCAGTTCGCCCGTCACCTTGTGCAGGAAGAACGGCAGCGGCACGCCCCAGTTGCGCTGGCGGCTGATGCACCAATCGGGGCGGTTGGCGATCATGTCGCGCAGCCGCGCCCGGCCGCTCTCGGGGTAGAACGCGGTCTGCTCGATGGCGTCGAGCGCGGTCCGGCGCAAGGTGCCGGGCGCCTTGTCGACGGTGCACACGCCGTCGCCTTCGTCCATGCGCACGAACCACTGCGCGGCAGCGCGGTAGATCACCGGCGTCTTGTGGCGCCAGCAATGCGGGTAGCTGTGCACCAGCGGACCGGTGTGCAGCAGCCGGTCGCTGGCGCCCAGCACTTCGACGACGCGCGCATTGGCCTGCCAGATGTCCATGCCGCCGAACAGCGCCAGCGCGTCCTCGTAGCGCCCGTTGCCCTGCACCGGGTTGAGGATCTGGTCGTGCGGCAGGCCGTGCGCGATGCAGGAATTGAAGTCCTCCACGCCGTAGGCGGGCGCGCTGTGCACGACGCCGGTGCCGTCTTCGGCGGTGGCGTAGTCGGCCAGATAGACCGGTGCCGTGCGCGCGTAGCCCGGGTGCACCTGTGCCAGCGGGTGGTGGAAGCGCAATCCGGCGAGGCGCTCGCCGGTCGTGCGCGCCAGCACCGTGCCGGCCAGACCCCAGCGCGCGAGGCAGCGTTCGACCAGATCGGCGGCCACCAGCATCAAGCCGCGCGGCGTGTCGACCAGCGCGTACTCGAGCTGCGCATTGAGATTGAGCGCCTGGTTGGCCGGCAGCGTCCACGGCGTGGTCGTCCAGATCACCGCGTAGGCCGGTTTGGGCAGCGCCGCCAGGCCGAAGGCCGCGGCCAGGCGCTCGGGCTCGGCGGCCGGGAACATCACGTCGACCGTGGTGCTCTGCTTGTCGGCGTACTCGATCTCGAACTCGGCGAGCGAACTGCCGCAGTCGAAGCACCAGTACACCGGCTTGCTGCCGCGATAGACGAAGCCGCGCTCCATCAGGCGCTTCAGGACGCGGATCTCGCCGCCCTCGTTGGCCGGATCCATCGTGCGGTAGCGGTGCTCCCAGTCGCCGAGCACGCCCAGGCGCTGGAAGTCGGCCATCTGCTGCGCGATCTGCTTGCCGGCGTAGGCGCGCGACAGCGCCTGCACCTTGTCGCGCGGCAGGCCGCGGCCATGCTCCTTCTCGATCTGGTTCTCGATCGGCAGGCCGTGGCAGTCCCAGCCGGGGATGTAGTGCGCGTCGAAGCCGGCCAGCTGGCGGCACTTGACCACCATGTCCTTCAGGATCTTGTTGACGGCGTGGCCGATGTGCAGCGTGCCGTTGGCGTAGGGCGGCCCGTCGTGCAGCACGAACAGCGGTGCGCCGCGGCGCGCCGCGCGCAGGCGCCGGTAGACGCCGCCCTCGTTCCAGGCCTTGATCCAGCCGGGCTCGCGCTTGCCCAGGTCGCCGCGCATCGGGAACGGCGTGTCGGGCAGGTTGAGCGTGGACTTGTAGTCGGGGGTGCTGCTCATGATCTCTGGGCCGCGGCGGTCGCGCGGCGCGTGTCGTGTCGGGGTCCTTCTGCGTGCCGGCCTCGCGAACGACGCTGATGGCGCTGATGGCGCTGGTGGCGCTGGTGGCGCAGGTGGCGCAAGGAGCGCAGGGGGCGGAACGCAGGGTGTGGCCGCAGCGACGGTGCGCGCGCAACGCGCGCCGCCGCGGCTAGCAACCGGCGCGAATAATTCGATCGCGCGTCGACTGTCGACGCGTGGCGGCGTGCCGGCGCGGCGGGTCGCAGGGCGGGCGGTGACGAGGCATCGTGCGGCCGATTTTAGCGGGGTGCGGCGGTGTCGGCGGTCGACGTCGAGCGGCTGAGCGCACGGCGCGCCCACCAGGCGCGCGCCTCGGCGGTGTCGGCGGCGATGCCGTCGCGCAGCGCGGCTATCGATTCGTACCGGCGCTCGTCGTGCAGCTTGTGCAGCAGCTCGACGCGCAGCACGCGCCCGTAGCCGCCTTCGCTGCCGAGCGCGGCCGGCCATTCGAGGCAGTGCACCTCGAGCAGCACGCGGCCGGCGTCCTCGACGGTGGGGCGTACGCCGAGGCTCGCCACGCCGGGCAGCGCCGCGTCGGCCAGGCCCTCGACGCGCACGACGAAGATGCCGCCGGCTGCCGGCCGCGCGTGGCCGAAGCGCAGGTTGAGCGTGCGGAAGCCGAGCTCGCGGCCGAGCTTGCGCCCGTGCTGGGCGCGTCCGCTGATGGCGTAAGGGCGGCCGAGCAGCGCCTCGGTGCGCGCCATGTCGCCGGCGGCGAGCGCGTCGCGCACCGCCGAGCTGGACACGCGCAGCCCGTGCACCTCGTAGCTCATCATGCGCGCCACGTCGAAGCCCGATTCCGGACCGGCGGCGTCGAGCGTCGCGTAGTTGCCGGCGCGCCTGGCGCCGAACGTGAAGTCGTCGCCGACCAGCACGTAGCGTGCCTGCAGCCCGCGTCGCAGCACGTCGGCTATGAAGCCCTGCGGGCTCATCGCCGCCAGCGCCTCGTCGAAGCGCATCACCACCACGCGCTCGACGCCGCAGCGCTCGATCTCGGCGAGCTTGTCGCGCAGCGTCGCGATGCGCGGCGGCGCGAGCTCGGGCTTGCCGGCGCGGCGCGCGAAGAAGTCGCGCGGGTGCGGCTCGAAGCTCAGCACGCACGAGGGCACGCCGCGATGGCGCGCCTCGTTGGTGAGCAGCGCCAGCATCGCCTGATGGCCGCGATGCACGCCGTCGAAGTTGCCGATGGTGACGGCGTGGCCGCCGGCAGCGAGCGCCGGGTGACCGATGCCTCTGAACACTTGCATGGCAGGCGATTATCCGGCGCATGCGCCGCCGATCGGCGTCAAGCCTGGCGTTCGCTCAGGCGCCGGTCAGGTCGCGCATGGCCGGCAGTGCGGGCAGGCCGTGTCCGGCCAGGGCGGTGGCGGCGCGCACGCCGTTGCGGATGGCGCGCGCCACCACCTCGGCGGCGAGCGCGCCGAGCAGCGTGAGGTCGCCGCGTTCGCCGCTGGTGCCTGTGGCCAGCGCGAACAGGGTGTCGCCGTCGTTGACGCTGATCGGATGGACGGCACGCGCCAGACCGTGGTGTGCGAGCGAGGCCAGCTGCGTGGCCTCGGCCTTGCCGAGCACGGCGTCGGTGGCGACGACGCCGATCGTGGTCGCCTGGCCGAGGCCGACGGCGTCGCCTTGGCACAGCGTTTCGGCCAGCGCGGCGAGTCCGCGGCCATCGGCGCTGCGCACGCCGGCGAGCACACGGCCGTCGGCGTCGACGACGTTGCCGACGGCGTTGACGGCGACCACGGCGCCGACGGCGAAAGCGCCCGCGCGCAGCGAGGCGGTGCCGATGCCGCCCTTCATCGCCCGCTCGGGGCCCAGCCACTTGCCCACGGTGGCGCCGAGTCCGGCCCCGACGCAGCCCTGCGCGGGCGGCGTGCACGAGACGGCCTCGCACGCGGCCTCGCACGCGGCGTAGCCCATGGCCGCGCCGGGCCGGATGCGCGCGTCTCCGAGCCAGAGGTCGAACAGCACCGCCGCCGGCACGATGGGCACGCGCGCGGCACCGACGACGACGCCATGACCGTGCTCGTCGAGCCAGCGCATCACGCCGCCGGCGGCATCGAGCCCGAACGCGCTGCCGCCGGTGAGCAGCACCGCGTGCACCTGCTGCACACTGTTCTCGGGGCGCAGCAGGTCGGTCTCGCGCGTGCCGGGCGCCCCGCCGCGCACCGCGGCACCGGCCACCGCGCCTTGCGGACACAGCACCACCGTGCAGCCGGTGGGGCGGCCGGCGCAGGCGCCGTGACCGACCGCCAGACCGCCGACATCGGTGATCGCGCCCGGGTCGAGCGCCAAGCGGCCGCGCGGCACGGTGGCCGGGCTCAGCCGAACACCCCCGCCGTGTCGTGCATGCGGCGACTGACCTCGCCCAGGTGGTGCAGCGTGTCGCCGAAGCTCAGCTCGAGCATCGCCAGCCGCTTGAAGTAGTGGCTGCCGATGTACTCGTCGGTAACGCCGATGCCGCCGTGCAGTTGCACGCACTGCTGGCCGACGAAGCGCATCGACTGGCCGAGCTGCACCTTGGCCTGTGCGACGGCCTGGCGGCGCTTGGGCGCAGGCTCGCCGAGCACCAGGCTCGCGTAGTAGCTCATCGAGCGGCCGAGTTCGAGCTGCATCTTGACGTCGGCGATGCGGTGGCGCAGTGCCTGGAAGCTGGCCAGCGTGACGCCGAACTGGCGGCGCGTGTTCATGTACTCGACGGTGAGCTCGACGAGCCGCTCCATCAGGCCCACGCCCTCGGCGCAGACGCCGGCGATGCCGATGTCGACGGCGCGCTCGAGCGCTTCGCCGCCGTCGACGGCGATCAGCGCGGCCGGCGTGTCGTCGAGCTTCAGCTCGGCGGCACGCGCTCCGTCCTGCGTCGGATAGCCGCGCAGCGTCAGACCGGCGGCCGCCCTGTCGACGAGGAAGAGCGCGATGGCAGTGGGCCCGGCGCCGCCTTCGACGAGGCGCGCCGGCACGATGAAGGCATCGGCCTCGTCGCCGGCCGGCACGATGCTCTTGGTGCCGGTGAGGACGTGGCCGTGCGCGCCGGCGCGGGCAACGGTAGCGAGCCGATGCAGGTCATGGCGCGCGCCGCGCTCCTGGTGCGCCAGCACCACCAGCGCTTCGGCCGTCGCCATGCGCGGCAGCCAGGTCGCCTGCAGCGCCGCGGGCGCTGCCGCCAGCAGCGCCGGGGCGACGAGCGCGCCGTGCACGTAGGGCGCGTTGACGAGGCCGCGGCCCAGTTCCTCGCACACCACCATCGCCTCGATGGCGCCGAAGCCCAGGCCGCCGTGATCCTCGGCGATGGCCAGGCCGCCGAGGCCGAGATCGGCCAGCTCGGCGTAGACGGGCCGTGCGAAGCCGCCGTCCTGCGCCAGGCGGTGGCGGCGCTCGAACGCAAAGCCCTTGTCGACCCAGCGCCGCACGGCCTCGCGCAGCGCCTGCTGGTCGTCGGTGAAATCGAAGTCCATGCTGTTGCCTCCTCAGCTGCCGAGCACCGTCTGCGCGACGATGTTGCGCTGTACTTCGTTGGAGCCGCCGTAGATCGTCGTCTTGCGGTAGTTGAAGTAGGTCGCCGCCAGCGGCGCGCAGTGCGCGGCGCCGCCCGGCCACAGGCCGCCGAGTGCCTGGTCGCCCTGCCAGCCGGCATCCATCGCCTCGCGGATGAAAGGCACGGCGAAGGGGCCGGCGGCCAGCATCATGAGTTCGGTGTAGCGCTGCTGGATCTCGCTGCCGCGGATCTTCAGCAGGCCGGCGATGTCGAGCGACTGCTTGCCGCTCTTCTCGGCCGACAGCACGCGCAGCACCAGCATCTCGAGCGCGACGATGTCGACTTCGAGCAGCGCGATCTGGTCGCGAAAGCGCGTGTCCTCCCACACGCCCTCTGCTTTGGCGATGCGCTTCAGGCGCTCCAGCTCGCGCTTGGCGCGATTGACGTCGGCGATGTTGGTGCGCTCGTGCGCGAGCAGGTACTTGGCGTAGGTCCAGCCCTTGTTTTCCTCGCCGATGAGGTTCTCGGCCGGCACCTCGACGTCGTCGAAGAACACCTCGTTGACCTCGGGTTCGCCGTCGAGCAGCACGATCGGCTTGACGCTGACGCCCTTGCTCTTCATGTCGACGAGCAGGAAGCTGATGCCGGTCTGCGGCTTGCCTTCGGTGCTGGTGCGCACGAGGCAGAAGATCCACTCGCCGTACTGGCCGAGCGTGGTCCAGGTCTTCTGTCCATTGACGACGTACTTGTCGCCGCGCCGTTCAGCCCTTGTCTTCAGCGAAGCCAGGTCGGAGCCCGAGCCCGGCTCGCTATAGCCCTGGCTCCACCAGACGTCGCCGCTGGCGATGCCGGGCAGGAAGCGGCGCTGCTGCTCGGGCGAGCCGAAAGCCATGATGACCGGCGCCACCATGATCGGGCCGAACGGCACGACGCGCGGCGCGCCGGCCAGCGCGCACTCCTCTTCGAACAGGTGCTTGTGCACCGCGCTCCAGCCCGGGCCGCCGAAGGCCTTGGGCCAGCCCCAGCCGAGCCAGCCCTTCTTGCCGAGGATGCGCGCCCAGCGTTGCAGGTCGTCGCGCGTCAGGCGCTGCGCGGCGTGCACCTTGCGGCTGATGTCCTGGGGCAGGTTCTCGGCCACCCAGGCACGGATCTCGGCGCGGAAGGCGAGTTCTTCGGGAGTGAACTGCAGGTCCATGGCGGTAGAGGCTGGGCGAGCGTTGGAGGCAATCGGGAGTCGACCGCGAGGTTTTAGCACGAGCGTTCGCGGCCCGGCCGCCGCCGCCGCGACGACCGGCTGTCGCTGCCGGCCTGCGACAGGGTGGCGCGATGGCCGAGAATCGTCCGATGCCGCCGTCCACCCGCATGCCGCCCGCTGCGCCGACTTCCACGCTAGCCGTGCAGCGACGCGCGAGTCTGCGCGAGTTCAACACGCTCGGCCTGCCGGCCGTGGCGGCGACGCTCGTTCGCATCGCCAGCGACGCCGACGTGCGCCGCGTCGTCGATCATCCCGAGTACGGCCGCGCGCCCAAGTTCATCCTCGGCGGCGGCAGCAACATCGTGCTGACGCGCGACGTGGCCGCCGTCGTGCTCAAGGTCGAGATCATGGGCCGTCGCCTGGTGCGCGAAACGGCCGACGCCTGGATCGTCGAGGCCGGCGCCGGCGAGCGCTGGCACGACATCGTCGCGTGGACGCTGGCGCAGGGCTGGCCGGGGCTCGAGAACCTGGCGCTGATTCCGGGCACCGTGGGCGCGGCGCCGGTGCAGAACATCGGCGCCTACGGCGTGGAGCTGAAGGACCGCTTCGATTCGCTCGACGCGGTCGATCTGGTCACCGGCCGCACGGTGACGCTGGACGCGGCCGCCTGCCATTTCGGCTACCGCGACAGCGTCTTCAAGCAGCACCTGGCGGGCAAGTCGGTCGTCACGCGCGTTCGTCTGCGGCTGCCCCGGCCCTGGCAGCCGGTGACGGGCTACGTCGATCTCGAGCGCAAGCGCGTCGAATCAGGACTCGCCGCTCCCGACGCACACACGATCTTCGAATGGGTCTGCGCGATCCGGCGCGCCAAGCTGCCCGACCCGGCGACGATCGGCAACGTCGGCAGCTTCTTCAAGAATCCGCTGGTCAGCCCCGAGCAATGCCGCGACATCATCGGCCGCGATCCCGAGATCGTGCACTACCCGCTGCCCGACGGGACCTGCAAGCTCGCCGCCGGCTGGCTGATCGACGCCTGCGGCTGGAAGGGCAAGTCGATCGGCCGTGCCGCGGTCCACGATCGTCATGCGCTGGTGCTCGTCAATCGCGGCGGCGCCAGCGGCGCCGAAGTCGTCACCCTCGCCCGCGCCATCCAGGAAAGCGTCTACGGACGCTTCGGCATCCGCCTCGAGCCCGAGCCCGTCATCGTGTGACGGGCGCGTCTAGTCCGCGACCGCGGTGTCGGCCTCGAAGTTGCTGGCCAGGCCTTGCGCGGCGGCGGCGCGGCGCGTCAGCGGCAGCAGTTCCTCGTAGCGCTGCACCAGGCGCGCGATCTCGTGCGCGGGCAGGTGCGATGCGCCATCCTGCAGCGCCTCGGCGGTGGCGGCGAGGGCGGCCAGGCCGAGGTTGAGCGCGGCGCCCTTGACCGCATGGGCGTTCACGCGCACGTCCAGCGGCTGGCCGTCGCGCACCGCGGCGCGCAGCCGCTGCACCGTCGCTGCGCCCTGGTCGAGGAAGGCGTCGACCAGCAGCGCCAGCCGCTCGCGCGGGATCACCTGCAGCGCCGCCGCCACCGCGTTGTCGTCGATGAGCGGCGCCAGGCCGTCGGGCGCGAGCAGGGTCGGCGCGGCGTCGACGTAGGGGCCGACGCCGACGCCGAACAGGCGGCGCAGCGAAGCGGCGAGCTTGACGGGGCTCACCGGCTTGCTGAGGAAGTCGTTCATGCCCGCGACCAGGCAGCGCTCGCGCGTGTCGGCAAAGGCATCGGCCGTCAGCGCGATGATCGGCACCGTGGCCGCGCTCGGATCGGGCAGTGAGCGGATGGCGCGGGTGGCGGCCACGCCGTCGAGCACCGGCATGTGCAGATCCATCAGCACGACGTCGAAGCGGCGCTCGCGCGCGGCCTGCACCGCCTCCTGGCCGTCGACGGTGAAATGGGCGCGGTGGCCGAGCTTGTCGAGCAGCGCGGCCAGGTACTGGCGGTTGATCGGGTGATCTTCGGCCACCAGCACGTCGAGCGCGCGCGCCGCGGCGTCGACGCCGACGGTGGCCGCCGCATGCGCCGGCTGCGGCTCGGCGACGGCCGCGAGCGGCATCTCGAACGTGAACGAACTGCCCTCGCCGAGCTTGCTGCGCACCGTGATGTCGCCGCCCATGAGGCGCGCGAGGTTGCGCGAAATCTCGAGGCCCAGCCCGGCGCCGTTGTGGCGACGTGACGGCGATCCGTCTCCCTGCACGAAGCGCGCGAACAGGCCGGCCAGCGTCGCCTCGCCCATGCCGATGCCGGTGTCGGAGACGACGAATGCGAGCAGCGTGCGGCCCTGCGCGTCCTGGCGCAGGTGCACGTCCAGCGCCACCGCGCCGCGCTCGGAGAACTTGATCGCGTTGGACAGCAGGTTGAACAGGATCTGCTTGACGCGTGTGGCATCGGCGACGATGCGCTCGGGCACGCCGGGGTCGGCATCGATATGCAGCGCGAGCTGCTTGGCGTGCGCCTGCGGCCGCATCAGCGCCTCGACGTCGCGCAGCAGCGCGCGCAGTTCGAGCGGCGCCGGCGCCAGCGTCATGCGCCCGCTTTCGAGCTGCGACATGTCCAGCACGTCGTTCAGGATGGCGAGCAGGTGGTCGGCCGATTCGGTGGCCGTGCGCAGGTAGTCGATCTGCTTGGCGTCGAGTCCGGTTTCGCGCAGCAGCGAGAGCATGCCCATCAGGCCGTGGAACGGTGTGCGGATCTCGTGGCTCATGTTGGCGAGGAAGACGCTCTTGGCCTCGCTGGCAGCCTCTGCGTCGCGCCGCGCCTGGCTCAGGCTGGCGGTCAGATCCTCCAGCTCGTGATGGCGCGCACGCAGTTGTCGTACATGGCGCAGCGCGATCAGCGCGAACGCCAAGGTCAGCGCCGCCAGGAACGCCGTCAGTCCGAGCCCGAGCCGGTTCTGCGCTCGCACCGCCGCCATGCGCTGCTCGCTGGCCTGCGCCACGCCGTGCGTGGCCGACATCGCGAGCGCATGGACCGGCGTGGACAGCGCGTCCAGGGCCGGCCACAGGCGCTGCGCGAGCGCGTGGTCCAGCCCCTGCGGGCCCGCGCCGGCGAAGGCGGCGTCGGCCGAGGCGATGAAGACGTGCAGTTGATCGACCGTGCGCACCGCGTCCGGGTCGGCTTCGATCAGGCGATGCGCGTTCTCGGCGCCGAGCAGGTCGACGCGGCTGACCCAGATCTCGTAGCGCAGCTTGAACGCCGCGCGGTCCAGCGGAACGCGCTCGTCGAGCGCGCGCAGCCACTCCTCGCGCAGCCGCATGTACTCGGATTCCGTCTGGTAGATCAGCAGCACCGGGAAGTCGTCCCACGACCCGAGGGCCCGACGCAGCATCGTGTGCTGGCGCCATTGCGCGAAGCCGGCAGCCAGCATCGCGACCACCAGCCCGGCGCCGATCGCGCCCAGCCAGGTCAGACGGGGCCGGTGCGCCGCAGGGCGCTCTACAGCACCTCGATCGTCCTGAGTTGCCATATGGCGCGGCCGTAATAGGTGGCGGTTTGCAGTTCCGGGTGCGAAT
>JAGWTJ010000032.1 GCA_028869005.1 Burkholderiales bacterium | reverse complement strand
TGGCCGGCATCGGCTGCCACTTCATGTCGGTGTGGATGGACCGCAGCACCAGCACCTTCAGCCAGATGGGCGGCGAAGGCGTGGCCTGGGTCGGGCAGGCGCCGTTCACGAAGGACGCGCATGTCTTCGCCAACCTCGGTGACGGCACCTACTTCCACAGCGGCCTGCTCGCCATCCGCCAGGCCATCGCCGCCGACGTGAACATCACCTACAAGGTGCTCTACAACGACGCGGTGGCGATGACCGGCGGCCAGCCCGTGGGCGAGCGGCCCGAGGGCCACAGCGTGCTGCAGATCCAGAAGAGCCTGGTCGCCGAGGGCGTCAAGCGGCTGGTCATCGTCAGCGACGAGCCCGAAAAATACGACACGCCCGAGGTCAAGGCGCGGCTCGAGCCGGGCGTCGGCGTGCACCACCGCGACGAGCTCGACCGGCTGCAGCGCGAGCTGCGCGAGACGGCCGGCACCACCGCGATCATCTACGACCAGACCTGCGCCACCGAAAAGCGCCGCCGCCGCAAGCGCGGCAAGATGGTCGACCCCGCCAAGCGCGTCGTCATCAACGAGCTGGTCTGCGAAGGTTGCGGCGACTGCGGCGTGCAGAGCAACTGCCTGTCGGTGGAGCCGCTCGAGACCGAATTCGGCCGCAAGCGGCGCATCAACCAGAACACCTGCAACAAGGACTTCTCCTGCGTCAGGGGCTTCTGCCCGAGCTTCGTCACTGTCGAGGGCGGCGCGCTGCGCAAGCCGGCGAAGGAGAAGAAGGGCTCGCTCGCCGACCTGGCGCCGATTCCCGAGCCGGTGCTGCCGGCAGCCGAGCGCGCCTGGGGCATCGTCGTGGCCGGCGTCGGCGGCACCGGCGTCATCACCATCGGTCAGTTGCTCGGCATGGCGGCGCACCTCGAAGGCAAGGGCGTCGTCACGCAGGACGCCGGCGGCCTGGCGCAGAAGGGCGGCTCGACCTGGGCCCATGTGCAGATCGCCGAGCGCCCCGAGGCGATCCACACGACCAAGGTCGACACCGCGCAGGCCGACCTCGTGATCGCCTGCGACGCCATCGTCGGCGCCTCGCGCGCGACGCTGGCGGCGATGCAGCCGGGACGCACCTACGTGGCGCTCAACACGCACGGCACGCCGACCGCGGCCTTCGTGAAGAACACCGAGTGGCAAAGCCCCGCCGGCCGCTGCGAGAGCATGCTGCGCGCGAGCCTGGGCGCCGCCTTCGTCGGCGCCTTCGACGCCGAGGCGGCCGCGGTGGCGCTGCTCGGCGACTCGATCTACACCAACCCGCTGCTGCTGGGCTACGCCTGGCAGCAGGGCCGCATTCCGCTCGGCCAGGCGGCGTTGCTGCGCTCGATGGAACTCAACGGCGTGCAGGTCGAGAACAACCAGGCCGCGTTCGAGTGGGGCCGGCGCTGCGCGCACGACTTGGCGGCGGTGCAGGCGCTGACCCAGGCGCAGCAGGTGATCGAGATCGCGCGCCAGCCCGCGCTCGACGAGATCGTGGCGCGACGCACCGAGTTCCTCACCGGCTACCAGAACACCGCCTGGGCGGCGCGCTACCGCGCCTTCGTCGATCGCGTCGCGGCGGCCGAGGCGCCGCTGGGCGGCACGGCGCTGGCCGAAGCGGTGGCGCGCCATCTCTTCAAGCTGATGGCGTACAAGGACGAGTACGAAGTGGCGCGGCTGCACACCGACGGCGCCTTCACGACGCGCATCGCCTCGATGTTCGAGGGCGACTACCGGCTCGTGCACCACCTAGCGCCGCCGCTGTTCGCGGCCAGGGACGCCGAGGGCCATTTCGTCAAGCGGCCGTTCGGGCCCTGGATGCACAAGGCGATGTCGTTGCTGGCGAAGTTCAAGGGCTTGCGCGGCACGCCGTTCGATCCGTTCGGCCGCAGCGAAGAGCGGCGCGTCGAGCGCGCGCTGATCGGCGAGTACGAGGCCTGCATAGCCGAGCTGCTGACGACGCTCGCCGCGGGCAACCGCGCGCTCGCCGTCGAGATCGCCTGCATCCCCGAGGAGATCCGCGGCTACGGCCATGTGAAGGCGCGCCAGCTCGCGGCAGTGCGCACCAAGTGGAGCGCGCTGATGCAGCGCTGGCGCGGCGCCGCCGTGCCGCCGGCGGCGTGAGTGCGGCCTTCGCGGCGCTCGATGCCGCGCGCCTTCAGCGCACGCCGCGCGTGCCGTTGCGCATCGACGGCCGCATCGTCGGCTCGGTGGCGGCGGCGGCGCTGGTCGCGCTGCACGCCTGGCCGCGCTGGCTGCGCGTCGATGCCGACGGCGTGACGCTGCTCGCGCCTCGTCACGAGCGCGACGCCGCCTTCGCGCAGATGCATCGCTCGCTGCGCGCGCAGGGACTGATCCGCGCCTGGCGCGACGAAGCCTTCGAGCTGCCGGACCCGGCGAGCGCGCTGTCGCTGGCCACCATCGAGCGTGCCGCCGCGCGCTTCTGGGGCACGCTCACGCGCGGCGCGCACGCCACCGGCTACGTCGCCGATGCCGACGGCCGGCCAACGCACCTGTGGATCGCGCAACGCGCGCTCGACAAGGCGACCGACCCCGGGCTCTTCGACAACCTCGTCGGCGGCGGCGTACCCGCCGGCCAGTCACCGCACGAGGCGCTGGTGCGCGAGGGCTTCGAGGAGGCGGGACTGACGCCGGGCGAGGTCGCACGCGCTCGCGCGGCCGGTGTGCTGCTCCTGGCGCGCGACATCCCCGAGGGCTTCCAGCAGGAGCGGCTGTACGCCTTCGACCTCGAACTGCCGGCCGGACGCGAGCCGCACAACCAGGACGGCGAGGTCGCGGGTTTCAGCTGCCTGCCGCTGGCCGAGGCGGTCCGACTGGCCGCCGGCAACGGCATGACGGTCGACGCCGCCGTCGTGACGATCGACTTCCTGTGCCGTCACCGACTGCTGCGCGACGACGACGCCGAGGCCGCCGAGCGCGTCGCCGCGTTGCGCCTCGTCGACGATCCGTTCAATCCCCGGAACGAATGCCGCTGAGCGCGGCGTCGCCGGCTGCGGCCGGCCTATGCTTGGCCTTCGTCAACCAGGAGAATTCGATGCGTCTGCCCTGTCCCGTCCCCCTTGCCGCCGTGCTGGCGATCGTGGCTGCCGGCAGCGCCGGCGCGCAAGCGCCGCAGCAGGCGGCCAGCCCGCCCAAGGCACAGGCCTGGATCGACGTGGCCACGTTCTCCGGCCTGGGCATGCCCGCCGGCTTGGGAGCCATGTCGGGTGGCGGCGGCCCGATGGCCGCGCTCGGCAGTCTGTTCGGCGGCGGCGGCGCAAAGAACACCTTCGGCCAGACGCACGGGCTCTCGCCCGGGCGCTGGGTCGACGTGACGTTGCGCGGCAGCGGCCCGACCGGCGAGGCGCAACTACAGGTCCCGCCCGGATTCCTGAGCCCGGCGCTGGCACTCGTCGCGCCGCAGGCGGCGCCGGCCACACCGGTGCCCGAGCGCGAGCCCGACGACGCGGTGGTCGAACCCCACTACGAGCGCCCGCGCGGCAAGTTGCTGATGTACTGGGGCTGCGGCCCCACGGTGCGTGCCGGCCAGCCGCGCGTGCTCGACTTCGCGACGATGTCGCAGGCCGACCTCGGAAAGTTCTTCGTCACGCGCAGCGCCACCGGACGCGGCGCGCACTCGATGCCGGGCCGGCCGCTGTGGCCGAACCCGACCGACGCACGCATGGTGCCCGAGAACGCTTCGCTCGCCGGCGCGCACCAGTTCGGCGGCGGCGGCGTGCCGGACAACTTCCGCTTCACCCTCCCCGCCGCGCAGGACTTGATGCCGGCGCTCGCGTTGCAGCAGCGCGCCGACGGCGGCGCCACCGAACTGTCGTGGAACGCGGCGCCGAGCGCCCGCGCCTACTTCGTCGCCGCCATGGGAGCGGCCGGCGGCAGCGCCGGCGAGATGGTGCTGTGGACCTCGAGCGAACAGCCCGAGACCGGCTTCGGGCTCGTCGACTACCAGGGCAACGCGGCCATCGACCGCTGGCTGCGCGAGAAGGTCCTGCTGGCGCCGGCGACCACCACCTGCACCGTGCCGGCCGGCGTGTTTGCCGGGGCGGGCGCCATGGTCCGCCTGATCGGCTACGGCTCGGAGCTCAACCTCGCCTACCCGCCGCGCCCCACGGACCCCCGCCAGCGCTGGAACCCGGACTGGGCGCTCAAGGTGCGCGTGAAGACCGTGACGCAGGGCATGCTGGGCATGACGGCCGGCGCAGCGCCGGCCGCGACAGGTGACGCCGAGCCGACTCCGATCGAGCCGCCCCCTGAACAGAAGAAGCCGAACGCGATCGACTTGCTGCGCGGCATCCTGGGCCGCTAAAGCGGGGCGTTCAGCCCGCGGCGGCGCGGCCGAGCGCAAACACCGAATTCGGTGCCGACGTGCGCAGCACCTTCGGCGGCGGCGGTGGCGTGACCGCCGCACGCCGCGGCGGGGGCGATTCGACCTGCACGCCGCGCGCCAGCTCGGCCGCGATCAGGCTGTCGAGCGTGATCGTCGCCATGTGCTGCGCCATCACCTCGTCCAGGTGCTGCCACAGCGCGGCGGCGTGGCGGCCGCCGGCGCGGTCCTCGGAGGCGGGCAGCGGTTCGTCCACCGCCAGCACGATGTCGGCCACCGTGATGGCCGCGGCGGGCCGCCCCAGCGTGTAGCCGCCGCCCGGGCCGCGCGTGCTGTCGACGATGCCGCCGCGCCGCAAGCGGCTGAACAGCTGCTCGAGGTAGGACAGCGAAATCCGCTGGCGCCGGCCGATCGAGGCCAGCGTCACCGGACCGCCGGCCTCACGCAGCCCGAGGTCGATGATGGCGTCGACCGCAAAGCGGCCCTTGGTACTCATGCGCATCGGAGTCTCCCTGATCAGGGCGAGCGGCGCGGCTCCCACGGAGCCGACCGATCTCGACAACACTCAATGTAGGGTCAGCCAAACCAATGATGAATTCGATAATTCGACGCGAATACTTCGTGAAAGACGCTCAATGAACTTCAGGCACCTGCACTACTTCTGGGTTGTCGCAAGAGCAGGCGGAGTGATGCGAGCAAGTGAGCAATTGCACACAACTCCTCAGACGTTGTCGGCGCAGATCAAGCTGCTCGAGGAGCGCCTGGGCCGCAAGCTGTTCCGCAAGGTGGGCAGGCGCCTGGAGCTGACCGAGGATGGCCGCACCGCCCTCGGCTACGCCGACGAGATCTTCACGCTCGGCGGCGAACTGGAAAGCGCCCTGCGCTCGCGCCGCGGCGGCGGACAGCGCGTGCTCGAGTTCCGCGTCGGCGTGGTCGACCTGGTCCCGAAGTCGATGGCCTACCGGCTGCTCGAGCCGGCGCTGCGCATCGCGGAGCCGGTGCGGCTCGTATGCACCGAGAACCGCATCGAGGACCTGCTGGCCGACCTGGCGCTGCACCGGGTCGACCTCGTCATCGCCGACCAGCCGCTGCCGCAGCGGCTGAGCGTCAAGGCCTTCAGCCACGAGCTGGGCAGCTCGCCGACGACCTTCTTCGCCGCGCCGTCGGTGGCGCAGTCGCTCGCCGGGGAGTTTCCGCGCTGCCTGGACGGCGCGCCGCTGCTGCTACCCAGCGCCGCGTCGGTGCTGCGCCAGCAGTGCGAGGCCTGGCTGCGGCGCGAAAGCGTGGCGCCGCGCATCGTCGCCGAGTTCGACGACAGCGCGCTCATGATGGCCTTCGGCCGCGAGGGCCGCGGCGTGTTCTTCGCGCCCAGCGTGCTCGAGCCGGAGGTGACCGCGCAGTACGGCGTGCAAGTCGTCGGGCGCAACGGCGACCTCGTCGAGGACTTCTATGCCATCTCGGTCGAGCGGCGCGTCACGCACCCCTGCGTGGTTGCGATCGCGCAGGCCGCGCGCGACGCCATCTTCGGGCGCTGAGCATCGGGCTTCACACCCGCGTCACCGCTTCGCAGGCGTCGGCGCGGCCGGCCGCTGTCGACCGGCTGTCGCGCCGGCGTGCAGCCGGTCGCGGGATGGCCGCGCCGCATCGCGTCGTGCTGACGCGTGCCGTGTCCGCCGATACAGTGCGGCACATCCCGCCTGCCGACCAGCGCCCTCCGCCGATGACTCCTGCCTCTCCTCCGCCGGCCCCCGCCCCATGGCAGCAGCGCTGGCAGAACTTCTCGGCAGCCGTGCGGCGCGGCTACCACGCCTACGGGCGCTGGCTGGTGCGAATCTCCTGGTGGCGCTTTGCCGTTTACGCACTGGCACTGCTGGTCGTCGTCGCCATGATCCACGACATGCCACCGTTCACCTGGCGCATCAGCCAGAGCGTGGAACTGATCCCGCCCGTCGTCGTGATTACGCCTACGCCGCCGGCGCCGCCCCCGGAGCCGACGCCCCCGGACGACAGCGAGGCCGAGGCGCTCCCGCCGCCCGAGCCGGCGCCCAAGGATTTTCCGATCCGCATCGAGGAGCCGAAGAAGGGCGAACAGCCGGGCGGCCTCGACATCGTCATCGGCAAGGACGACATCCGCATCACGTCCTCGGCGGCGTCGGCGGCCGGGCCCGCCGCATCCAAGGCCGACGACGGCATCCGCATCACGTTGCCGCCGGGGGCCACGGCGGACACCGTGCGCAAGGCCCTGCAGCAGGCCAAGCGCGAGGTCGAGCGCGCCACGCGCCAGGCACGCGAGGCGGCCGCGCAGGCGGCGCGCCAGCCGCGCGAGCGCGTGCGCGTCACGCGCGTCGGCATCGGCGACGCGATGATGCAGATGGCGCTGCTGTGGATCCTGGGCTCGGCGATCCTGAAGTTCACGTACAAGGAGCGCATCCAGGCCGAGCGCCAGGCGGCCGCGGCCACCGAGACCGCCGAGGCCGAATCGCTCAAGCGCCAGGTCGCCGAGGCGCGCATGGCGGCCATGCAGGCGCAGGTCGAGCCGCATTTCCTGTTCAACACGCTGGCCTCGATCGACCACCTGATCGAGACCGATCCGGCACGCGCCAGCCAGATGCAGAAGAACCTGATCGCGCTGCTGCGCGCCAGCATGCCGACCATGCGCGAGGCCGCCGGCAACGGCGCGGGCAACGGCGTGCGCGACCTCGGCCGCGAGCTGGCGGTGATCCGGCCCTACCTCGAGATCCTCAAGGTGCGCATGGAAGAACGGCTGACGACGACGCTCGAGGTGCCCGACGGGTTGCTGTCGGCCGAGTTCCCGCCGATGATGATCCAGACGCTGGTGGAGAACGCGATCAAGCATGGCCTCGAGCCCCAGCCCGAAGGCGGCCAGCTGCTGGTCAGGGCCGAGATCGTGCACGGCAAGCTGCAGGTGACGGTGGCCGACACGGGCCTGGGCTTCGGCCAGGCGGACACGGCCGGCACCGGCGTCGGCCTGGCCAACATCCGCGAGCGACTGCAACTGCTGTACGGCACGAAGGCCTCGCTCAGCGTCGCCGAGAATCAGCCGCGCGGCACGCGCGTGACGGTGACGCTGCCCTACAAGACCGTCGAGGAGGCGGTGACCGCATGACGACGCGCATCGACGACGAAGGCATCTACGCCTTCAACCCGCCGCCGCAGGCCGAGGGCGCGGCGCCCACGACGCCCACCACGCCTGCAGCAAAGCGACCGGCGCGGCGGCGGCGCTGGCCGTGGCTGGTGGCCGCACTGCTCGTCGCGGCACTGCTGCTGACGACGCTCGCCGTGCTGCTCGGCCTGTGGCTCGCTTACGAAGGCCTGCCCGAGCTGGCGCGCTACGGGGACCTCGTCGTCAACGGCCAGCACATAGTCGCGGGCGGACTGTGGCAGGGTGCACCGAGCCTGGGCCAGGTGCTGCTCGTCGTCGCCCTGGTCGTGGCGGTGGTGCTGGCGGTGACGCTCGTGCTGTCGGTGGTGGTTCCGCTGGGCATCGGCATCGGGCTGCTGGGCGCGCTGATCGGTCTGGCGGCCGCGTTGTTCAGCGGGCTGCTGACGGCGGCAATCGTGCTCGCACCTCTGTGGCTGCTCGCGCTCGTGCTGTGGCTCGCGCTGCGGCGGCGCGCGCCGTCACCGGGCACGCCGGCATGAACGCGCTGCCGCCGCCGGCCGCGCCGCGCGCCGTGCTCGCCGACGACGAGCGCCTGATGCGCGAACAACTGCGCGCCCGCCTGGCCGAGGTCTGGCCCGAACTCGAGATCGTGGCCGAGGCGCGCAACGGGCTCGAAGCGGTGCAACTGGTGTCCGAGCACCGTCCCGACATCGTGTTTCTCGACATCCGCATGCCGGGCGCCACCGGTGTCGAGGCGGCGCGCCAGATCGCGCAGCTGCCGCCGCGCGATGGCCCTGCGGGCGACGACGAACTGCTGCCCGAGATCGTCTTCATCACCGCCTACGACCAGTACGCGGTGCAGGCGTTCGAGCAGGGCGCCGCCGACTACATCCTCAAGCCCGCCGAGCGCGAACGGCTGCTCGTCACCGTCGGCCGTATCCGGCAGCGGCTGGCGGCGCGCCGCGCCGGGACCGAGCCGCCGGTGGGCAGCACACCGGACGTGCCGCTGCAAAGCCTGCTGCACCAGCTCAGCGCGCACGTGACGGGCAGCGCGCCGCGCTTCCTCGAGTGGATCCAGGCCAGCGTCGGCCAGGCGATCCAGATGATCGCCGTCGACGAGGTGCTGTTCTTCATCAGCGACGAGAAGTACACGCGCGTGCAGACGGCGCAGCTCGAGGCGCTGATCCGCAAGCCCATCAAGGAGCTCGTCGACGAGCTCGACCCGCAGCGCTTCTGGCAGATCCACCGCAGCACGCTCGTCAACGTGAAGGCGATCGCCGGCGTGGTGCGCGACTTCCGCGGCCGCCAGATCGTGAGTGTGCGCGGACACGCGCAGAAGCTCGAAGTCAGCCGCAGCTACGCGGGCCTGTTCAAGGGCATGTAGCGCGAAGCCGCGACGCCACGGCCATTTCGAGCGGCGCCGCGCAGGCCTGCCCGGCGCGCGCCGCTCAGGCAGGTCGGCGGACTACTTCATTGCCTGTTCCAGCGCCATCACGGCCCACGAGGTGGCGAGCTCGGGCTTGTCTTCCCAGTAGGCGTTGGCGTCGCGGTTGACCCACGAGCCGTCGGGGTTCTGCAGCGAGACGAGCTTGTCGGCGAGTTCGTTGCGCCAGTTGTGGCGCTGGCCGCGGGCGTCGACGAACTCGCGCTCGCCGTAGGCGCTCATGACCTTCGAGAACGCGCGGTAGTAGTAGAACATCGTCATCTTCGAGTTCGTGCCGAAGTTGCTGTCGAGCGTGTAGTTCGTCGTCAGCCACTTGTACGCGGCCTGCACGCGCGGGTCGGCCTTGTCGACGCCGATCAGCAGCAGGCTGTACATCCCGGCCGAAGTGACCGAGGCGTACGACGCACCCTGCGCGATGCGCGCGGTGGTGTCCTCCGACGGATTGATGCCGCCCGGCGAGTAGGCGAAGCCGCCGTCGTTGCCGGCCCACTTCTGGTCGTTGCTCTCGCTGCGGTTCTGCTGTCGGTCGACGAACATCAGCGCCTTCTTCCAGATCGGATCCTTCGGGTCGTAGGAGGTCGCGCGCAGCGCGTCGAGCGCGACGTAGACGTTGGAGATGTCGGGCCGCTCGTCGCCGCCGTAGCCGACGCCGCCGTACCAGCTGTCGACCGGTGCGAAGCCGCGCGACTCGCCGATCTGCGTGCTCACGATGTACTTCTGGCCCGCCGCGACCAGCGGCGCGTACTTCGAATCCCCGGTGGCAGCCAGCGCGGTGATCGAGACCGCGGTGTTGTAGCTCTGGTCATGGGCGCGCTCGACGATCGATCCGTCCTTGTTGGCCTTGGAGGCGATGAAGGCGGCGTACTTGTCGATCACGGCCTTGTCGACCCGGCCGGCGCCGGCCGGGTTGTCCAGGAGCGCAGACAGCGACAGCGCCGTGAGCCCGCTGGAGGCCAGCACCGAGCCGTCGGCCGCCTGCTTGCTGCGCAGGAACGCGAGGCCCGCATCGATCGCCTGCTGGGCCCTGGCGCGCGTCTGCGCATTCATGTCGGCCGGTGCGGCATGGGCGGCGCCGAAGGAGGCGGCCAGCGCGGCCGCCATCAGCAAGGTCTTCATGTTGGCGAACATTGCAACTCCTTGAAATTCGTTTCGAGACGCTCGGCCGGCACGCTCGGTCCCAACGGGCCTGGCTCGGGACGCAACCCGTCGCAGGGTTGCGTGTCGCGCCTGCCGATACGATGTCCGGGCTGTCACCGAGTTCGGAAATTGTGCCCTCATGCCGAAGGGTCAAGGCGCAATTTCGCACGCTTTGCGCGGCGGCGACGTCGCGCCGGCTCGATCGTCCACCGTCCGTCGCGCCCGCGTACCGGGCGTGACCATGCGTGACCGGGTGCGACCGGGCGTCGAAGAGGGCTCGACCTTCGAAGCATCTGCTCGCAACCGCGCACCACCGGTGACGGCTTCGCGGCGCCGCCGTCGATAAGGTGTGGCGGCCGGCGCATCGGGTGCCGTGCAACTGCCGCGACCCCTGCGATGCTCGGCCAAGCCCATCACCAACCCCACCAGCGACGCTTCGACTTCGCGCGCCGCACGCTGCCCGGCGAACTCGAAGCGCCTCGGGGCGGCTGGCTGCGTCGCGAGGAAGCCATCCTGGGAACGGCGATCACGGTCGAGTTGTGGGCCGACGACGCGCGCAGCGGTGCGGCCGCCTGCGCGGCGGTGATGGACGAAATGCATCGCATCGATCGCCAGACCAGCGTGCAGCGCTCGAGTTCGGAGCTCTCGCGCATCAACCGCGAGGCCGCGCACCACGCGGTGGCGCTATCGGAGGGGATGTTCGCCCTCGTCGCGCGTGCCGTCGAGTTCTCGCGCCTGTCGCGCGGCGCCTTCGACATCAGCAGTGCGGCGGTCGACCGGCTGGTCGACGACCGCTGCGGCGCGCGCCCAGGCGCTGTCGAACTCGCGCGCGCGCAGGCCGCCGTCGGCTGGCAGCACCTGAGGCTCGATGCGCGCGCGCGCACGCTGCGTTTCGGCCGCCCGGGCATGTCCATCGACTTCGGCAGTTTCGCCAGGGGTCACGCGGCGGACCGCGCCGCGACGCTGCTGCGTCGGCGCGGCATCCGCCACGCCCTCGTCAGCGCCGGCGGCGACAGCCGTGTCATTGGCGACCGGCGCGGACGGCCGTGGAGCGTGGCCATCAGCGACCCGCGCCGCACGGGCGAGGCGCTGTCCGTGCTGCCGCTGGAAGACGTGTCTGTCTCGACCGCGGGCAGCGATGAGCGCGGCCATGACGAGCGCGGTACCGACGGCTTGACCCGCGTCACCGTGCTCGCCGCCGATGGGCTCACCAGCGCCGCGCTGTCCAAGGCGGTGCGGGTGCTCGGCGCCGCACGAGGGCTCGCGCTCATCGAGTCGCTGGCCGGCGTCCGCGCCGTCGCCGTCGACGCCGCCGGACGACTGCATGCCTCGTCCGGTCTGCTCGATGGCACGGCAGCGCGGCATGCACGCAATGAGCGCGCACTGGGCGCCATGGGCGCCGCGGCTACGGTCGTGAGCTGACCGGCGGACCTTCTGCCGTCGCAGCGCTGGCCGGCGGCAGCCACGAGGCGATGCACCACTGCGCCGACCAGTAGCTGGCCAGCACCCACAGCCTCTCCGCCGGCAGGGCGACGGCGAACCTGTTGGTGGCCAGCAGGGAATCACTGAGGAGGAAGAGCGCGCCACCCACTGCCAGCACGCCGCTGCGCGGCAGCCCGGCGCGCCACAGCACCGCGGCCTGCGCCGCCATCGATGCCAGGCACAGCACATAGGCCAGCACCGGCAGGCGCAGCGCGCCGGGCACGCCCGGCCACAGCAGCGCGAGCACGAGCCCGGCCACGCCGGCGTAGACCACGAAGGGCGTGCGCCAGGCGGCCAAGGTCCGCTCGCGCGTGAAGGCCCACAGGTAGGCCAGGTGGGCGAGCAGGAAACTCACCAGCCCGGGCAGGAAGCCCTGCTGCGGCCACAGCAGCGCCACGTCGCCGCCGAGCGAAAGCACGAGGCCTGCCAGCACGGCGCGGCGCACGTCTCCGCGGCCCCCCGCGCGCCGCCAGGCGTAGGCGATGACCACGAGGGTGGCAAGCGGCTTGAAGACGAAGCCCAGCCAGGCCGCGTTCAGCGCCCAGGGCGCCGCGGCGATGGCCAGCGCGGCGCAGACCACGAGCGCGGCGGCGAATCCACCGTCGGGCAGCGCGGCGAACGAGCCGGCGCGCGGGGCTTCCCGGATCGGCGCCATGCTCAACGCGCGTCCATCGTCGCGGCCGCGGCCACGGCGGCCGCACTGCGTGCGGCGAGTTCGTCGCGCAGCCTGCGGATGCGCTCGCGCGGATCCTCCTTGGTCACCGCCGCATCGAGCTTCATCTCGGCGATGAAGCGGCTCGGCACGCCGGCCACCGTCTCGCGCCCGCGCTTGCGGCGCTTGAGCGTGCTCACCACCAGCGTGCGCTGCGCGCGCGTGATGCCGACGTACATCAGCCGGCGCTCCTCCTCCAGCCGCTCGACGCTCATCTCCTCGTCAGCGCCCTTGAACGGCAGCAGGCCTTCGTTGACGCCGGCCAGCATCACGTGCGGCCACTCCAGGCCCTTGGCCGCGTGCAGCGTCGACAGCGTCACGACGTCCTGCTCGTCGCCGCGCTCGGCCAGGCTGACGATGACGGCGATCGTCTGCGCCACCTCGAGCACCGAGCGCTTCTCGCTCTCGAACGTGCCGGCCTCCTGCCGGATCTCGCCGCCGCAGCGCTTGCCGATCCAGTCGACGAAGTCGAGCACGTTGGCCCAGCGCGCCTCGGCCAGCCGGGGGCTGTCCTCGCCGTCGTGCAGGTGCTGCTCGTAATCGATGTCCTTCAGCCAACCCATCAGCAGCGCGCGCGCGTCCTCGCCGCCGCTGGCGTGGCGTGCGCGGTGCTCGAGATCGTTGATCTCGCGGCCGAAGTGCTGCAGCGCCTCCAGCGCCTTGCCCTTGAGCACGGTGGCGAGCGTCGGCGAGAAAATGGCCTCGAACAGCGACACCTTCCAGCGGGCGGCGAACTCGCCCAGCGTGGCCAGCGTCTGGTGTCCGATGCCGCGCCGCGGCGTGGTGGCCGCGCGCAGGAAGGCCGGATCGTCGTCCTGGTTGACGAGCAGGCGCAGCCAGGCGCACAGGTCCTTGATCTCGGCGCGGTCGAAATAGCTCTGGCCGCCCGACACCTTGTACGGGATCTGCGCCGCGCGCAGCTTCTGTTCGAGCGCCTTGCTCTGGTGGTTGGCGCGGTAGAGCACGGCGAGGTCGGAGAACTTCGCGCCCGCGTTGCCGCGCAGCGACTGGATGCGCGCCACCGCGCGCTCGGCCTCGTGCTCCTCGCCGTCGCACTCGATCACGCGCACCGGCTCGCCCTCGCCGAGCTCGCTCCACAGCTTCTTCTCGAAGATCTTGGGGTTCTTCGCGATCACCGCGTTGGCAGCGCGCAGGATGTGGCTCGTGCTGCGGTAGTTCTGTTCGAGCGCGATGACCTCGAGCTTCGGATAGTCCTGCGGCAGGCGCTTCAAGTTGTCGATCGTCGCGCCGCGCCAGCCGTAGATGCTCTGGTCGTCGTCGCCGACGGCGGTGAACTGGCCGTTCGGGCCGCTGACGCTGCCATCGCCCACCAGCGCCTTCATCAGCTCGTACTGCACGGCGTTGGTGTCCTGGTACTCGTCCACCAGCACGTGGCCGAAGGTGGCGCGCCACTTGGCGCACGCCTCGGCGTCGCGCTGCAGCAGCTTGAGCGGCAGCACGATGAGGTCGTCGAAGTCCACCGCCTGGTAGGCCGCCAGGCGCTCCTCGTAGCGGCGCATGATGCGCGCGGCCTGCCGCTCGTCGTCGTCGGCCGCGGCGCGTTCGGCCGCGTCGGCGTCCAGTCCCCGGTTCTTCCACAGGCTGATCGCCCACTGCCAGCGCCGCGCCTGCTTGTTGTCGGTGCTGCCGCCGGCGTCGCGCAGCACGCCGAGCACGTCGTCGCTGTCCAGGATGCTGAAGTTCGCCTTCAGGCCGACGCGCTCGCCATCGGTGCGCAGCATGCGCACGCCGAGCGCGTGGAAGGTGCTGATCGCCAGCTCCCTGGCCGCACGCGCTCCGACCAGCGCCTTGGCGCGCTCGCGCATCTCGGCGGCGGCCTTGTTGGTGAAGGTGATGGCCGCGATCTGCCGCGGCTCGAGGCCATGCGAGAGCAGCCGCGCGATCTTGTGCGTGATGACGCGCGTCTTGCCCGAGCCGGCGCCGGCCAGCACCAGGCAGGGCGTGGCGAGATGGTGGACGGCCTCGAGCTGGGCAGGGTTCAGGGACGAAGGAGCACTCAAGGGACGTCGGGCGCGGCGGCGCAGACAAGGACCACAAGGACCACAAGGATCAACTAGGCGGCGGTCATCACCACCGTCTTCGCGCTGCGCGCGCCACGCGCACTCACTCCTTCAGGTCGACGCCGTAGAAGGTATGGCGGCCGAACGGGCTCAACTTGAAGTCGACGACTTCCTTGCGCACGGGCTTCAATTGCACCGCGTGCGCGATGGTGAACCAGGGCGCCTGCTCCTTGAAGATGACCTGAGCCTTCTTGTACAGGTCGGTGCGCTCGGCAATGTTGCTGACCACCGCGGCCTTGAGCACGAGGTCGTCGAAGGGCTTGTAGCAGAACTTGGCGACGTTGCTGCCGCCGGTCTTGGCCGAGTCGCAGCCGAGCAGCGTGTGCAGGAAGTTGTCGGGGTCGCCGTTGTCGCCGGTCCAGCCCAGCATGCCCATCTGGTGCTCGCCGGCCTGCATGCGCTTCCTGTACTCGCCCCACTCGAAGCTCTTGATCTCGGCCTTGATGCCGACCTTGGCCAGGTCGGCCTGCATCAGCTCGGCGATGCGGCGTGCGTTCGGGTTGTAGGGCCGCTGCACCGGCATCGCCCACAGGTCGGTGGCGAAGCCGTTCGGGTGCCCGGCCTGCGCCAGCAGCTTCTTGGCGGCTTCGGGGTCGTACGGGTCGTCCTTGACGGCGTCGTTGTACGACCACATCGACGGCGGGATCGGGTTCTTGGCGGCGATGCCGGTCGACATGTAGACGGCGTCGATGATGGCCTTCTTGTTGATGGCCATGTTCACCGCCTTGCGCACGCGCACGTCGTCGAAGGGCTTCTTCTCGGTGTTGTAGGCGAGGTAGCCGATGTTCAGCCCCGGCTGCTCGAGCACGGTGACCTTGGGGTCCTTGCGCATCGCGTCGAGGTCGGCCGGGTTCGGATAGGGCATGACATGGCACTCGCCCTTTTGCAGCTTGGCCCAGCGCACCGACGCGTCGGGCGTGATCGAGAACACCAGATCGTCGATCTTGGCCTTGCCGGCGTAGTACTCGGGGAAGGCCTTGTAGCGGATCAGCGCGTCCTTCTGGTACTGCACGAGGTAGAAGGGGCCGGTGCCGATCGGCTCCTGGTCGATCTTCTCGGGCGTGCCCGCCTTGAGCATCGCGTCGGCGTACTCCTTGCTCTGCACGCCGGCGTACTCCATCGCCAGGTCCGACAGGAACGGCGCCTCGGGGCGGTTGAGCACGATCTTCACCGTGTACGGGTCGAGCTTCTCGACCGACTTGAGCAGCTTGGGCATGCCCATGTCGTTGAAGTACGAGTGGTTCGAGCTCGTGACCTTGTAGTACGGGTTGTCTTCCTTCCACTGGCGCTCGAACATGAACAGGATGTCGTCGGCGTTCATGTCGCGCGTCGGCTTGAAGAACTTGTTCGACTGCCACTTCACGCCCTTGCGCAGGTGGAAGGTGTAGGTCAGGCCGTCGGGCGAGATGTCCCACTTCTCGGCCAGGCCCGGCACCACCTTCGTGCCGCCGCGCTCGAAGTCGACGACGCGGCTGTAGATCTGGCCGCTGGCGTCGAACGAGGTGCCGGTGGTGTTGATGCCCGGGTAGAAGTTCTCCGGACTGCCCTCGGAGCAGAAGACCAGCGTCTTGGCCGAGGCGGCGCCGGCGACGGCGGCAAGCGCGGCGGCGGCAACGATGCCGATGCGGGCGCGGCGGCGCGCGGCGGGCGTGTGGGGTTGCGCAATCATCGAAGCTCCTGGCAACGGTCCGGACGGACTCTAGGGTGAGGGTGCGGCAGCGAACTGCTCGGCGAAGTGACAGGATACATGGCGCGCGTCGACCTCCCGCAGCTCCGGGCGTTCGGCGCGGCAGCGCGGGGCGGCATACGGGCAGCGCGTGACGAACACGCAGCCGGCGGGCGGATCGAGCGGCGAAGGCAACTCGCCCTGCAGCACGACGCGCGGCGCGCGCCGGTCGGCATCGACGGCTGGCGTCGAGGCCAGCAGTGCCTGCGTGTACGGGTGCAGCGGTCGCGCGAAGATGCGCTCCTTGGGCCCCTGCTCCATCACCAGGCCGAGGTACATCACCATCACCTCGTGCGCGATGTGGCGCACCACGCCCAGGTCGTGCGAGATGAAGAGGTAGGCCAGCCCGAGCTCGTGCTGCAGGTCGACCAGCAGGTTGAGCACCTGTGCCTGCACCGAGACGTCGAGCGCCGACACCGGCTCGTCGGCCACCAGCAGCGCGGGCTCCAGCATGAGCGCGCGCGCGATGGCGATGCGCTGGCGCTGGCCGCCGCTGAACATGTGCGGATAGCGCGTGTAGTGCTCGGGCCGCAGGCCCACCTTGGCCAGCATGGCGCGGCCGCGCTCCTCGCGCTCGGCGCGCGCGAGCCGGGTGTTGATCTCGAGCGGCGCTTCGAGCGCGGCGCCGATCTTCTTGCGCGGGTTGAGCGAGCCGTAGGGGTTCTGGAACACGAGCTGCACGGCGCGGCGCAGCTTGCGGCGCTCGGCAGCATCGGCGCCGACGGCGTCGACGCCGGCCAGCCGCAGCGTGCCCGCTGTCGGCTGCTCGATCAGCGTGACCATGCGCGCCAGCGTCGACTTGCCGCAGCCCGATTCGCCGACCACCGCCAGCGTGCGGCCGCGCTGCACCGCGAACGACACGCCGCCCACCGCGCGCAACTGCGCCGGCTCGCGCAGCAGCCCGCGCTTGATGCGGTAGGTCTGCACGAGGCCGTCGGCCTCGACGACCGGCTGCGTGTTCATGCCGCCACCGCGCGCAGCGCGCCGTCGGCCATGCGCAGCGCGCCGTCGGCCGCGCGGCGCGCCTCGCGCGTCGCATCGCGCATCGGATAGTGGCAGCGCACCGAGCCGTCGGCCCAGGAGCGCAGCGCCGGCCGCTGGTCGCAGCGCCCCGGCACGTACGAAGCGCAGCGCGGCGCGAACAGGCAGCCGGCCGGCCGGTCGTAGGCCCCCGGCACGACGCCGGCGATGGTGGCCAGCCGCTCGCGCCCGGCGCTGCGCTCGGGCATCGCCGCCAGCAGCGCCGCGGTGTATGGGTGCTCGGGCGACGCGAACAGCGTCGCCGCCGGCCGCTCCTCGACCACCTGGCCGGCGTACATCACGGCCACGCGCTGCGCCATCTCCGAGACCACGCCCATGCTGTGCGTGATCAGCACCAGCGCCATGCCGCGCTCGCGCTGCAGGCCGCGCAGCAGCTCGAGGATCTGCGCCTGGATCGTCACGTCGAGCGCGGTCGTCGGCTCATCGGCGATCAGCAGGCGCGGGTTGCAGGCGATCGCCATGGCGATCATCACGCGCTGGTTCATGCCGCCCGACATCTGGTGCGGATAGTCCTTCAGCCGGCTCGCGGCGGCCGGGATGCCGACCTGCTCGAGCAGCTCGACCGAACGATTGCGCGCCGCGCGGCCGTCCAGCCCCAGGTGCAGGCGCAGCGTCTCGGCGAGCTGGAAGCCGACCGTGAAGCAGGGGTTGAGGCTGGTGGTCGGATCCTGGAAGATCATCGCCACCTCCTTGCCGACGATGCGCCGCCGCTCGCGCGGCGCCAGCCCCTGCAGCTCGCGGCCGGCAAAGCGCATCGCCTTGGCGCGCACCTGGCCCGGAAAGCCCACCAGCCCCATCAGCGCCAGCATGGTCACGCTCTTGCCCGAGCCCGACTCGCCGACCACGCCCAGCACCTCCCCGGCGTCGAGCGCGAGGCTGACGCCGTCGACCGCGTGCATCACCGCGCCCTGCGTCGGGAAGTCGACTTGCAGGTCCTCGATCTCGAGCAGGCGGTCGGGCATGGTGATGCTCAACGCCTGAGCTTGGGATCGAGCGCATCGCGCAGCCCGTCGCCCAGCAGGTTGAAAGCGAGCACGGTGACGAGGATCATCACGCCGGGGAACGTCACCACCCACCAGGCGCGCAGCACGAACTCGCGTGCGTCGGCCAGCATCGTGCCCCACTCGGGCGCCGGCGGCTGCGCGCCCAGGCCGAGGAAGCCGAGCGCGGCCGCGTCGAGGATGGCGGTGGACACGCCGAGCGAGGCCTGCACGATGAGCGGCGCCGCGCAGTTGGGCAGCACCTCGACGAACATGAGCCGCGCCAGGCCGGCGCCGGTGAGGCGCGCGGCGGTGACGTAGTCCTTGGCGGTCTCGGCGATGACGGCGGCGCGCGTGATGCGCACATAGTGCGGCAGCACCACCACCGAGACCGCCAGCATCGCGTTCATCAGCCCGGGGCCGAGGATGGCGACGATGACGATGGCCAGCAGCAGGCTGGGCAGCGTGAGGATGATGTCCATCGCGCGCATGATGGCGATCTCGGTGGCGCCGCGCGCGAAGCCGGCGACCATGCCGAGCGTGATGCCGGTGACGATGGACAGCGCCACCACCGCGATGCCGATCGTCAGCGACAGCCGCCCGCCCCAGATCAGGCGCGACAGGATGTCGCGGCCGATGGCGTCGGTGCCGAGCAGGTAGCTCCAGGAGCCGCCCTCGCTCCACGCCGGCGGGCGCAGGAAGACGGCGTTGTTGGTGAGGTCGGGCGGATGCGGCGCGATCCACGGTGCGAAGGCGGCCATCGCCAGCACCGCGACCACCACGACGAGGCCGAGCACGGCGCCGCGGTTGGCGCTGAAGCTGCCCCAGAACTCGGCCAGCGGCCCGGGCGGCGCCGAGGCATCGGACACGGCCGAGGCAGGAACCGGCATCGGCGCTTCGCTCATCGGCAGCTCGCACAGGCGCGCATCGGATCGGTGCGCGGGTCGGTGCACAGGTCGGTGCAGCGTCTCACCTCGTCCTCACTTGGCGTGCAGCACGCGCGGGTTGATGATGCCGTAGGCCAGGTCGACGGCGAGATTGACGACCATCACCATGCCGCCCAGCAGCAGCAGCCCGCCCTGCAGCACCGGGTAGTCGCGCCGGCTGATGGCCTCGATCATCCACTTGCCGACGCCCGGCCAGGAGAAGATCGTCTCGGTGAGGATGGCGCCGGTGAACAGCACGCTCACCTGCAGCCCGATCACCGTGACCACCGGCAGCAGCGCGTTGCGAAGGGCGTGCAGCGCCACCACGCGCAGCGTCGACAGGCCCTTGGCGCGTGCGGTGCGGATGTAGTCCTCGCCCAGCACCTCGAGCATCGCCGAGCGCGTCATGCGCGCGATGATGGCCAGCGGGTTGGTGCCGAGCACGATCGCCGGCAGCACCAGGTGCGCCAGCGCCGAGCGCCAGGCGCCGGGCTCGTTGGCGAGCCAGGCATCGATCAGAAAGAGGCCCGTCACCGGCTCGAAGAAGTATTTGACGTCGATGCGCCCGGACACCGGCGTCCAGCCCAGTTGCACCGAGAACAGCAGGATCAGCAACAGGCCCCACCAGAAGATCGGCATCGAGTAGCCGGTGAGCGAGACGCCCATCACGCCGTGGTCGAACACCGAGTTGCGCCGCACCGCGGCCAGCATGCCGGCCGGGAGGCCGAGCACGAGCGCGAAGACGACCGCGCACAGCGCCAGTTCCACCGTCGCCGGGAACAGCGCCTCGAACTCGGAGAGCACCGGCGCCTGCGTGATCATCGACTTGCCGAGGTCGCCGTGCAGCAGGCGGCCGACATAGACGCCGTACTGCACGAGCACCGGCTTGTCCAGCCCGTAGTCCTTGACCAGTTGCGCGTGCCGCGCCGGATCGATGCCGCGCTCTCCGGCCAGCGTCTCGATCGGGTCGCCGGGCACGAGGCGGATCATCAGGAACGCGATCAGCGTCATGCCGATGAAGGTCGGCACGACGAGCGCGACGCGGGTCAGAAGGAAACGCAGCATCGGGGCGGACGGCGCCGACGGGCGCAGCAAGTCGTGACTGTAGCTGCGCCGGGCACAGTGAGGTCAGCGCGCGCCACCCGGGTCGCCGCTGCGCCGCGGGCAGGCCACTCGGTCGCGCAGTGAGGCGGGCGCGGCAGCGGCGCTCAGCCGCGCAGCCACCACAGCGCGAGCGTCGCCAGCGCGACCAGCGCCGCCGCGGCGAACCAGGGCCAGGCGGGAGCGGGCGGCGGCGCCGACGATGCCGACATGGCCGCAGCGGCGGGCCCGGCCCCCGGTACGAGCAGCGCCCGCGCGGGCACCACCTCGGCGGGCGCCGCGCCTGC
>JAGWTJ010000266.1 GCA_028869005.1 Burkholderiales bacterium | reverse complement strand
ACGTCTTCCACTGCGAGTAGATCGACAGGATCTTGTCGGTCGGCACCGCCAGCAGTTTGTTGTCGCCACCGGCCTCGTCATCGAGCATCAGCACACCCAGCGGCCGGCAGGTGCAGACCACGCCCGGGATCAGCGGCACCGGCGTGATGACGAGCACGTCGACCGGATCGCCATCGTCGGCCAGCGTCTGCGGGATGTAGCCGTAGTTGCACGGATAGTGCATGGCGGTGCCCATGAAGCGGTCGACGAAGATCGCGCCGCTGGCCTCGTCGACCTCGTACTTGATGGGGTCGGCGTTCATCGGGATCTCGACGATCACGTTGAACTCGTCGGGCGCCTTGGCGCCGGGCGTGACGTTGTGAAGACTCATGGTCAGCCTTGGGTCAGGGTGATCGGGAATTCTAGGCACCGCCCTTGCCGCGGACTGACGCGTTGCGCGCCGCTCGCCGCGGGGTCGCGGGAAGCGCCCGTGCCGAGTTGTAAGGGCGATCCTTTAGCATCCACGCGACCGAGTTCCGGCACGCAGGGCCCGACGGCGCGGCCCCGCACCTCCCACGAGATCTAAGAGAGGAAGGATCTTTCCATGTCCAATTCCACGGCGCTGTACGTCGCACTGGCCTGCGGGCTGGCTGCGGTGCTGTACGGCTTCATCCAGCGCAGTCGCATCCTTGCCCTGGATGCGGGCAACGCGCGCATGCAGGAGATCGCCAGCGCGGTGCAGCAGGGCGCGGCCGCCTATCTCGGGCGCCAGTACCGCACGATCGCCATCGTCGGCGTCGTGCTCGCGCTCCTGATCTTCTTCTTCCTCGACGGCCGCACCGCCGGCGGCTTCGTGCTCGGCGCCGTGCTGTCGGGCGCCTGCGGCTTCATCGGCATGAACGTCTCGGTGCGCGCCAACGTGCGCACCGCGCAGGCCGCCACCAAGGGCATCGGTCCGGCGCTGGACGTGGCCTTCAAGGGCGGCGCCATCACCGGCATGCTGGTGGTCGGCCTCGGGCTACTCGGCGTCGGCGCGTTCTTCCTCCTCATCGGCGGCATGGCCACGCCCGACGTGGCCACGCTCAAGCCGCTGCTGGGCCTGGCCTTCGGCTCGTCGCTGATCTCGATCTTCGCGCGCCTGGGCGGCGGCATCTTCACCAAGGGCGCCGACGTCGGCGCCGACCTGGTGGGCAAGGTCGAGGCCGGCATCCCCGAGGACGATCCGCGCAACCCGGCGGTGATCGCCGACAACGTCGGCGACAACGTCGGCGACTGTGCCGGCATGGCCGCCGACCTGTTCGAGACCTACGCCGTGACGCTGATCGCGACCATGGCGCTGGGTGCGCTGATGGTCGCCGGCGGCGGCGGCACGGCGGTGGTGTATCCGCTGCTGCTGGGCGGCGTGTCGATCATCGCGTCGATCGTCGGCACCTCGTTCGTCAAGGCCAGCGCCGGCATGAAGAACGTGATGCCTGCGCTGTACAAGGGGCTGATCGTCGCCGGCGTGATCTCGCTGGTCGCCTTCTACTTCGTCACCACGGCGATGTTCCCGAACGGCATCGAGTTCGCCGGCGGCGCCAAGGCCAGCGCGACGGCGCTGTTCGGCGCCTGCGTCGTCGGCCTCGTGCTGACGGCGGCGATGGTGTGGATCACCGAGTACTACACCGGCACCGACTACGCGCCGGTCAAGCACGTGGCGCAGGCCTCGACCACCGGCCACGCCACCAACATCATCGCCGGCATCGGCGTGAGCATGAAGTCCACCGCCTGGCCGGTGATCTTCGTGTGCCTGGCGATCCTGGCGTCCTACTGGCTCGCGGGCCTGTACGGCATCGCGATCGCGGCAACCTCGATGCTGAGCATGGCCGGCATCATCGTCGCGCTCGACGCCTACGGTCCGATCACCGACAACGCCGGCGGCATCGCCGAGATGGCCGAGTTGCCCGACAGCGTGCGCGACATCACCGACCCGCTGGACGCCGTGGGCAACACCACCAAGGCGGTGACCAAGGGCTACGCGATCGGCTCGGCCGGCCTGGCGGCGCTGGTGCTGTTCGCCGACTACACGCACTCGCTCGAGGCACGCGGCATCGTGGCCTCGTTCGAACTCAGCAACCCGCGCGTGATCGTGGGCCTGTTCCTCGGCGGCCTCATCCCCTACCTGTTCGGCGCGATGGCGATGGAGGCGGTGGGCCGCTCGGCAGGCGCGGTGGTCGAGGAAGTACGCCGCCAGTTCCGCGAGATCAAGGGCATCATGGAGGGCAAGGCCAAGCCCGACTACAGCAAGGCGGTGGACATGCTCACCGCGGCCGCGATCAAGGAGATGATGATCCCCTCGCTGCTGCCGGTGGTGGTGCCGATCCTGGTCGGCCTGCTGCTCGGTGCCGAAGCGCTGGGCGGCCTGCTGATGGGCACCATCGTCACCGGTCTGTTCGTCGCGATCTCGATGTGCACCGGCGGCGGTGCCTGGGACAACGCCAAGAAGTACATCGAGGACGGCAACCACGGCGGCAAGGGCAGCGACGCGCACAAGGCCGCCGTCACCGGTGACACGGTGGGCGACCCCTACAAGGACACCGCCGGCCCGGCCGTCAACCCGCTCATCAAGATCATCAACATCGTCGCGCTGCTGATCGTGCCGCTGCTGCCCGCGGGCAGCGGCAAGGCGCCCGCTGCCGCGCAACCGGCGGCCGCTGCGCCGGTGGCGGCAACCGCGCCCGCTGCGACGGCAGCGGCCGCCGATGCGGCCTCGATCAAGGTCGAGGGCGGCGTCGTGAAGTTCTACTTCGCCACCGGCAAGGCCGACCTCGCCGAAGGCGCCGCGACGGCGCTGGCCGACGTGGCCAAGGGCGTGGCCGAAGGCAAGAAGGTCGTGGTCAGCGGCTACACCGATGCCTCGGGCGACCCGGCCAGGAACGAGGAACTCGCCAAGCAGCGCGCCTTCGCCGTGCGCGACGCGCTCAAGGCGGCCGGCGTGGCCGAGGACAAGATCGAGCTGAAGAAGCCCGAAGCCCTGACCGGCAGCGGCGACGCCGCCCAGGCGCGGCGCGTCGAGGTGACGCTGCAGTAGCGACAGCGCAAGCGTCAAAGGCGAAGGGCCGGCATTGCCGGCCCTTTCTTCATGGCGAGGCGGTCTTGTGTCCGCGTCGCGCGGCCGCAGTCGCCCTTCGCGCCTGCCGCCGGGCAAGGCAAGCCGGAGCGCCGCCGCGCCGTCAGGCGCCGGCCACGCGGAACACGCCCACCGCCTGCACCAGCCGCGCCGCCTGCTGGCTGAGGCTGTCGGCCGCCGCCGCACTCTCCTCGACGAGTGCGGCGTTCTGCTGGGTCACGCTGTCGAGCTGGCTCACCGCGCCGCCGACCTGACTGATGCCGGTGGCCTGCTGTTGCGAGGCGTCGCTGATCTCGCCGATCAGGCTGTTGGCGCGCGTCACCTGCGCCACGATGTCGTTCATCGCGACCCCGGCCTCGGCGACCAGGCGCGAGCCGGCCTGCACGCGCTCGCCGCTGGCGGTGATGAGCGCCTTGATCTCGCGCGCCGCGCCGGCCGAGCGCTGCGCCAGCGAGCGCACCTCGGACGCCACGACCGCGAAGCCGCGCCCCTGCTCGCCGGCGCGCGCCGCTTCCACCGCGGCATTGAGCGCGAGGATGTTGGTCTGGAACGCGATGCTGTCGATGACGCCGATGATGTCGGCGATCTTGCGCGAGCTCGCGGTGATCTCCTCCATCGTGCCGACGACCTGCGTCACCACCTCGCCGCCGCGGCGTGCCGCGCTGCTCGCCTGACCGACCACCTCGGTCGCCTGCTGTGCAGTGCTGGCGTTGTGGCGGACGGTGGCGCCGAGCTCTTCCATCGAGGCCGCCGTCTGCTGCAGATTCGACGCCTGCTGCTCGGTGCGCTGGCTGAGGTCGGCATTGCCGGTGGCGATCTGCGCCGTGCCGGTGGCGATGCTTTCGCTCGAGCCGCGCACTTCGGCGACGACTCGCGCCAGGCTCGAGTTCATGCGCGCGAGCGCATCGAGCAACTGGCCGATCTCGTCGCGCGAGTCGGCGGCGATGCTCGTCGTGAGGTCGCCGGCGGCCACCGCGTTGGCGGTGGCGACTGCGCGGCCCAGCGAGCGCGTGGTCCGGCGCGCCACCGCCACCCCGACCGTCACGGCCAGCGCCCCGAACACCGCGATGATGCCGGCCGTCAACGCCAGTTCACGCTGGCGCGCTGCGACGCGTGCCGTGAGCATGCCGTCCAGCGCGCCGAAGGCCGCCTGCGCCACCGCGAACTGGGCGTCGATCGTGCGCGTCATCTCGGCGACGTAGGCGGCTGGCGCGAAGTCGAGCTTTTCGGCGCGCACGATCTTCTCGTCCACCAGCGCGAGCGCCTGATCCGCTGCCTG
>JAGWTJ010000265.1 GCA_028869005.1 Burkholderiales bacterium | reverse complement strand
GCGCCAGCAACGCCGCCATCTGCGCCTGCGAACGACGCTCCAGCGGCGCGAAGGCGCGCTGTCCGGCAGCGCTCAACCGCAGCGGCCGGCGGCGGCGGTCTTGCCGGTCGGCGGCGCTGCGCACCAGGCCGCGCCGGCGCAGGCTGGCGACGAGGCGGCTGGTGTAGCCGAGGTCAAGGCCGAGCGCGCGCGCCAGCGCCGTGGCGGTGGGCGGGGCGGCGGCGTCGGCATGCGCAAGCTCCCACAGCACGCGCGTCTCGGCCAGCGAGTATGGCGAGCCGAGCACGCGCTCGCCGACAACACCGATACGCTGCGTGTACAGGCGGTTGAAGGCGCGCAGCGCCTGGGCGCGCTCGGCGCCGGCGCCGGGGCCGGCCGGCGGGGACAGGGAAGAGGCAGGGCGGCGGGGCATGCTGCCGCAGCATCGTGCAAAAGCTTGCCAAAAGCAAGTATCTGCGGGCGTCGCGCGTCAGGTGTGCCGTGGCTGCGCTTCCACGATTTGCGACACACGTGGGCCAGCGCGGCACGCGCAAGCGGGCACGCCCCTTCGGTGCTGCAAGAGCCGGGCGGGTGGGCCAGCTTAGCCATGATGGTGCAGTGCTACGCGCACCTGGGCCACAGTCACGTCGCCCAGTGGGCCGGCAACCTGGCCGGCGGCACCACTCCGGCACAACCTGCACTCCCTGCGACGAGCGAAACTGCCGCCGAATGGGCCGCGCACGAGGGAGATCAGGTGGGGTGGCTGATGGGACTCGAACCCACGACGACCAGAATCACAATCTGGGACTCTACCAACTGAGCTACAGCCACCGCAGAGGCGCGCCAGTATAAGCCGCCGGGCTCGTTCGACGCCCGCTCGGCACCCGACACCCACGTGCCACGGAACGTGCGGTGGCCTTCAGTTCGCCGCTGCGGACGCGGCGCGCGCGGCAGGCAGGATCTCGGCTTTGTAGCGCTTCTTCAGCGCCGCCAGGTAGGCCTCGGACTCGGCTGCGCCCCACAGTTGCGCGTACTGGCGACGCAGCATCTCGTCGCCGCCGGGCACGGCCTCGCGCGGCAGCACGGCCTGCACGCGCACGACGACATAGCCGGCATCGCCCAGATCGACGCCGAGCACCGCCGGCAGCTTGCCCGCATCGGCGCGCAGCACGGCCTCGAGCACCCGGCCGGGCACGCCGGCCGGCTGTACGCGCGACACCACCTTGGTGTCGGGCAGCGTCTCGGCGGGCGCGGCACGCAGCGCGGCAACGCGCGCCTCGCCGTCCTTGCGCGCCAGCGCCGCTGCCTGTGCGACGACGACGCTGTCGCGCACGCGGTCCCGCACCTCGGCCAGCGCGAGCGTGCGCGCCGGTTGGTAGTTCACGACGTGCGCCGTCGCCAACTGGTTCGGGCCGACTTCGATGGCGTCGGTGTTGCGCTTGTTGCGCAGGGCATCGGCCGAGAACACGGCGTCGAGCAGCTTGTTCGACGCCAGCGCGCCGCTGGCGCCGGGCGCCGGCTGTCGCGTCACGGTGGCGCTGCGCTTGGCGAGCTTGAACTTATCGACCAGCGGCTGGAGGCTGTCGGGCTGCTCGTAGGCCATGTTGGTGAACTGCTCGGCCGCTTCGGGCCAGCGCTTGGCGAGCTGCGCCTTGCGCAGCTGGGCTTCGATCTCGCCCCTGGCCTGCTCGAAGGGCTGACGCTCGCCGCCGCGCACGCCGGTGAGCTTGATGATGTGATAGCCGAAGTCGCTCTGCACGAGGCCGCTCAGCTCGCCGGGCTTGAGGCCGAACACGGCGTCCTCGAACGGCTTGACCATCGAGCCGCGGCCGAACCAGCCGAGATCGCCGCCGTTGGCCGCCGAGCCGGCATCGTCGGAGTTCTTCTTTGCCAGCTCGGCGAAGTCGGCCGGGTTCCTGCGCGCCTGCTCGAGCAGCGACTCGGCCTTGGCCTTGGCCTTGGCGCGCTCGGTGGCCGGCGCGTCCTTGTCGACCTTGACCAGGATGTGGCTGGCGTGGCGCTCCTCGGGCAGCGTGAAGCGCGCGGCGTTGGCATCGTAGAACGCGCGCGCGTCGGCCTCGCTCACCGCGAGACCCTTGCCGAGCGCGTCGAAGTCGAGCACGACGTAGTCGATCTGCGCCTGCTCGGGCGCACGGAACTGCGTCTCGTGTGACTTGTAGTAGGCCTCGATGTCGGCATCGCTCGGTGCCACCTTGGCGCGGTAGGCGGCCGGCTCGAAGCGCTGCAGCTGGATCTCGCGTCGCTGCAGCAAGGCGTCGAGCGCGCGCGTGCTGTCGGTGGCCGGCGCCAGCGTCGAGTTCTCGACGCCCCCGAGCACCTGGCGCATGGCGTAGTCCTGACGCAATTGCGCGGCGAACATCTCCGAGCTCATGCCCTGCAGCGCCAGGAGGTCCTTGTTCACCGAGCCGTCGGCGTTGCGCAGTCCGGCGAACTGCGGGTCGGTGGTGAACAGGCGCTGCAGCCGCGCATCGGACGGCGCGAGGTGCTCGTCCTGCGCCGCGGCGAGCAGCGTGCGGTCGCGCAGCATCGCTTCGAGCGTCTGCATGCGCGCGGCGGGCGTGTCGAACTGCGCGGCGTCGGCGCCGGGCTGGCGGCGCACTCGTTCGAGCAGGCGCTGCTGCGCCTGATCCCACTCGGCGCGCGTGATGGCCTGGCCGCCGACCTTGGCCACCGTCTCGTGCGCACCGCTGGTGAAGCGCGAGTAGCCCTCGATGCCGAAGAAGACGAACGACGGGATGATCAGCAGCAGCAGGAAGGCCAGCGTGAGCTTGGAGTGGTTGCGGACGAAATCGAACATCGGATCACCCTCGGACGGCCGGCGGAAAGCGCCGGGCCGGGACGAAAAAAAGCGAACCGCAGTTCGGCTCGCGTGCCGGTGCAAAGGCGCGTGCGGGCGTTGCGGCCCGCCGCACGCTGCGCGCGCCGGCCGGGAAGAGCGGCCGATTGTAGTGCGCGGGTGGTGGGTGCTGACGGGTTCGAACCGCCGACCTACGCCTTGTAAGGGCGCCGCTCTACCGGCTGAGCTAAGCACCCGGTGTGTCGCCCCGCGCCACGCCATGGCGTCGCGCAGGTGCGCGCGTCGGGACTACTTGATGCCGTCGCGCAATGCCTTGCCGGGCTTGAACTTGGCCACCTTCGCAGCCTTGATCTTGATCGCCGCGCCGGTGCGCGGGTTGCGCCCGGTGCGCGCCGCGCGCTTGCTCGCCGCGAACGTGCCGAAGCCGGTGATGGTGACCGTGCCGCCCTTCTTCAGCGTCGTCCTGACGCCATTGACGACGGCGTCGAGCGCGCGTCCCGCCGCAGCCTTGGAGATGTCGGCCTGCGTGGCGATGTGCTCGATCAGTTCACTCTTGTTCACGACGCTACCCCCTCTCGAGATGTCTCGGTGTTCGGTCCGGGTGGATGGTTGGATCAGGGCCAGACGCGCTCGACAGGACGACGGCCAGACGGTGAAGGCATTAGAGCGTGGCCGTTCGCGGGGCGTCAAGCGGGAGGCGCGATTCTAGGCGCAGCACCGTGGCTTGCGGCACCCTGTTGCACGACGGCACGACGCGCGCGAGTTGCGCAAATTGCACGACTTGCGCGACTTGCGCGACTTACACGACCTGCACGGCTTGCGCGAGTGCGCGGCCGACATCGCCGGTGGCGGCCCGGCCGCCGATGTCGGGGGTGCGCGGCGCTTGGGCGTCGGCGAGCAACGACTCGACGGCCGCCAGCACCGCGTCGTGCGCGTCGCGGTGGCCCAGGAAGTCGAGCATCATCGCCGCGCTCCACACCTGTCCGATCGGGTTGGCCAGGCCGAGGCCTGCGATGTCGGGCGCCGAACCGTGCACCGGCTCGAACAGGCTCGGCCACGCGCGCGTCGGGTTGAGGTTGGCCGAAGGCGCGATGCCGATCGTGCCGGTGCAGGCCGGTCCCAGGTCGGACAGGATGTCGCCGAACAGGTTGCTCGCGACGACGACGTCGAACTGCTGCGGCCGCTGCACGAAGTGCGCGCACAGGATGTCGATGTGAAAGCGGTCCACCGCCACCTGCGGCCAGCGCCTGGCCATCGCCTCGACGCGCTCGTCCCAGTATGGCATCGTGATGGCGATGCCGTTGCTCTTGGTGGCCGACGTGAGCTTGCGCCGCGGGCGTGCGGCAGCGAGCTCGAACGCGAACTCGAGCACCCGGTCGACGCCGACGCGCGACATGATGGTCTGCTGCATCACGATCTCGCGTTCGCTGCCCTCGTACATGCGGCCGCCGACGCTCGAGTACTCGCCTTCGGTGTTCTCGCGCACGATCCACATGTCGATCGCGCCCGGCGCCAGCGGCGCGCCGGCGCGGTCGACCAGCGGCGAGCGGATGCCCGGCATCAGGCGCGCCGG
>JAGWTJ010000264.1 GCA_028869005.1 Burkholderiales bacterium | reverse complement strand
CGCCTCGGTGATGAGGAAGCTGCGCTCCTGCGGGTGGTACAGGCAGGTCGGGTGAAACTGGATGAACTCCATGTTGCCGACGCGGCAGCCGGCACGCCAGGCCATCGCGATGCCGTCGCCGGTGGCGGTGTCGGGGTTGCTCGTGTAGCGGTAGACCTTGCCGACGCCGCCGGTGGCGAGCACGACGGCCGCCGCCGGCAGCGTCTCGACGCGGCGGCGCTCGATGTCGAGCGCGTACACGCCATAGCAGCGCGGCGCTTCGTCGCGCCGCAGATGCCGCGGCGTGATCAGGTCGACGGCCATCCAGCGCTCGAGCAGCCGGATGTTGGGATGAGCGCGCGCGCGCGCCAGCGCCGCCTCCTGGATGGCGCGCCCGGTGGCGTCGGCCGCGTGCGCGATGCGGCGCACGGCGTGGCCGCCCTCGCGCGTCAGGTGCAGGCCGAGCGGCCCGGCCGGGTCGGGCGAGAAGCGCACGCCGAGCTCGACCAGCCAGCGCACCGCGTCCTTGCTGTGCTCGGCGATGAAGCGCGCGGTGTGCTCGTCGACCAGGCCGGCACCGGCGTCCTGCGTGTCGTGCACGTGCGACTCGATGCTGTCGTCGCGTCCCAGCACGCCGACGATGCCGCCCTGCGCCCAGGACGTGGCGCTCTCGTCGAGCCCGCGCTTGGCGAGCACGACCACGGGCGCGTGGTCGGCCAGGTGCAGGGCGACCGCGAGACCGGCCAGACCGGCACCGCAAACGACCACCGGCGCCGCACGGCTCGATTCGGTAGCACTCAAGATGAGGCGGCGTATGCCGAAGTTGACGCGATTGCGCCCATTCTACGAACGGAGCCGGGCACCCACGCTGCGGAACGCGCGATGAGAACCTATGATCAGCCGGCCTACCGATCCACCGTGCGCGCGAGCGGCACCTCCGCCAGGAGCATCGACATGACCCGGCCTCGCGACGACAGCCCCTGGCAGGACACACGCCGCATGCCCACGCGCGGCGAACTCGCCGCGCCCGCCACGCAGATCGTCGCCGACCGCGACGCCTATCTCGGCCAGGGCCGCCACGACGTCGGGCGTCGCATCGCCGACGACCAGGTGGAGTTGTTCGTCTCCGGCGACGCCGCCAATTCGCTGCAGCGCGAGTTCGAGCAGCATGCGCCGGTGTTCATCGCCGTGCACGACGTCGGCACCAGCGCGTCGCTGCGGCTGCTCGCCAGCCTGGCCGGCGCCTCCGGTGCGCGCGTGCAACGCCTGATGGTGCGCCGCCAGGGCCACGGCGTGGCGCTCGCGGTGCTGCAGTTCGTCGAGGTTCCGCTCGGCGACGGCACGCCCGTGCGCCTGTACTCGACCGACATCACGAGCGACGGCGCGTCGCGCCAGGCGCTGGCCAAGACGCTGCTGGGCTGGAGCCGGCTCGGCGTGTTGCTGGTCGGCGATCTGCCCGCGCCCACGCTGACCTCGGCGCTCGCGCCGCTGCGCGACGCCATCGTGCGCGGGCCCTGGCCGAATCGCGAATTGCTGCTCGTGCCGCTCGGCGCCGGCGGCACGCTGGCCGCCCAGGGCACCCAGTTGTCGGCCGGCACGGCGTTGTCGATCCACATCACGCCGCAGGCCGTCAAGCCCAAGCAGATCTGGAATTTCGTCGGCGGCACCTGGAACCGTCTGAACGCCAAGAGCGGAGCCGGCCAGACGCTGGAAACCGATCTCGCGCGCGCAGTGCCCAAGCCGCCGGTACCGTGGTCCGAGGCGTCCACCGAGCCGATGCCGCTGGCACCGGCCGGCGCGCCGGTGGCCCGGCCGGCAGCCGCGAGCGCACCGCGCGCGATGCCGACACCGGGCGGCACGCGCTGGCAGTCCTATGCCGAGCGCTGCATGGCCATCAAGGGCGCGGTGGCCGCCTGCGTGTTCGACATCCACTCGATGCAGCCGCTGGCCTCGTCGGGCGGTCCGCCGTCGGCCGATCGCCTGGCCCAGCAGGGCACGGCGATGCTGGCGGCCGTGGCCGACTCGGCGCGTGCGCTGGGCATCGGCTCCGGCCACCAGGATCTCGCCGTCAGCACCGCGAGCCACCATCTGCTGCTGCGCCCGGTGCCGGGCCACCCAGGCGTGGCGCTGCACTTGGTGCTGGCCGGCAGCAGCGGCAACCTGACGCTGGCGCGCATGCAGCTCGAGCGCATCGAGCCGCCGGCCTGACGGCGCCGGCGCGTGGCGAGCCGGCCGGGCGCCGGCCGGCGCGGCCCGATCAGTGCACCACGCGCTCGAAGCTGAACTCGCCCTTCACCACGTCGACCGGGATCACGTCGTTGGGCCCGAAGCGGCCCTGCAGGATGAGCTTGCTCACCGGGTTCTCGATGCGCTGCTGGATCGCGCGCTTGAGCGGGCGCGCGCCGAACACCGGATCGAAACCGACCTTGGCCAGTTCGGCCAACGCCGCCGGCGAGACGACGAGCTTCATCTCCATCTTCTCGAGCCGCCGGTCGAGCTGCGCGAGCTGGATCCTGGCGATCGCCTCGATGTGCTTGGCGTCGAGCGCATGGAACACCACCGTCTCGTCGATGCGGTTGAGGAACTCGGGGCGGAAGTGCTGCTTGACCTCGACCCACACCGCGTCGCGGATGTCGGCCGACGGCTGGCCGGCCATCTGCATGATGAGGTGGCTGCCGAGGTTGCTGGTCATCACGATCACCGTGTTCTTGAAGTCCACGGTGCGGCCCTGGCCGTCGGTGAGGCGCCCGTCGTCGAGCACCTGCAGCAGCACGTTGAAGACGTCGGGGTGCGCCTTCTCCACCTCGTCGAGCAGCAGCACGCTGTAGGGCTTGCGGCGCACCGCCTCGGTCAGATAGCCGCCCTCGTCGTAGCCGACGTAGCCGGGCGGCGCGCCGATCAGGCGGCTCACCGAGTGCTTCTCCATGAACTCGCTCATGTCGATGCGGATCATGTGATCGTCGCTGTCGAACAGGAAGCCGGCCAGCGCCTTGCACAGCTCGGTCTTGCCGACACCCGTGGGACCGAGGAAGAGGAACGAGCCGAGCGGCCGGTTCGGGTCGCTCAGACCCGCGCGGCTGCGGCGGATGGCGTCGGCGACCGCGGTGATGGCCTCGTCCTGGCCGACCACGCGCTCGTGCAGCCGGGCCTCCATGTGCAGCAGCTTGTCGCGCTCGCCCTGCATCAGCTTGGACACGGGGATGCCGGTGGCACGTGACACCACCTCGGCGATCTCCTCGGCGCCGACCATCGTGCGCAGCAGCTGCGGCTTGCCGGTGCCCTTCTTGCCGCTCTCCTTGGCCTGCGCCTCCTTCAGCCTCTTCTCGAGCTCGGGCAGCTTGCCGTATTGCAGCTCGGCCACCTTGTTGAAATCGCCCTTGCGCTTGAGCTCGTCGATCTGGTGGCGGATGCGGTCGATCTCCTCCTTGACCTGCGCGCTGCCCTGCGCCGTGGCCTTCTCGCTCTTCCAGATCTCGTCGAGGTCGGCGTACTCGCGCTCGAGCTTGGCGATCTCCTCCTCGATCAGGCCGAGGCGCTTGATCGACGCCTCGTCCTTCTCCTTCTTCACCGCCTCGCGCTCGATCTTGAGCTGGATCAGGCGGCGGTCGAGCTTGTCCATCGCCTCGGGCTTGGAGTCGATCTCGATCTTGATCTTGGCCGCCGCCTCGTCGATCAGGTCGATCGCCTTGTCGGGCAGGAAGCGGTCGGTGATGTAGCGGTGGCTGAGCTCGGCGGCGGCGACGATCGCCGGGTCGGTGATCTCGACGCCGTGGTGCACCTCGTACTTCTCCTGCAGGCCGCGCAGGATGGCCACCGTGGCCTCGACGCTCGGCTCGTCGACCAGCACCTTCTGGAAGCGCCGCTCGAGCGCGGCGTCCTTCTCGACGTACTTGCGGTATTCGTCGAGCGTGGTGGCGCCGATGCAGTGCAGCTCGCCGCGCGCCAGAGCGGGCTTGAGCATGTTGCCGGCGTCGATGGCGCCCTCGGCCTTGCCGGCGCCGACCATCGTGTGCAGCTCGTCGATGAAGAGGATGATGCGGCCTTCGTCGGCGGCCACTTCCTTGAGCACGGCCTTGAGTCGCTCCTCGAACTCGCCGCGGTACTTGGCGCCGGCGAGCAGACCCGCCATGTCGAGCACCAGCACGCGCTTGTCCTTCAGCGAATCGGGCACCTCGCCGTTGACGATGCGCTGCGCCAGGCCCTCGACGATGGCGGTCTTGCCGACGCCCGGCTCGCCGATCAGCACGGGGTTGTTCTTGGTGCGCCGCTGCAGCACCTGGATCGTGCGACGGATCTCGTCGTCGCGGCCGATCACCGGGTCGAGCTTGCCTTGCCGCGCGCGCTCGGTGAGGTCGAGCGTGTATTTCTTCAGCGCCTCGCGCTGGCCCTCGGC
>JAGWTJ010000263.1 GCA_028869005.1 Burkholderiales bacterium | reverse complement strand
CACGCTCGGCCATGCGCAGGTACAGCGCCTCGAGGTCGCGCGCGAAGCGCGCACCGTCGAACAGCGGCCCCTCGCGCCGCGCGCGCACGAGGCGCTCGCGCAGCGCGACCAGCCGGGCGCGATCGGCGGCCAGCGCGCGCACGATGTCCGCGTACTGGGACAGGTCGGCGGCGACGAGCTCGGGCACGCCCTGCACGGTGAGCAGGCTTGCGGCGACGCGCGCGGCGAAGGTGTCGCCGCACACCGTCACCAGCGGCAATCCCGCCCATAGCGCATCGCTGGCCGTCGTGTGCGCCGAGCACGGCGTGGTGTCGACGAAGACATCGGCCGCCTGCAGCCGCGCCAGATGCTGCTCGAGCGGCAGCGGCGGCGCGAACAGCAATCGACCCGGCTCGACGCCGCGTGCCCCGGCTTCGCGCGTGAGGTTGCGCGTCGCCTGGGCGCTGTTCGGCATCAGCCACAGCACGCTGCCCGGGATGTCGCGCAGCAGCGCGCACCAGGTGTCGAAGACGGCGGGCGTGATCTTGTAGGCCTGGTTGAACGAGCACATCACGAACGCGTCCTCGGGCAGGCCGAGCGAGCCGCGGCTGGCCGCCGGCGGCAGCGCACGTGTGCCGTCGTTGGGCTGGTAGCAGTGCGGCATCTGCGCCAGCTTCTCGCAGAAGTGCGGCGCCATCGCGGCCGGCGTCGTCACCGGGTCGCCGATGAAATAGTCGAGGAAGTCGCCGCCGCAGGTGCCTGGGTAGCCGAGAAAGCCCACCTGCAGCGGCGCCGGACGGCGGCCGACGATGCCGTTGCGTGCCCCCGTGGTGTAGCCCTTGAGGTCGACCAGGATGTCGATGCCGTCGTCGCGGATCCTGGCTGCCGCGCGCTCGTCGTCGAGGCGCGAGATGTCGACGAAGCGGCTGCACGCGGCCTCGACGCGCCTTCGCATAGTCGTGCCGTCGTCGTCGGCGTGCGAATAGAGCACCACTTCGAAAGCATCGCGGTCGTGACGCTCGAGCATCTCGATCATCAGCTGCGTCGTCGCGTGGCGCGCGAAGTCGTTCGACAGGTAGCCGATGCGCAGCCGGCCGCTGGCGCGCACGCGGCGCGGCGTGGCGCGCGCGCGGCCTGCGGGGCGGGCCGCGAAGAGCCGCGCATGCACCGCGGCCGCGGCGCGCTGCGTGCCGGGGCCGACCGGCATCGCCATCAGGGCGAACGGCACGCTGCGCTTGGGCGTGGTACCGGCGTAGGCGCGCTCGATGGCCTGCACGTCGGCGTCGAAGCCTTCCCATCGGCAAGCGTGCTGGCGCCGGTGCACGCTCATCTCGAGCGCCTCGAGCAGCGTCGGGTCCAGGATCCACGCGGTGCGAAAGGCTTCGGCCGCCTCTTCGAAGAACTGCAGGTCCGACAGCGCGCAGCCCAGCAGGTAGTGACTGCGCGGGTGCGCCAGATCGGCGCCGATCGCCGCCATCGCCGCTTCCACGGCGCGCTGCTTGCGGCCGGCGCCGAGCAACGCGGTGACATGCAACAGATGAAGATCGCGGCTTCGCACGAGATCGGCCGGCAGCGCGTCGATCAGTGCGATCGTCTCCTGGTAGCGGTGCGAGCGCAGCAGTTGCTCGGCGGAAATCTCGCAGGCCGGAGCCGCCGCCGCCGGGTCGATGGCGACGGCGCGCTGTGCCGCCGCCAGCGCGACATCGTGCCGCGCCAGCCGGGCCGCCGAGTGCGCGAGGTTGAGCCAGTAGACGCTGTCGCCCGGGTCGAGCTGCACCGCCTTGCGGAATTCGTCGATCGCCCGCTCGTCCATGCCGCGGCCCTTGAACTCGACCCCGTGCTGCCAGTGCCGGAAGGCACGCGCGTGGCGCGCCGAGGAGGGTGCGGATGATTGCGGACGGGCATGCATGAGCGGGACTCCGGCAGAAGGCGTCGGCACGGCGCTGCGCGATGTCGGCCGGACGGCCGCGGGCGTGCGCGGTGACTAGCGGTCGCGTCAGTCTAGGAATGCGCCGGCCTTCGGGCCGGTGAAACAGCGCCGCCGGAGTCCGCCAGTTCCGCCGCGTCTTGCCGCCGAGTCCCGCCGCTTGCCGCCGCTTGCGAGAAATGCGCCACGCAAGACCCCCTGTTCGCGCGAGCGCAACTGCCGATCCCGTGCGTGCGCGCAGACCGCCAGGGCCGCGGCGACCTCACGAACCGCTAAAGGCGCGGCGATGGAAACCGAAAACCGGCTCAACGCGCTTTTGCATCTTCCGCGTTGCCCCGCCGCAAGGCGGCCGATGGCCCGGACACCCCTTCCGGACCGCCGGCCGCACCAAGGCGGAGATCAGGTGCCCAGGGCCGCAAGGCCCGAAGCGCCGGATGCAGGCCAAGCGGCGCCGACTCTCGCCGTTGAAAGCCGTAACCGCCGGGCCTCGGCCTGGATTCAGTCAACGTTAGGAGATCCTACATGGCTCAAACCATCAACACCAACCTGGTGTCCATCAACGCCCAGCGGCAACTGAACAACAGCCAGTCCGCGCTCGCCGTCTCGATGCAGCGCCTGAGCTCGGGCCTGCGCATCAACAGCGCCAAGGACGACGCCGCCGGCCTCGCCATCTCCCAGCGCATGCAAGCGCAGACGCGGGGCATGACGGTGGCCGCGCGCAACGCCAACGACGCGATCTCGCTGTCGCAGACGGCCGATGGCGCGCTGGGCAGCGTGTCCAACCTGTTCCAGCGCATGCGCGAGCTCGCCGTGCAGGCTGCCAACGGCACCAACAACAGCACCGACGCCGGCAGCCTGAACCAGGAATTCGTGCAACTGGCGCAGGAAGCCACGCGCACGCTGGGCGGCACGCAGTTCAACGGCATCAACGTGCTGGCCTCGAGCGCGGCGTCGACCTACCAGATCGGCGCCAACAACAGCAGCACGATCGATCAGATCTCCGTCGCGGGCTTCGACTGGGCGAGCAACGCCAGCCTCACCGCTGTGCTCGGCAACGCGATCCTGTCCGGTACCGGCGCACCGACCATGAGCGTCAGTACGGTGACCGGCGCGCAGGCGGCGATCGCCGGCATCGACGCCGCGCTCGGCGCCGTCAACTCGCAGCGCGCCACCTACGGCGCCGTGGAGAACCGCTTCGATAACGTCATCTCCAACCTGCAGACCGGCATCGAGAACATGACCGCCGCCTCCAGCCGCATCACCGATGCCGACTACGCGAGCGAGACGGCCAACCTGTCGCGTGCGCAGATCCTGCACCAGGCCGGCAACGCGATGGTGGCGCAGGCCAACCAGCTGCCGCAGATGGTGCTGTCGCTGCTCAAGTGATCTTGTGGGCGCGCCGCGCGGCGCGCACTGTCGAAGGGCCCACCGGCAACGGCGGGCCCTTTGTTCTTGGCGCGTCGGCGCGTGCTCATCGCCCTGCCCGTCGCTGCGGCCGCACCCGCTCGAGGCGGCGAATTGCCGTCCCCTGCCGCCTCATTTCGTTCGAACGACGGCGCCAGCCGGCCTCTAAGCTTTCGATCCAGCGCTTCGGTCGATTGGCGGCACGAAACGCCGTCGACCGATTCCAACCGCTTGGAGAACCGCCGTGCCCCAGACGATCAACACCAACCTGGTCTCGCTCAACGCCCAGCGCAACCTGAACGCGAGCCAGTCCTCGCTGGCCACATCGATGCAGCGGCTGAGCTCGGGCCTGCGCGTCAACAGCGCCAAGGACGACGCCGCCGGCCTGGCCATCGCCGAGCGCATGAACACGCAGGTGCGTGGCATGAACGCGGCAGTGCGCAATGCCAACGACGGCATCTCGATGGCCCAGACCGCCGAAGGCTCGATGGGCAAGGTGGCCGACGCCCTGCAGCGCATGCGCGAGCTGGCGGTGCAGTCGTCCAACGCCACCAACTCGGCCAGCGACAAGGATTCGCTGGACAAGGAGTTCGGCGAGCTGGCCAAGGAAATCCAGCGCGTGCTGGGCGGCACCACCTTCAACGGCAAGGCCGTGCTGGCCACGTCCGCCGCGGGCACCCAGACCTTCCAGGTCGGCGCCAACACGACGGCCAATGACCGCATCGACATCACGACGACGGACATGACGACGGACACGACGATCACGACCGTCGCCGGCACCGACAACGCCGGCACCGGCCGCGCCGTCATCGACAACACCGCCGTCGGCACCGCCATCGACACGGTCATCACCAACATCGACACGGCCCTGGACAAGGTCAACGGCGAGCGCGCCACGCTCGGCGCCTCGCAGAACCGCTTCGATGCCGTGATCTCCAACCTGCAGGTGGCGGTGGAAAACCAGAGCGCGTCGCGCAGCCGCATCATGGATGCCGACTTCGCCCAGGAAACCGCCAACCTGAGCCGCGCGCAGATCCTGCAGCAGGCCGGCAACACGATGGTGGCCCAGGCCAACCAGCTGCCC
>JAGWTJ010000262.1 GCA_028869005.1 Burkholderiales bacterium | reverse complement strand
GGCTGGTGGCGCAGCGCCAGCGCCACCGTGCGCTCGCCGCCGCGGCCGGGCTCGCCGCCGACCCGCAGCCGCAAGCCATGCCGGCACAGCGCGCGGTGCGCCCACGCGAACGGTGCGGCGTCGTCGGCTGCGCCATCGAGCGCGGCGCCGGGCGCCGGCAGCCCGGCCAGCAACTCGGCGCGCTGACTGGCGTCGGCGGCGTCGAGCCAGCGCGCATCGACCTGGCCCTGGCGGCCTTCGCCGATCGGCAGCAGCGTCCAGCCGACGCCGGCCAGCGCGGGCGCTTCGCAGGCGGCGGGCGCGCCGGCGCTCTCGCTGCCGAGCCAGACGCCGGCAGCCGGCGGCGGCTGGTGCCTGAAGTCCTCGGCGTTGCGCGCGACCCAGCCGCGCGCCTCGAGGTGCTGGCGGGCCGCCAGGATGTCGGCGCGGGCCTGGTCCATCGCCTCAGGCCCCCTGCGACGCTGCGGCACGGACGAAACCGGTGCGCGCGATCTGCGCGGCCAGCGTGAGGTCGCCGGTCTCGGCGATGCAGCCCTGGTCGAGGCGCAGCACCGCGTCGGGTTCGAGCGACTCGATCAGCTGCTGGTAGTGCGAGACGACGATGAAGGCCGAACCGGCGGCGCGCAGATCGCGCACCAGCGCGACCAGCGCGCGCACGCCGTCGACGTCCATGCCGGAATCGGCTTCGTCCAGAACCGCCAGACGCGGCGCCAGCAGGGAGAGCTGCAGCAGTTCGTTGCGCTTGCGCTCGCCGCCGGAGAAGCCGTCGTTGACCGGCCGACCGAGCATCGCGTCGGGCAGGCCGAGATGGCGCGCCGCGGCGCGCGCCTCCTCGAGGAAGTCGAAGGCGTCGAGCGGCGCTTCGCCGCGTGCCCCGCGCACCGCGTTGAGCGCGGTGCGGATGAAGAGGTTGTTCTTCACGCCCGGGATCTCGGGCGGCGCCTGGAACGACACGAACAGGCCCGCGCGTGCGCGCTCCTCCGGCGCCATCGCCAGCAGGTCGCCGCCGGCGAAGCTTGCGCTGCCGCCGCTGACGCGATAGCGCGGATGGCCGGCCAGCGTCAGGCCGAGCGTGCTCTTGCCGCTGCCGTTGGCCCCCATCAGCACCAGCAGCTGGCCGGGATCGACGGCGAGCGAGACGGACTTGAGCACGTTGCGCTCACCCACGTCGACGCGCAGCGCATCGACCTTCAGCAGGGGTTCGGTGGAAGTCATGGGACTCGGTGTCTCGTGGTTTCGATCGTCGTTTTTTTAGTGCTAGCCGACGGCGCCTTCGAGCGACACCGCGAGCAGTGCCTTGGCCTCGAGCGCGAACTCCATCGGCAGCTCGTCGAGCACGGCCTGGCAGAAGCCGCCGACGATGAGCGCCGTGGCCTCTTCGGCCGCGATGCCGCGCTGCTGGCAGTAGAACAGCCGCTCCTCGGAGATGCGCGTCGTCGTCGCCTCGTGCTCGACGACGGCGTCGCTGCGGGCGGTGTCGACGTAGGGGAAGGTGTGCGCGCCGCAGTCGCCGCCGATGAGCAGCGAATCGCACTGCGTGTGGTTGTGCGCGCCGGCCGCCGTCGGCGCCACCCGCACCAGGCCGCGGTAGCTGTTGTGCGAGCGGCCCGCGCTGATGCCCTTGGAGACGATCCGGCTCTTGGTGTTGCGGCCAAGATGGATCATCTTGGTGCCGGTGTCGGCCTGCTGGTAGTGGTTGGTGACGGCGACCGAATAGAACTCGCCGCGCGAGTCGTCGCCGCGCAGCACCACGCTCGGGTACTTCCAGGTGATGGCCGAGCCGGTCTCGACCTGCGTCCATGCGATGTGCGAACGCTTGCCCGCGCACAGCCCGCGCTTGGTGACGAAGTTGTAGATGCCGCCGCGCCCCTGCTCGTCGCCGGGGTACCAGTTCTGCACCGTCGAATACTTGATGTGCGCGTCTTCGTGCGCGATCAGCTCGACCACCGCCGCGTGCAGCTGGTGTTCGTCGCGCTGCGGCGCGGTGCAGCCTTCGAGGTAGCTCACGTGGCTGCCGGGCTCGGCGATGATCAGCGTGCGCTCGAACTGCCCGGTGTTGGCCGCGTTGATGCGGAAGTACGACGACAGTTCCATCGGGCAGCGCACGCCGGCCGGGATGTAGACGAAGGAACCGTCGGAGAACACCGCCGAGTTCAGCGCCGCGTAGAAGTTGTCGCCCTGCGGCACCACGGTGCCGAGGTAGCGCTCGATCAGCTCGGGGTGGTTGGCGACGGCGTGCGAAAACGAGCAGAAGATGACGCCGACTTCAGCCAGCTGCTCGCGGAACGTGGTGCCCACCGAAACCGAATCGAACACCGCATCCACCGCCACCCCGGCCAGCTTGGCGCGCTCGTGCAGCGGCACGCCGAGCTTCTCGTAGGTCTCGAGCAGCTTGGGATCGACCTCGTCGAGGCTCTTCGGAGCATCCTTCGCGGCGGCCAGCGACTTCGGCGCCGAGTAGTAGCTCTGTGCCTGGAAGTCCACCGGCGCGATGTTCAGGCGCGCCCATTCGGGCAAAGGCATCTTGGACCAGCGCTCGAACGCCGCCAGGCGCCACTTCAGCAGGAACTCGGGTTCGCGCTTGCGGCGCGAAATCTCGCGCACCGTGTCGGCGTCGAGCCCGGGCGGCAGCGCATCGCTTTCGATGTCGGTGACGAAACCGTGCTGGTACGGCCGCTCCAGCGCACGCTCCAGCGGCGCGGTCTCGGGGGGAGCGAGCGGTGGCTGCATGGGCGTCCTAAAATGGGTACATCGTATGCGTATTTCAGCGAATCCGCAAGAGCCGAAACCCGGATCGTTGCGCGCGCCGCAGTCTACTGGACGACACCTGCGGCGGTCCTGCGCCTGGCTCGATCGCAATGCTGGCGATATGGGCGCGAGCGCGCCTCGCGCCGGGCGGCATCGGCCGCGGCACGCCGCAGGCGCGGCCAGGCCCGGTCGCGCTCAGCCCGCGCTCAGCCCGAGCGCGGCCGGTCGCCCAGTTCGCCCGGGCCGAGCAGCCCGTAGACCGACAGCGGCTCGAGGCGCCGCGACACCAGCGTCGCCAGCACGCAGGCCGGCAGCAGCATCGGCAGCAGCGCATACTGGCCGGTCATCTCGAACACCATCAGCGCCGCCATCACCGGCGCGTGGGTGGTCGCCGCCAGCAGCACGCCCATGCCGACCACGGCGTACATCGGCTCGGGTGTCGTCGTCACGCCGAGCGCGGCCAGCGCCGCCGCCGCCAGCGCGCCGGCGGCCGCGCCGGCGAACAGCGTCGGCGTGAACACGCCGCCCGGCGCGCCCGATCCGGTGGTGGCGGCGATGGCGAGCAGTTTGCAGGCGAGCACGAGCGCGATCACGCGCCAGCCCTCGGTGCCTGTCAGTTGCTGCTGAATGCCGCTGTAGCCGTTGCCCCAGACTTCCGGGCGCCACAGCGACAGCAGGCCGACCAGCAGGCCGCCCAGCGCGAAAGCCGCCGGCACCGGCAGCCCCGAGCGCCTGAACAGCGAGCGCGCGGCACGCAGCCAGCGCAGCAGCGCGGCACCCAAAGCGCCGCCGACGAGGCCGAGCAACAGCAACAGCACGACCTGGATCGCGTCGGGTGCTCCGATGCCCGCCACCGGGAACAGCACCGAGCGCTGACCGAGCGAGACCGTGACGCCGAAGGCCACCACCGCCGACACCACCACCGGGCCGAGTTGCGACAGGGCGAGCGAGCCGAGCAGGATCTCGGCGACGAAGACGGCGCCGGCCAGCGGCGCGTGGTAGGCCGAAGCGAGCCCGGCCGCGGCGCCGCAGCTCACCATCAGCCGCAGGTTGGCGACGCCGCCTAAAGCGCGCCCCAGCAGCGAGGCGAACATCGCCGCCAGCAGCACCATGGCGCCTTCGCGTCCGACCGCGCCACCGGTGCTCACGACGAGCATCGACGCGGCCACCTTGAGCAGCCCGCCGCGCAGGTCGAGGCGGCCGTTGCCGATGGCCACCGCCTCGATGTAGTCGCCGCTGACGCGCGGCGCGGCGGCGCCCGTGCCGGAGCCGCTGCGAGCCGCCAGCCACAGCAGCAGGCCTGCCCCCAGCGCGCCGAAGAACGGGGCCAGCACGCGCACCGGGGCCGGCAGCATCTCGGCGGCGGCCACCAGATGGCCGTCTTGCGCACGGACGAACAGCGCCTCGAGCGCATACAGCGTGGCGCGAAACGCCGCCACCGTCAGCCCGCCGAGCACGCCGACGACGGCGGCCGCCACCAGATGTCGCCACGGCGTGTCGAGCCGCAGCAAGGCGTGGCGCAGCGCCCGCAGTGCGCGGCGCCGGGCGTGGAAGGGCATGCGTGGGTTCCCGAGGGTGGTGCGACGGCACGATCGACGCGATCGGTGCGCTAGGAGCACGCCGCCGATGCCGGTGCCGGCGCCACGTCGCGTGCCGCCGGCGTGGCCG
>JAGWTJ010000261.1 GCA_028869005.1 Burkholderiales bacterium | reverse complement strand
TCATGCCCAGGTAGTTGCCGATCTCGGCGCGCGTCATGCGCAGCGTGATCTGGTCGTTGCGCAGGCCGCGGCACTCGTGCGCGCCGGCCACGAGGCGCAGGAAGTCGGCCACGCGGGCGTCGGCCGGCAGCGTGGTCAGCGCCATCAGGGCGTCGCGGTCGCGGCCCATCACGCGGCTCATCTCGGCGTGCAGCAGCGCCATCAGCGCCGGGTGCTCGGCGCAGGCCGCGAGCAGCGCGTCGTAGCGCAAGGCCCAGACCTCGCCGGTGTCGAGCGCCACCGCGTCGCAGCGGTAGCGGCCGCCGGCGATGCCGTCGAAGCCGATCCAGTCGCCGCGGAACAGCAGGCCGACGACCTGGGCGCGGCCGTCGGCGGCGCTGTTGACGATCTTGCAGCAGCCGGTGTTGAGGACGAACAGCTGGCTGCAGGCGTCGCCGGCCCGATAGACCGTCTCGCCGGCATGCACCACGCGGCGGGTCAGCGGCACACGCTCGGCCACGAGGGCCAGCATGGCGGCGATGCGCTCGCGTTCGGCGCCGGCTTCCTTGACGTCGGGGCTGGTGTTCATGGGGCGTTGCTCCTCGGCTGGTGTGGGGAGCAGTCTGCGAGCGCCGGCGCACCGGCGCGCGACGGCACGGCAACGACGGGTGACGCTGTGTGAACGGTCGGTAAACGAGCGATCGGCGGCAGCGCCACCTTGCGCCATCGCAAGACGCCGCCGGCCCGGGTGTCCGACGATGGCGGCCACGTGAACGCGCCCCTGCACCGCCAACTGCTGTCGCTGGCCCCGCTGGACTTGGCGGCGGCCGGTGCCTTGCTGGCCGCCGCGCGCAGCCTGCAGCGCGTCGATGGGATGCCGCTGCTGGGCAAGAACATCGCGCTCATGTGCGGCGCCGCGGCGGGCGACGCGGGCAACGCGTTCTCGGAAGCGGCCACGCGCCTGGGCGCGCGCGTGGCGCGCATCGAGCCGGCGCAGCCCGGCATCGAGAGGGCGCGCCTGATCGAGCATCTCTACGACGCGGTCGATTGCGAGGCGCTGCCGGCCGGCTTCGCGCAGGCCTTGCAGCAGCGCCTGTCGGTGCCGGTATTCGACGGCCTGGCACGCGACGACCACCCGATGCTCGCGCTGCTCGACGGCACGCTCGACCGGCGCGCGCTGGTGCAGGCGGCCCTCGTGAGCACGTTGTTGTGAGCGCGCGATCGTGACGCCGGTGGCCGAATCGACCCTGCAGCTGTCGGGCCTGCATTGCGCGGCCTGCGCACCGCAGATCGAGGCCGCGCTCGCCGCCGTGGGGGGCGTGGTGGAGGCGCGCGTCAACGCCGCCGCGTCGCGCGTGCGCGTGCTGTGGGACCCCGAGCGCACGCAGCCCTCGGCGCTGGTGGCCGCGGTGCGTGCCGCCGGCTACGGCGCCGCGCCGGACACCGCGGCCGGCGCGCGCGCGCTGCGCGCGGCCGAGGAGCGGCAATGGCTGTGGCGCCTGTTCGTCGCCGCGTTCTGCGCCATGCAGGTGATGATGCTGGCCACACCGATCTACGTCGCCGAGCCCGGTGCGCTTGGCGCCGACCTCGAGCAGTTGCTCAACCGCTCGGCGTGGACGTTGACGCTGCCGGTGCTGCTGTTCTCGGCGGCGCCGTTCTTCGTCGGCGCGTGGCGTTCGCTGCGCACGTGGCGGCTGGGCATGGACGTGCCGGTTGCCCTCGGCATCGCGGTCGCGTTCGTCGCCTCCAGCGGCGCCGCCTTCGACCCCGGCGGCGTGTTCGGCCGCGAGGTCTACTTCGATTCGCTGACGATGTTCGTCAGCTTCCTGCTCGCCGGGCGCTGGCTCGAAGCGCGCGCGCGCCATCGCGCGATCGACGCCGTCGAGCGCCTCGCCCATGCCGCGCCGCGCGACGCCTGGCGCCTGCGCGCCGATGGGCTCACCGAGCGCGTCGCGATCGAAGCGCTCGCGCCCGGCGACCGCGTGCGCGTGCCGGTCGGCGAGGCCTTTCCCGCCGACGGCGTGGTCGAGGCAGGCGCCACGCGCGTGGACGAGGCGCTGCTCACCGGCGAGTCGCGCCCGGTGGACAAGGCCACCGGTGCGCACGCGGTGGCCGGCAGCATCAACCTCGGCGCGCCGATCGTGCTGCGTGCGCTGCGCGTCGGCGCCGACACGCGCCAGGAGCAGATCGCGGCGCTGATGCGCGAGGCGCTGGCGCGCCGGCCCGAGGCGCTGCGCGTGGCCGACCGCATCGCCGGCCCGTTCCTCGCCGTCGTGCTGCTGCTCGCACTCGGCGCCGCGCTGTGGTGGTGGCCGACCGATCCGTCGCGCGCACTGTGGGTCGCGACCTCGGTGCTGATCGTCACCTGCCCCTGCGCGCTGTCGCTCGCTGTACCCGCCACCCTCGTCGCCGCGGCGCGTGCCTGGGCGCGCTGCGGGGTGCTGGTGCAGCGCCTGGACGCCATCGAGGCGCTGGCGCGTGTCGAGCAGGTGTTCTTCGACAAGACCGGCACCCTTACCGCGGACCGACTGCGTGTGGGCGCCGTCCACATCGCCGACAGCGCGCCGCCGAAGCTGGAGGCGTCCGCGGCGCTGGCCCGCGCCGCACGCCTGGCGGCGTGGTCGACGCATCCCGTGGCACGTGCGATCGTCGAAGCGGCGACTGCGCAGGGCACCGGCGAGGACGTGCCTGCGACGACCGCAGCGCCAGGGACCGGCGGCACAGGCGTGATCGCCGCGGCATGCGCGAGCCGCCCTGACGATATGGGCGTGATCGCCGCCGGCTTGGTGCAGGAACTGCCCGGCTGCGGCCTGTCGTACCGTGACTCCGACGGCCGCGAGTGGCGCCTGGGCGCGCCGGGCTGGGCGGGCCGCGGAGTGCCGCCCGATGCGCGCGTGGTGCTCGGCGTCGACGGACTCGCGCTCGCCGGCTTTGCGCTGGACGAAGCCTTGCGCGACGGTGCCGCCGAAGCGGTGCACGCGTTGCGCGGCGCCGGCCTGCGCGTCACGCTGCTGTCCGGCGACAGCGCTGAGCGCGCGCACGCACTGGCAGCGCGGCTGGGCATAGCCGACGTCGTCGCCGGTGCCACGCCCGAGGCCAAGCTCGACGCGCTGGCCGCGGCGCAGCGCGCCGGACGGCGCGTGGCGATGGTGGGCGACGGCATCAACGACGCGCCGGTGCTGGCGCGCGCCGATGTCTCGCTCGCGATGGGGCAGGGCGCGCTGGTGGCGCGCGCGCAGGCCGACGCCGTGATCGCCTCCGGTCGGCTCACCGATCTCGTGCTCGCACGCGCCAGCGCGTTGCGCGCCATGCGCATCGTGCGCCAGAACCTCGGCTGGGCGATGGGCTACAACCTGCTGTGCATCCCGCTCGCCTTGGCGGGCTGGTTGCCGCCCTGGGCCGCCGGGCTGGGCATGGCCTGCAGTTCGCTGTTCGTCGTGCTCAACGCGATGCGGGCGGCGGCCGTGCCGCTGCGCACGCCGTCGCCTTGAACGGCCAATACGGCCAACATGGCACGAGGCGCGCGTGGACATCCTGTACCTGCTGATACCGTTGTCGGCCGTGCTCGTGCTGCTCGTCGTGGCCGTCTTCGGCTGGGCCGTGCACCACGGGCAGTTCGAAGACCTGGAACACGAAGCTGAGCGCATCCTGACGGACGCCCCCCCGGGCGCTTGACTGCAGTCAACCGGAACGAACCGGGTCGGCGGAACAATGCCACGTCACGAACGCGGCTTTCGCAGCGAGGAGTAGATCGATGGCCCAGGATCGAAGCGGCACGTCCGTCGCGGGCAACGCAAGGTACAGCGACACGGTCGTGCGGCTCTTTGCCCTGGCCGCCGTGGTGTGGGGCGTCGTCGGCATGCTGGTGGGCGTGATCATCGCCGCGCAACTGGCCTGGCCCGAGCTCAACCTCGGCATCCCGTTCCTCAGTTACGGCCGTCTGCGGCCGCTGCACACCAACGCGGTGATCTTCGCCTTCGGCGGCTCGGCGCTGTTCGCCACCAGCTACCACGTCGTGCAGCGCACCTGCCAGACGCGCCTGTTCGCGCCGGGCCTGGCGATGTTCACCTTCGTCGGCTGGCAGCTCGTCATCGTCGCCGCGGCGATCACGCTGCCGATGGGCATGACGCAGGCCAAGGAGTACGCCGAGCTCGAGTGGCCGATCGACCTGCTGATCGCCGTGGTCTGGGTCAGCTACGCCGTCGTCTTCTTCGGCACCATCGGCACGCGCAAGGTCCGGCACATCTACGTCGCCAACTGGTTCTTCGGCGCCTACATCCTGGCGGTGGCGCTGCTGCACATCGTCAACAGCGCCGCCACGCCGGTGTCGCTGTGGCCGATGAAGTCGTACTCGGCCTACGCCGGCGTGCAGGACGCGATGGTGCAGTGGTGGTACGGCCACAACGCGGTGGGCTTCTTCCTCACCGCCGGCTTCCTCGGGATGATGTACTACTACATCCC
>JAGWTJ010000031.1 GCA_028869005.1 Burkholderiales bacterium | reverse complement strand
ATCATCAACCGCGGCGGCGAGAAGGTCAGCCCGCGCGAAGTCGACGAGATCCTGATGGACCACCCGGCGGTGGCGCAGGTGGTGTGCTTCGGCATGCCGCATCCCAAGCTCGGCGAAGAAGTGGCGGCCGTCGTCGTGCTGCGCGAAGGCGCTGTCGTCACGGAGCGCGAACTGCAGGCCTTCGTCGGCGGCCGCGTCGCCGACTTCAAGGTGCCCGAGAAGATCCTCTTCATGGCCGAGATCCCCAAGGGCGCCACCGGCAAGCTGCAGCGCATCGGGCTGGCGGCCAAGCTCGGGCTCGGCGGCTGAAGCGGCCGGGACGGCGCCACACGAGGGCCGAACGGGACGGCGAGGACAGCATGCGCATCGCAGTGGTCGGCGCCGGCGCCATCGGCGGCTATCTCGGCGCGCGGCTCGCGCTCGCCGGCGAGCAGGTGACGTTCATCGCACGACGTCGCAACCTCGAGGCGATCGTCGCCGACGGCTTTTGGCTCGTCGAGGAGGACGGTCGCGAGCAGCACGCCGCCACCGTGCGCGCCTTCGAGCGGCCGGCGGACGCCGGGCCGCAGGACTTCGTTCTGCTCGCCGTCAAGGCGCACCAGGTGCCGGAGTTGCTGCCCGACCTGCGCGGCCTGTTCGGCCCCGAGACCGCCGTCGTGACGCTGATCAACGGCGTGCCCTGGTGGTACTTCTACAAACTTGCCGGCCCGCACCGGGAGCGACGGCTCGAGAGTGTCGACCCGGGAGGCGTGATCGCTGCGCACATCGAGCCGGAGCGCGTCATCGGCAGCGTCGTCTACCCGGCGGCCGAGTTGCTGGCGCCGGGGCGCGTCAAGGTCATCGAGGGCAACCGCTTCACGCTGGGTGAGCCCGACGGCAGCCGCAGCGCGCGCGTCGAGGCCCTGTCGCAGGCGATGATGAAGGCCGGCTTCAAGGCGCCGGTGTCGCGCGACATCCGCACCGAGATCTGGGTCAAGCTGTGGGGCAACCTGAGCTTCAACCCGATCAGCGCGCTCACGCAGATGACGCTCGAGGAGATCTGCCGCTTTGCGCCGACGCGCGCGCTGGCCGCCGCCATGATGGCCGAGGCGCAGGCGGTGGCCGAGCAGCTTGGTGTGAAGTTCAGGATCACGCTCGAGCAGCGCATCGCCGGCGCCGAGGCGGTGGGCCCACACAAGACCTCGATGCTGCAGGACGTGCAGGCCGGGCGTGCGCCCGAGCTCGCGGCGCTGGTGGGTGCGGTGCTGGAACTGGCGCAGATCACGGCCACGCCGACGCCGCATATCGCCGCGGTGCATGCGGCGGTGCAGGGCCTGGCGCACACGCTGGCGGCCGCCCACGCGACGCTGGCGCCGCAGGCGCGGCGCGCCGGCGCTCAGTGATCCTTGCGCTCGCGCCCGTCCGTGGCGCCGCCGTCGCGTCCGCCGGTGAACGAAGGCGGACGGACGACGTTGCCGTCGCGATCGGCGCTGCGGCCGCGCTTGTGGCGTGCGCGCCGGATCAGCGCGTCGGCCTCGCGTGCGGCCTCGCCGTGCAGGCGTCGCTGCCGCCAGAGGGCGCGTGTACGCACCGTCAGTGTCTGTATGACGTGCGCGAGGCGGGCGTCGATGCGCGCGCGCCGGCGCCGGCCGATCGCCATGCGCAGCAGCAGTGCCAGGCACACGGCGAGCCCGAGCGCGGCCAGCAGCTTCTCGGCGTTCACGGCGTCATGCGCTTGCGACCGCCCTACACCAGCCCCTGCTTGCTGGCCAGCACCGCCGCCTCGGCGCGGCTGGAGACGTTGAGCTTCTTGTAGATGGACTTGATGTGGTCGTTGACGGTGAACCACTTGATGCCCATCAGGCTCGCGATCTCCTTGATCGTGAAGCCCTTGCTGAGGTAGGTGAGCACCTCGTTCTCGCGCGGCGTCAGGCGCTCGGTCTCGGGCAGCGGGTCGATCGGCACCGGGCGGCTCGTCGGCGCGCCCGACGTGGTGTTGAGGAAGCCGGGGTCGGTGGGCGGCGCATCGCTGCCCGGCGTCTGGCGGAAGTGCGTGAGCAGCCGGCGCGCGATGGCCGGAGACAGCGGCGGCTGGCCGCGCACGATCTTCTGCAGTTCTTCCACCAGCACCTCGAAGCGGTCCTCCTTGAGCAGGTAGCCGTCGGCGCCGCATTGCAGCGCGGGGAACAGGTGGTCGTCGTCGGAATACAGCGTGGTGACGATCTTGGTCGCCGGGTAGTGCACGAGCTCGGCCAGCAGCTCCATGCCGTTGCCGTCGGGCAGTTCGAGATCGACCAGGATGAGCTTGAACGGATCGACGCCGTGCAGCCCCTGGGCGCCGCCAGTGAGCGCGATGTAGCGGCGCGCCGTCTCGAGGTCGCCGGCCTCGGTGATCTGGTGTGCGTCGCTGAAGCTCTCGCGCACCACGCGTGCGAGGAAGCTGCGCGCCACCGGGTTGTCTTCGAGGATCAGCACCTTCACGGCCATCGCCGTTGCTCCTCAGTGCGGCAGTTCCGGGGTTCGACGTGCGCCTCCCGCGCCGCCGCCGGCATCCTAGCGCGGTTCGTCGGCAGTGCGGTTCGCGGTTGCGACCCGCGCCGCCGCCGCGACCCCCATCCGGTACTTCGACAGCCGGCTAAGGATTGACCAGCACCACCTTGCCCATCACCTGGCGCGACGCCATGCGCGCATAGGCCGCGCGGATCTCGCTCATCGGCAGCGTGCAGTCGATGGCCGGCCTGATGCGGCCTTCGGCGTACCACTGCAGCAGCCGCGCCATCGCGGCGGCGGCGGCGCGCGGCTCGCGGCGCACGTATTCGCCCAGGTACACGCCGACCAGCGATGCGCCCTTGAGCAGCGGCAGATTGAGCGGCAGCGACGGGATGGTGCCCTGCGCGAAACCCACCACGAGGTAGCGGCCGCGCCAGGCGATGGCGCGCAGCGCCTGCTCGGCGAGATCCCCGCCCACCGGGTCGACGACGAGGTCCGGGCCCTTGCCTGCGGTCAGCGCCTTCAGCGCGTCGCGCAGCGGCGTGCTCTGGGTGTCGATGGTCTGGTCGGCGCCGAGCGTGCGGCAGAACGCGCGCTTGGCGTCGGTCGAGGCGGCGGCGATCACGCGCGCGCCGGCCGTTTTGGCGATCTGGATCGCCGCACTGCCGACGCCGCCGGCTGCGCCGAGCACGAGAACTGTTTCACCCGGTTGCAATTGCCCGCGATCGAGCAGCGCGTGATACGCCGTGCCGAAGGTGAAGGCGAAGGCCGCGCCGTCGACCAGGTCGACGCCGGCCGGCAACGGCAACGTGAAGGCGGCGTTCACGCAGGCATGCGTGCCGAAGCCGCCGCTGGCGCCCATGGCAGCCACCGGCTGGCCGACGACGAGGTGGGTCACGCCTTCGCCGACGGCGTCGACCACGCCCGAATACTCCGAGCCCGGCACGAACGGCAGCGGCGGCTTCACCTGGTACAGGCCGCGCACCGTGAGCAGGTCGGGAAAGTTCAGGCTCGCCGCGCGGATCGCGACGCGCACCTCGCCCGGCCCCGGTGCAGGCGTCGGCAGTTCCTTCCATACGAGCGCGTCGACGCCGTCCAGCGTCTCGCACAGCCAGGCGTGCATGCGGGCGGCTCCCTTCACTGCTTCGCGCGCACCTTGCGGACCAGTGCCTCGGCGACCTCGAGCGCACGATCGTCGCTGCCGGCCAGCGCCGGCGACGTGAGGTAGCGTCCGTTGACGGCCAGCGTAGGCACGCCCTCGATGCCGTAGGCTTTCCAGAGCTGGTCGGCGGCGCGCAACTTGGCGGCGACGCCGAAGCTCTTCATCGCGTCGGCCAGCTTGGCCTTGTCCAGGCTGTTGGCGGCGGCGAAGGTCGCCAGGCCGGCGTCGGTGTCCAGGCGCAGCCCCTGTGCGTGCAGCGCCTCGAACACCTTGCCGTGCACTTCCTGCGGCACGCCGAGCGCCTCGAGTGCGTAGTACAGGCGCTGGTACGGCTCCTGCGCACGCTGCCAGGCCACCGGCACGCGACGAAAGACGACATCGGCCGGCAGCTTCTTCAGCCAGGGCTCGAGATGGGGCTCGAGCGCGCGGCAGTGCGGACACCAGTAGCCGAAGAACTCGATGACCTCGATCTTGCCGGCGGCCGCCGTCACCGGTGCCGGCGACGTGAGCACCGTGTAGTCCTTGCCCTGCACGGGCTCGCCCGCCGCGCGGGCGGCGCGTGCGAGCAGGGTGGTGGCGGCGAGGCCGAAGGTGAAATCGCGTCGAAGCATGGCGGGGTGCAAAGGTGCGGGAAACGGCCGGCCCGGCGGCGTGCCGACGACCGGTGCGAGGTGCCAATGATGCCTGCCCGCGTGCACTTGCGTCGGGCACGGGCCGGACGCGCCGCGCGATCACGGGTGTGTGCGGACGACACCGGCGTCGAACTTGCGTAGACTGGCCCGCTGCCCCGTGCCATGGTGGCACTAGGCAGCGACCCTCAACGCGGTCCGGCCGGAGATGCCCATGCCACACCGTTCCCTGCTGAAGTGCTTCGTCGTCCTCGCCTCGGGCCTGCTGCTGGCCGGCGTCGCGCAGGCGCAGAACTGGAAGCCCACGCGGCCCATCAACCTGATCGTGCCCTGGGCCGCGGGCGGCTCGACCGACCAGGTCACGCGCGTCACCGCCGCCGAGCTCGAGAAGGTGCTCGGCCAGACCATCGTCATCGTCAACCAGCCCGGCGGCTCGGGCTCGATCGGCACCAAGAGCGCGCTCGACGCGCCCAAGGACGGCTACACCTGGACCGCCGGCGCGGCGCAGGATCTGGGCACCTACGAGACGCTGGGCTCGCTCAAGACGCGCATCAGCGACTGGCACCTGTACCTCACGGTGGCCAACATCCAGGTCATCGGCGTGAATCCGAAGACGCCGTACCAGACGGCCAAGGAACTGCTCGACGCGATGAAGGCCCGACCCGGCCAGATCAGCGTGGCCACCGCCGGCGTCACCTCGGCCGGTCACAACGCGATGGAGCTGATTGCCAAGGCCACCGGCGTCAAGTACCGCCACGTCACCTACGACGGCGGCAACCCGGCGGTGGTGGCTGCGGTGGCCGGCGAGGCCGAAGTGACGACTCAGCTCGCCGTCGAGCAGGCCGACATGATCCGCGGCAAGCGGCTGCGCCCGCTCGCGGTGGTCGGCGACAAGCCGCTCGAGCTCGAGGGCTACGGGACCATCCCGCCGCTGTCGCAGACGCTGCCCGGCTTCAGCGCGCCGACCAACTACTTCGGCATCTTCGTGCCCAAGGGCGTGCCCGACGAGGTCGTCAAGACGCTCGACCGCATCTGGGCCGAAGTGATTCCCAAGAGCGAGGCGCTGAAGAAGTACGCCGCCAGCCGCGGCGCGCTGTTCGCGCCGTCGTGCTGCGACGTGGCGCAGAAGGCCGTGTTCCCGGCGATCCAGGCCAACGCCTGGCTGCTGTTCGACGGCGGCAAGGCCAAGGTCGCGCCGGACACGGTCGGGATTCCGCGGCCCTGAGTACGCATCGGCCGCACGAGCGCGGCGCGCGGCCTGGCCGTGCCCGGCGCACCGCGCGCGGCCCGGAGCTAGACCCGTGACCACGCCCGCCGGCACCGATCCCGAAGCAGCGCCATCCGCCGAGCCGCCGATCCCCGCGCGCAACGACCTGCGCGACGCGATCGGCTGGATCGTGTTCGGCCTCGTCGTGCTCGTCGGCTCGGTCACGATGGACCGGCTGGAACGCCAGCACATCAATCCGTACACGGTGCCGGGGCTGCTGCCGGGCATCCTCGGCCTGGCCATGATCGTGCTCGGCGGCGTGCTCGCGCTGCGCAGCCTGCGCCGCGGCGCGCTCGGCCAGCGGCGCGAGCCGCCCGACGCCGACCGGCGCGAGGAGCGCCGCCGCATCTGGGTGGTGACGACGCTGTGCGTCGGCTACGGCGTGGTGCTGGTCGGCCACGGCCTGCCGTTCTGGGCCGCGTCGACGATCTACGTCACCGGCTCGATCCTCGTGCTGCAGCGCATCAGCCGCGACGCCGACGAGCGACGCCTCGGGCCGCGCGTGATCGTCAAGGCGCTCGTCATCGGAGCGGCGTCGGCACTGGTGACGCACGCCGTGTTCCAGGACCTGTTCCTGGTGCGGCTGCCGTAGTCGCGACGCGAGGCGGCGAAGGCGATGCTGCAAGGCCTGGCCGATTACGCCGGCGCGTTCGCCGGCTTCATGAATCCTTGGACGCTGGCCTACGGACTGGGCGGCGCCTTCGTCGGCATCGTGATGGGCATCCTGCCGGGGCTGTCGGCGACGCTGGCCATCGCGCTGCTGACCACGCTCACGATCAAGCTCGCGCCGCACCAGGCGATCCTGGTGCTGATCTGCTCGTATGTCGGCGCGCTGTACGGCGGCTCGCGCACGGCGATCCTGCTCAACATCCCCGGCACCGCGGCCAACGCCGCGTCGTGCGCCGACGGCCACGCGCTGGCGCTGCAGGGCCAGGCCGGACGCGCCATCGGCATCTCGACCTCGGGCGCCTTCGTCAGCACGCTGTTCGGCGTGCTGTGCCTGGCGACGCTGACGCCGGTGCTGTCCGAAGTGGCGCTGTCGTTCGGCGCCTACGAGTTCTTCTGGCTCGCGCTGTTCGGCGTCACCACCTCGGGCAGCATCGTCGGCGACGACCCGCTCAAGGGCTGGCTGATGGGCTTGCTGGGTCTGTTTCTCGCGCAGGTCGGGCAGGAGGGCCTGTATGCCTACGACCGCTTCACCTTCGGCTGGGGCGAGCTGTCGGGCGGCATCGCGCTGATCCCGGCGCTGGTCGGCGCCTTCGGCCTGGCCGAGGTGCTGACGACGCTGGCCGATCCGGTCGAGCGCCGCATCGTCGAGCTGCGCGACTCGGTGCTGCCGCGCTTTCGCGAGATCTTCCAATACTGGCGCACCGTGCTGCGCTCGGGCGTGATCGGCGTCTTCACCGGGCTGCTGCCCGGCGTCGGCGAGGATGCCGGCGCCTGGATGTCGTATGCCGCGGCCAAGGCGGTGAGCAAGGAGAAGGACAAGTTCGGCAAGGGCTCGATCGACGGCCTGATGGCCGCCGAAACCGGCGACATGTCGTCCATCCCCGGCCACATCATCCCCTGTTTGGCGCTCGGCATCCCCGGCTCGGCGCCGTCGGCGGTGCTGATGGCGGCGATGATCATCCACGGCATCCAGCCGGGGCCGATGCTGATGATCCAGAACCCGCACTTCGTCTACCAGGTGGTGGCGATGACGACGCTGGCGACGATCACGATCTTGCTGTTCGGCCTGTTCGGCGTGCGCCCGCTGCTGCACGTGCTGCGCGTGCGCCGCCACATCCTGATGCCGATCGTGTTCCTGCTGTGCACGGTGGGCGCCTTCGCCACCGCGTCGCGGCTGTTCGACATCTACGTCATGCTGGCCATCGGCGTCGGCGCGTTCTTGCTGCGCCGCCGCGGCTACGAGATGGCGCCGCTGGTGCTCGGGCTGGTGCTCGGGCCGCTGCTGGACAAGAGCCTGCGCCGCGGGCTGGTGCTCTCCGACGGCAGCCTGCTGCCGTTCTTCACGCGGCCGATCTCGGCCGGCTTCGCCGTCGTCACGCTGCTGATGATCCTGATGTACGTGCCGCAGTTCCGCAGCCTGGCAGGGCGGCTGCGTGCCGGCGTCGCCGCCGCGCTGCGCGCGCCGTTCGCGCGTTGAAGGGGACAGCGCGCGCATGAAGATCGCGCTGTGCAACGAGGTGCTGCGGCCGCTCGCATTCGAGCGTCAGTGTGCGCTGGCGGCGGCGCTCGGCTACGACGGGCTCGAGATCGCGCCGTTCACGCTGGCCGACGACCCGACGCGCATCGACGCCGGCCAGGCGCGCGCTCTGGCGCGCATCGCCGCCGACCACGGGCTGGCGATCACCGGTCTGCACTGGCTGCTGGTGGCGCCGCTCGGGCTCTCGATCACGAGCGCGGACGCGGGCGTGCGGCGCCGCACGGCCGACGCGATGTGCCGTCTGGTCGAGTTGTGCGCGACGCTGGGCGGCCGGGTGCTGGTGCACGGCTCGCCCGGCCAGCGCCGGATCGGCGAGGGCACGACGCGCGAGGCGGCGACGGCGTACGCGCTCGAGTGCTTCGCGCGCGCGGCGCAGGCGGCCGAGGCAGCCCGCGTGGTCTATTGCATCGAGCCGCTGGCGCGTGCCGAGACCGAATTCGTCAACACCGTGGCCGAAGCCGTGCACATGGTCGACGCGGTCGGCTCACCGGCGCTGCGCACGATGATCGATTGCAGCGCCGCGGCGCAGACCGAGGCCGAGAGCGTGCCGGCGCTGATCGAGCGCTGGTGGCCGACGGGCAAGCTGGCGCATGTGCAGGTCAACGATCCGAACCGGCGCGGCCCGGGGCAGGGCGCGCTCGCCTTCGCGCCGATCCTCGCTGTGCTGCGCCGGGTGGGCTACGACGGCGTGATCGCCGTCGAGCCGTTCGACTATCAGCCCGACGGGCCGCAATGCGCGGCGCGCGCCATCGGCTACCTGCGCGGCTTGATGGAAGCGGCCGATGTGGAAGCGGCCGATGACTGACGACGCGCCGCGTTTTTCGATCCGCGCCGTCGAGCTGTTCGAGCGGCCGGTGCGCCTGCGGCTGCCGTTCCGCTTCGGCGTCGTCACGCTCACCGAGTGCCCGCAGGCCTTCGTGCGCGTGCGCATCGAGTTCGCCGACGGGCGCAGTGCCGGCGGCGGCGCGGCCGAACTGATGGCGCCCAAGTGGTTCGACAAGAACCTGGCGCTCAGCAACGAGGACAACTTCGCGCAGTTGCGCGACGTGCTGCGTATGGCGCGCGCGGCCTATCTCTCCGACCCATCACCCGACAGCGCGTTCGGACATTTCGCGCGCCATCACGACGCGCTGCTTGCCGCCGGCGCCGCGCGCGGCCACAACGCGCTGCTGGCCGGCTACGGCGCGGCGCTGCTCGATCGGGCGCTGCTCGACGCGATGGGCCGCGCGCTCGGCGTCTCCTTCTATGCCGCGATGCGCGCCAACCTGGCCGGCATCGGCGCGCGACGCACCGAGTTCGCCGGCTTCGACTGGCCGCGCTTTCTCGCCGGGCGGTCGGTGGCGACGTCGATCGCGGCGCGCCACACCGTCGGCCTGGTCGATGCCATCGTCGCGGCCGATCTCGCGCAGCCGCTGAACGACGGCCTGCCCGAGACGCTCGAGCAGGTCATTGCGCGCTACGGCCACCGCCATTTCAAGCTCAAGGTCGGCGGCGCGCTCGAGGCCGACCTCGCGCGCCTGGAGGCGATCGCCGCCGTGCTCGACCGCGACGCCGGCGACTACCTCGTCACGCTCGACGGCAACGAGCAGTATGTCGACGTCGACGGCGTCGTCGAGCTGCTCGAGCGCATGCGCGCGCGGCCCGCGCTGGCGCGCCTGTATCGGGCCATCCTGTTCGTCGAGCAGCCCATTGCGCGCGCCACGGCGCTCGGCATCGACGTGCGCGCCGTCGCCACCCTGAAGCCGCTGCTCATCGACGAATCGGACGGCGAGCTCGACGCCTTCGTGCAGGCGCGCGCGCGCGGCTACACGGGGGTGTCGAGCAAGACCTGCAAGGGCCTGTACAAGTCGCTGCTGAACGCGGCGCGCTGCGCGGCGTGGAATGCCGAAGGCGAGGGCGGGCACTTCTTCATGTCCGCCGAGGACCTGACGACGCAGGCCGGCCTCGCGGTGCAGCAGGACCTGGCGCTGGTCAACCTGCTCGGCATCGCGCACGTCGAGCGCAACGGCCACCACTACGTCGACGGCATGGCGGCACTGCCCGCCGGCGAACAGCAGGCCTTTGCCGCCGCGCATCCCGACCTCTACGAACAGTCGCACGGCGCGGTGCGACTGCGCATCCGCGACGGACGCATCGCGCTGGCCTCGCTCGACGTGACGGGCTTTGCCAGCGGCGCGCTGCCGGACTGGGACGCCATGCAGGCGCTGGCCTGAAAGGCCGCCGGGCTGACCTGCATCAATACGCCGCGCATCGGACGGAGTACCAAGGCGGTCGCGGCGAAGCACGTCGCCCTCACGCGGAGGCTCCCATGTCGATCCTGACCGTCCTCATCCTGGCGGCGGTGGCAGCCACGGTGCTGTCGCTTCTGTTCGGCGTCTCGGCGATGGCAACCGGGCACGATGTCGACCATCGCAGCAGCGACCAGTGGATGCACCTGCGCGTCGGCTTCCAGGCGCTGGCTCTCGCGCTCGTGCTGCTGGCGCTGTTGACGCGCTAGCGTCGGCGCGCGCGACATCGGCGCGCGACATCGACGCGCACGGCGTCGCGTGCCGGGCGGCGACGTATCATGCGCCGGCCTGTGCCGTGACTGCGGCGCGCAGCGCATGAAGGGGGGTCGGGTTCGGGCCCGTGCCTGAGCGCGTGTGCCGCTGCCGCTGCCGCGCTGCGCCGACTGCCCCTCGAGATGCCCGCCACCTTCCGTACTGTCTGCCTGCTCGCCGCAGCCGCGGCGGCGTTGGGCGTCGCGGGATGCGCCACGCGCGCGATCGACGTGAAGCCGACGCCGACCAATCCGGCCGAGTTCGCGATCTGGAGTTGCGAGCACATCGGCGACGAGCTGGAGGTCGTGCAAAAGCGCGCCGTCGACGTCGCCTACGCCGTCGACGAGCGCGGCGGCAACAACATCGTCGCGCTGGGATTCGGCCTCGCGGTGTTCTGGCCGGCCCTGCTCGCGATGCGTCCGCAGGGGCTCGAGGCGGACGACCTGGCGCGGCTCAAGGGCCGCTACGAGGCGCTGCAGCAGGCGGCGCGCGCCAAGGACTGTGCGCCCGATTCGCGCACGCTGCCGCCGGCCCGGCTGGCCGCGCTTCCGGTGGCCGTCGGCGAGCGCCTGGTCTACGAGGATCGCCGCGAGGGCCGTCGCGGCGCCACGCCGGCCGACTGGATCCTGCGCGTGACTGCGCTGCGCCGCGACGGCGTCGAATACCGCATCGAGGGCGACGCCGGCGGCGCGCTGCGCAACGACAGCGCCGGCAACATCACCGAGGCGCCGGCCGGCGTGCTGATGTGGCCGCATCTGCTGCGCGGCGAGCTCGCGCTCGGCCAGGTGGTGGCCGGCGAGATCATCTCGAGCGGCGACACGCTCGATCGGGCGCGCGTGCGCGGCCAGGTCGTCGCGCTCGGGCCGCAGACCGTCGCCGGAAGGCGCTTCGATGCGGCGGTGCTCGACCTGTTCGGCGACGCCCGGCACGGCGACCGCTCCACGCGCCTGGACGGCGCGCTGGTGATCGACCGCACGAGCGGCTTCCTGCTGCGGCTGGACCTGCGCAGCGCGCAGCCCATGTTCTCGCTGCAAAGGCGCCTCATGCGCATCGAGCCCGCTGCGCCCTGAACGCGTCGCGCTCCGAGTTCGAGGTGTCCTGAATCCGCGGCGTCCCGCAGCGGCGGCGCCTTTGCGCAGCGTCGTCGGCATCCGCCGCAGCAGCGCTGCAGCCGCCACCTCACAGAACTTTACCCACCTCGCACGATCCCGTTACCGCGGCCCGCCACGATCACCTCCATCGCCCCTTTCGAAACGACGGAGAACTCTCATGCAACGCATCGACACCTTCGGCCAGCCCGGGCTGCGCCGCACCCTCGCCACGGCGGCCTTCGCGGTGCTTTGCGGCATCTCGCTGTCTGCGATGGCACAACCGACCGCGTCGCCGGCGTCGGGGCCCGGCCCCGGCTGGCACGGCCCCGACATGGCGCAGCGCATGGGCCCGGGCCCGGGCATGGGCTACGGCATGGAGGGCGGCTTCGGCATGCGGGGCGGTCGCGGCATGGACCGCGCGCTCACCGCCGTCGGCGTCAGCGCCGACCAGAAGGCGAAGATCCGCCAGATCATGCAGGCCGCGCGCACCGACCTGGCGGCACAGCGCGACGCGCGCTGGAAGCTGCACGAGCAGATGCGCGCGCTCTTCACCGCGCCCAGCATCGACGCGGGCGCCGTCGAAGGGCTGCGCCAGCAGATGCTCGCGCAGCATGACGCCGCCAGCAAGCGCATGACGCAGGCCATGCTCGATGCGGCCCGCGTGCTCACGCCCGAGCAGCGCAAGGCGCTGGCCGACCGCATGGCGCAGCGGCGCGCGATGATGCAGCGCCAGCGCGCCGAGCGGCAGTCGCTGGACCGCGCGCCGACCAAGCCCTGACGCGCTATCCTGCGGCCCGATCTCGCTCCTCCTCGGGCCGGCTCCAACCCGGCCCTTGCCCCGGTCCCGGTGCCGCCGTTCGGCGGCGCCGGACGCCGGGGCTCTCTTGCGGGCACCGCCCACGTCAGCGATCGCGTGATGGGACAAAGACTGCTGCTGATCGACGACGACCAACGTCTGACCGACATGGTCGGCGACTACCTGCGTCGCCAGGGCTACGACGTGACGACCGCCGGCTCGCTGGCGCAGGGGCGCGAGCTGCTCGAGCGCGTCGCGCCGGACGCGCTGGTGCTCGACCTCATGCTGCCGGACGGCGACGGCCTGGACTTCACGCGCGAGCTGCGCGCCGCGCCGCGCACGCGGCGGCTGCCGCTGCTGATGCTCACCGCGCGCGGCGAACCGATGGATCGCATCGTCGGCCTCGAGATCGGTGCCGACGACTATCTGGGCAAGCCCTTCGAGCCGCGCGAACTGCTGGCGCGCGTCAAGGCGCTGCTGCGCCGCGCGGCGCCCGAGCCGCAGGCCGACGCTGTGCTCGCATTCGGGCGCCTCGAAATCGACCTGGGCGCGCGCCAGGCCCGGCTGGACGGCAAACCCTGCGACCTGACGAGCCACCAGTTCGAACTGCTCGGCGTGCTCGCGCAAAGCCCCGGGCGCGTGCTCTCGCGCGACCAGATCATGGACGCGCTCAAGGGTCATCCGCTGGAGGCCTTCGACCGCAGCATCGACGTGCACATCTCGCGCATCCGCGCCGTCATCGAGGACGATCCGAAGACGCCGCGGCGCGTGCTCACGGTGCGCGGTGCCGGCTACGTCTTCGCGCGCAAGCAGGACGCCGATTAGGCGCCGGCCGGCGCCGCCGCCACGCCATGCGTTCGCTGTACCTGCGCATCTGGCTCACCGTGGTGGTGGCGCTGGCGCTGTTCGGCGCGGTCTCGGGCTGGCTCGTGCAGCGCCACCTCGAGCAGCAGCGCGCGGTGTACGAGGCCGCAGCGCGCGATCGCATCGAGGCGTGGGCCGATCTGCTGGAGCACTCGCTGCCGCCCGCCGACGCGCCGCGCGCGCAGCAGGCGCAGGCGCTGCGCGAATGGGCGCAGCGCCTGCGCCTGCCGATCGCGCTCGACGATGCGCGCGGGGAGCGCATCGGTGCGAGCGACAGCTTCCTGCGACGCGAGATCGACAACCCGCGCTTCGTCGAGCGGTTGCAGAGCGTGCGGCTCGAGGACGGGCGCACGCTGCGCGTGCCGCTGCCGCAGATGCGCCCGGGCCCGGCGCCGATGGCGCGCCGTGCCGCCGCCGAGGGGCCGCCGCCCGGACCACCGCCGCCCTGGGGGCTGCTGCCACGCCGGATGCCCGAGGGGGTGGCGCTGGCGCTGCTGCTCGGCGTGCTCTTTCTGGCCGTCGCCGCCGGCGCCTATCCGGTGGTGCGGCGCCTCACGCGGCGCCTCGAGGCGCTGCAGGTCGGCGTCGAGGACTTCGGCGCCGGCGCGCTCGGCCGGCGCGTCGACGCCAGCGGGCGCGACGAGGTGGCGGCGGTGGCCGCGAGCTTCAACCGCGCGGCCACGCGCATCGAGGCGCTGGTGCGATCGCACCAGAGCCTGCTCGCCAACGCGAGCCACGAGCTGCGCTCGCCGCTGGCGCGGCTGAAGATGGCGCTGGCGATGTTCGAGGAGGCGGTGCCCGCCGATCGGCCGCGCCTCAAGCAGGAGATCGACGCCGACATCGCCGAGCTCGACGCGCTCGTCGAGGAGGTGCTGCTGTCCAGTCGCCTCGACGCCAGGGATGGGCTCGATCAGCACGAGACGGTCGACCTGCTCGCCGTGGCCGCCGAGGAGGCGGCGCGCGTGCAGGCTGCCGTCGGCGGCGAGAGCCTGCATGTGACGGGCGACGACCGGCTGCTGCACCGCGCCCTGCGCAACCTGCTCGAGAACGCGCGCCGCTACGGCGGCAGCGAGATCGAGGTCGAGGTCGCGCGCCGCGGCGACGTCGCCGAGGCGAGCGTGAGCGACCGTGGCGCCGGAGTGCCCGAAGGCTATCGCGAGCGCATCTTCGAAGCCTTTTTCCGCCTGCCCGGCCACGCCGAGCGCGCCGGTGGCGTCGGTCTGGGCCTGGCACTGGTGCGCCAGATCGCCGAGCGCCACGGCGGCAGCGTGCGCTGCGACGAGCGCGCCGGCGGCGGCAGCCGCTTCGTGCTTGCACTGCCGCTGGCGACGGCCGCGGGCGCGGCGGGCGCGCAAGGCGGCGGCGCCGGCGCCCGTTGAAGCGCGCCGGAGCGCGCGGGACCGCGTCAGGCCGAGGTGGCGGCGCGTTCCTGCGACACGCGCATCAACCACCAGAGGAACGCGCCGAGCAGCAGCGCGGTGACGACGAGCGATGCCGCCGCGGCGATCCAGAAGCCCGGTGGCCCGCGCAGCGACGCCGGCACCCCGGGGCCGGCGGCGAACGCCAGCCACCAGCCGCCGCCCAGGCCCACGCCCCAGATCGCGACGGCGTAGACGACGAGCGGCACCGTCGTCACGCGCCAGGCGCGCAGCACGAACGCGGCCACCGTCTGCACGGCGTCGCCGAGGTGGAACCAGGCCAGCCAGGCGACGAAGGCGAGCGCGGCTGCCGCCACCGCGGGGTCGTTCGTGTACAGGCGCACCACCTGCTCGCGGCCGCTGTAGATGAGCGCGGCCGCGCCGGCCGCGACGACGCCGCCGAGCGCCAGGCCGTGCCATCCGAGGCGGCGTGCGTCGTCGACCGCGCGCGCGCCGATCGCCTGCGCCACCAGCGTCGTCGTCGCGTTGCCGATGGCCAGCGGCATCATGAACAGCATTGCCGCCAGGTTGGCGGCGATCTGGTGCCCGGCCACCGTCGTGGCACCGAAGCGCGCGAGGAACAGCGCCATGAACGTCATGCCGGTGGTCTCGACGATGATAGCCGCGCCCATCGGCACCCCCAGGCGCAGCTGCGTGCGCAGCGCGCGCCCGTCGGGCGCGTCGATGCCGCGGCCGCCGATGGCGAACGGAGCGTAGAAGGCGTCGCGGCGCACGACGCGCCACGCGACGAGGCACTGCGCCCACATCACGATGCAGGTGGCCAGGCCGCAACCGACCACGCCCAGCGCCGGCCCGCCGGTCGCCGGCAGCCCGTAGACGAAGAACGCCGACAGCGGCACCTTCAGCGCCAGACCGCCGAGCTGCAGCACCATCACGGCCTTGGGCCGCGAGACCGCGATGTTGAAGCCGCGATAGACCGTGAACAACAGCGCCGCCGGCAGCGAGAACGCAAGCGCCATCAGATAGCCGCGCACCTTGGCTTCGACCTCGGGCGAGGCGCGCGCGAGCGCCAGAAATGGCTGCGGGAAGGCCAGCAGCAGGCTGCCCGCCAGCGCCAGCCCGAGCGCGATCCAGACCGCCTGATGGGCCTGCCGCCCGGCGGCAGCGAACTGGCGCGCACCGTAGAGCTGGCCGACGATCGGCGCGATCGCGAGTACGACACCCATGAAGCCGATGAAGACCGTGACGTAGGCGGCCGCACCGACGGCCAGCGCCGCCAGGTCGAGCGCCGCGTAGCGACCGAGCAGCACCGTGTCGACCGTGCCGAAGGCGAGCACCGAGAGCTGGCCGACGAACACCGGCCAGGCCAGCGGCGCGATCAGGCGCACGCTCGCAGCCCAGCGCGCGACCCGTGCCCGCGCGCGCGACCCCGGGCGCGACTCCGGGCGCTGCGGTGGTCGCGCGCCTGCCCCCGGGTCCGACTTCAAGCACGCCCCGGCGGCGCAGCGCGGCCGATGGCGTTGCCGCGTGGATCGGGAGGGTCGATGTCGCTGGCCGGTCGCGCGCGCTCGGCGTAGCGGTTGAAGCGCCAGGCCGTGCCTTCGTCGGTGATGCGGCGCCAGACGGCGCGCTTTTCTGCCGGGCTCAGCGCCGTCCAGCGTTGCACCTCGTCGAAGCTGCGGCCGCAGCCCTTGCACACGGCGTCGCCCTGGCTGGTCGAGCAGATGGCGATGCAGGGCGCGTCGGGCGTCGTCGCGTACCAGGCGAGCCAGGCCTGCAGCGTGAACGACGACAGCGTCGCCTCGTCGATCAGCGTCTGGCGCCGCACGGCCAGTCGCGCATAGACCTCGGCCAGCGCGCGCACCTCGGCGCAGGCGGTGACGCCGTCGGTCGAGGGCGCGCGCGCGCGCCACCAGTCGATGGCGGCCTCGATGTCGCTGACGTGGATGCCGGCCATGAAGCCTCGAGCGGCGCGCCGGCGCGCCGCTTTACCGGCGCGACGCCGGATCGCTGCCGCCCACACTCCTACGCCGGCGCGTAGCCGGCATCGGCCAGGCGCGCCACGACGGCGTCGCGCGGCACGCTGGTCTGCACCTGGACCCGATGCGTCGGCAGGTCGATGTCGACGCGTGCCGCCGGGTCGGCGGCCTTCACTGCCTCGGTGACGCTCTTGACGCAGTGACCGCAGGTCATGTTGGGAATGCTGAACTCGAGCATGGCGCTCTCCGGTCGCGATCGATGTGGCAATGATGCCAGCGTGGCGCGACCGACCTCATCACGCCGCGAACAGCAGGCCGGGCGCTTCGAGCAGCGCGCGCAGGTCCTGCACGAAGGCAGCGGCGTCGGCGCCGTCGACGATGCGGTGGTCGAACGACGACGACAGGTTCATCGTCTTGCGCACGACGACCGCGCCGCCGCGCACGACGGGCCGCTCGACGATGCGGTTGACGCCGACGATGGCGACCTCGGGCCGGTTGATGACCGGCGTGGAGACGATGCCGCCGAGCGCGCCCAGGCTGCTGATGGTGATCGTCGAGCCCGACATCTCGGCGCGCGTGGCGCGGCCGGCGCGCGCCGCATCGGCCAGGCGCGTCACCTCGGCGGCCAGCGCCCACAGGTCGAGCGCTTCGGCGTGGTGGACGACCGGCACCAGCAGCCCGTGCCGCGTCTGCGTGGCGATGCCCAGGTGCACCGCCCCGTACTGCGTGAGCACGCCGGCCTCGTCGTCGAAGCGCGCGTTGATCTGCGGGTAGCCGCGCACGGCGAGCACGATGGCGCGCATCAGGAACGGCAGCATCGTGAGGCGGCCGCGCGTCGCGCTCCAGCGTTCGTTGAGCGCGCTGCGCAAGGCCTCGACCTCCGTCACGTCGAGCTCCTCGACGTAGCTGAAGTGCGGAATGCGCCGCTTGGCCTCCTGCATCTGCAGCGCGATGCGACGGCGCAGGCCGATCACCGGCACCTTCGTCTCGTCGTCGCGGCGCGCGAACGCCGGGCCCACCGCTGGCGCAGCCGCAGCCGGGCCGGGCGCACGCGTCGCGCCGCGCGCCTTGGCGGCGGCCTCGACATCGGCATGCACGATGCGGCCTGCCGTGCCGCTCGGCCGCACGTCGCGCAGCTCGATGCCGAGCTCCCAGGCATGACGGCGCACTGCCGGCGAGGCGATCGGGCGCTCGGTCGCCGAGGCGGACTGGCCCGCCGGCGATGGCGCGGTCGCCGGTGCCGTGACGGTCGCGCCGGCAGTCGGCGCTCTGGGCGTGGCGGTGGGGGCGGCAGGCGGAGTCGCAGCGGGCACGGCAGCGGGCACGGCAGCGGGCACAGCAGCCTTCGCGGCAGCGGGCACGGCATCGGCTGCCGCAGCGGGCACCGAAGCAGGCACGTCGACGACACCGCCGGCAGCCACTGCCGCCTTTGCCGCCACGCTGCCATCGCCCCCCGAGACATCGATGCGGATCAGCTCGCTGCCCACCGCCAGCGTCTTGCCGACTTCGCCGCCGAGCGCGAGCACGCGGCCGGCCACCGGCGACGGGATCTCGACGTTGGCCTTGTCGGTCATGACGTCGGCCAACGCCTGATCCTCGGCGACCTGGGCACCCGGCGCGACGTGCCAGGCGACGAGTTCGACTTCGGCGATGCCTTCGCCGACATCGGGCACCTTGATGACGTGCACGCTCATGTCATGCCTCCATCGTGCGCCGCAGTGCGGCGGCCACGCGCGCCGGACCGGGGAAATAGGCCCATTCGAGGGCGTGCGGGTAGGGCGTGTCCCAGCCGGTGACGCGCTCGATCGGTGCTTCGAGGTGGTAGAAGCAGTGCTCCTGCACCAGCGCCGCCAGCTCGGCACCGAAGCCGCTGGTGCGCGTGGCCTCGTGCACGATCACGCAGCGGCCGGTCTTCTTCACCGACGCGACCACGGTCGGCAGGTCGAGCGGCCACAGCGTGCGCAGATCGACGATCTCGGCGTCGATGCCGCTCTCCTGCGCCGCCGCCTCGGACACGAAGACCATCGTGCCGTAGGTCAGCACCGTCACGTCGCGCCCGGGGCGAACGACCGCGGCGCTGTCCAGCGGCACGCGGTAATGGCCCTCGGGCACTTCCGACAGCGCGTGCTGCGACCACGGCACGAGCGGCCGCTCGTGATGGCCGTCGAACGGGCCGTTGTACAGCCGCTTGGGCTCCAGGAAGATCACCGGGTCCTTGCATTCGATGGCGCTGATCAGCAGCCCCTTGGCGTCGTACGGATTGCACGGCATCACCGTGCGCAGCCCGCACACGTGGGTGAACAGCGCCTCCGGACTCTGGCTGTGCGTCTGGCCGCCGTAGATGCCGCCGCCGCAGGGCATGCGGATGGTGATCGGGCAGTCGAAGTCGCCCGCCGAGCGGTAGCGCAGCCGCGCCGCCTCGGAGACGATCTGGTCGCTCGCCGGATAGAAGTAGTCGGCGAACTGCACCTCGACCACCGGCTTCAGGCCGTAGGCCGCCATGCCGATCGCGGTGCCGACGATGCCGCCCTCGGAGATCGGCGCGTCGAACACGCGCGAGCTGCCGAACTTGGCCTGCAGCCCGTCGGTGCAGCGGAACACGCCGCCGAAGTAGCCCACGTCCTGGCCGTAGACGACGACATCGTCGTCGCGCGCGAGCATCACGTCCATCGCCGAGCGCAGCGCCTGGACCATCGTCATGCGCGTCATGGCCGGCCCTCCGGCTGCGCCTTCGCGCCCGGCTGCGACCATTCGAGCCGCGCCTGGCGCAACTGCTCGTGCAGGTGCGGCGGCATGACTTCGAACACGTCCTCGAACATCGACTCGATCGGCGGCACGTGGCTGTCGATCAGCGCGCCGCCGAAGGACTCGGCCTCCTTGAGTGCCGCGGCGACCTCGGCCTCGAGCTGCTTCTGCACCGACGCTTGCTCCTCCTGCGACCAGACCCCGAGGCCGATCAGATGCCGCGCCAGGCGCGCCACCGGGTCGCCGAGCGGGAAGCGCGGCCAGTCGTCGTTCGGGCGGTAGCGCGCCGGATCGTCCGAGGTGCTGTGCGCGCCGCCGCGATAGGTCACCCATTCGACGAGCGTGGGGCCCAGGCCGCGGCGTGCGCGCTCGGCGGCCCAGCGCGACGCGGCCAGCACCGCCAGCCAGTCGTTGCCGTCGACGCGCAGCGAGGCGATGCCGGCGCCGACGCCGCGCGCGGCGAAGGTCGTCGCCTCGCCGCCGGCGATGGCCTGGAAGGTGCTGATCGCCCACTGGTTGTTGACGACGTTGAGGATCACCGGGGCGCGGTAGACGTGGGCGAAGGTGAGCGCGGTGTGGAAGTCCGCCTCGGCGGTGGCGCCGTCGCCGACCCAGGCCGACGCGATGCGCGTGTCGCCCTTGATGGCCGAGGCCATGCCCCAGCCGACGGCCTGCACGAACTGGGTCGCCAGGTTGCCGCTGATCGAGAAGAAGCCGGCGCGCTTGTACGAGTACATCACCGGCAACTGGCGGCCGCGCATCGGATCGCGCGCGTTGCTCATGAGCTGGCACATCAGCTCGACCATCGGGATGTCGTCGCGCGCCAGCAGCAGGCCTTGCTGGCGGTAGGTGGGAAAGCACATGTCGCCCGGCTCGATGGCGAAGGCGTGCGCGGTGGCGATCGCCTCCTCGCCCAGCGACTGCATGTAGAAGCTGATCTTGCGTTGCCGCTGCGCGATCTGCATGCGTGCGTCGAAGGCGCGCACGCGCAGCATCGTGACGAGGCCGCGGCGCAGCGTCACGCTGTCGACCGCGGGCGCCCACGGCCCGACGGCCCGGCCGTCGTCGTCGAGCACGCGCACCAGCGCGTTGGCCAGTTCGGCGGTGTCGGCGGCCGCGACGTCGACCGGCGGACGTCGCACGGCGCCCGCCGGCGACAGGTGCAGGTAGCCGAAGTCGGTGGCCTGGCCCGCGCGGGCGCTCGGCTCGGGCACGTGCAACCGCAGCGGTGGGTAGGGCTCGCTCATGACCGGTCTCCTTGCGGGCGGCGAAGCACGATGTTGCCACGTCGGGGGCGTGGCTCAACACTCGACGATATTCACCGCCAGTCCGCCGCGCGCGGTCTCCTTGTACTTCGTCATCATGTCGGCGCCGGTCTCGCGCATGGTCTTGATGACCTGGTCGAGGCTGACGAAATGCGTGCCGTCGCCGCGCAGCGCCATGCGCGCGGCGTTGATCGCCTTGACCGAGGCGATGGCGTTGCGCTCGATGCACGGGATCTGCACCAGGCCGCCCACCGGGTCGCAGGTCAGGCCCAGGTGGTGCTCCATGCCGATCTCGGCGGCGTTCTCG
>JAGWTJ010000260.1 GCA_028869005.1 Burkholderiales bacterium | reverse complement strand
TGGCGGTGGCGGTGGCGGTGGCGGTGGCGGTGGCGGTGGCGGTGGCGGTGGCGGTGGCGGTGGCGCCGCTGGCACCGCTGCTGCCGGCGTCGGCAGGCGCGCCGCGCGGCGTGCCCCAGAGCTGCCAGCCGTTGCCGTCCAGGCGCACCGCGCCGTCGCGGCGTTCGCCGACGCGCCCTTCGATGCGGTTGTTGCTGCCCATGAAGTCGGCGGTGAACAAGGTGCGCGGCTGGCCGTACATCTCGAGCGGCGTGCCCTGCTGCTCGATGACGCCGTTGTTGAGCAGCAGGATACGGTCGGACATCGCCATCGCCTCGCCCTGGTCGTGCGTGACGACCAGCGCCGACAACTGTAGTTCGAGGATCAGCTCGCGCAGCCAGGCGCGCGCCTCCTCGCGCAGCTTGGCGTCGAGGTTGGACAGCGGCTCGTCCATCAGGATCACCGGCGGGTTGTAGACCAGCGCACGCGCGATCGCCACGCGCTGCTGCTGGCCGCCCGAGAGCTGGTGCGGCAGCCGCTCGCCGAGCTGGCCGAGTCCGAGGTTGTCGAGCGCCTCCTGCACGCGGCGCTTGATGTCGGCGGCGCCGACCTTGCGCAGCTTCAGGCCGTAGGCGACGTTGTCGAACACCGTGCGGTGCGGCCACAGCGCGTACGACTGGAACACGAGCCCCAGGTTGCGCCGCTCGGCCGGCACCTCGAGCGCGGCGCTGCCGTCGTAGACCGGCTGGTCGTCGATGAGGATGCGCCCCTGCTGCGGCGCCTCGAGCCCGGCCACGGCGCGCAGCAGCGTCGTCTTGCCGCTGCCCGACGGCCCGAGCAGCGAGACCACCTCGCCCTGCTCGAGCGCCATCGACACGCCGGTGAGGATGCGATTGCTGCCGTAGGCCAGGTGCAGATCGTCGACCGCGAGCTTAGTCATGCAGCTTCACTCCGAACCGCAGGGCGATGCCGAGGCCGACGGCGACCAGGGCGACGTTGATGACCGACAGCGCCGCCACCATGTCGGCCGCGCCCGTGCCCCACAGCGAAACGAGCAGCGAGCCGATGACCTCGGTGCCGGGCCCGAGCAGGTAGACGCCGGTCGAGTACTCGCGCTCGAAGATCATGAAGACCAGCAGCCACGCGGCGAGCAGCCCGTAGCGGATGAGTGGCAGCGTGACGTGGCGGCTGACCTGCGCGCGCGAGGCGCCGGCGCAGCGCGCGGCCTCCTCGAGCTCGGGGCCCACCTGCAGCAGCGAGCTCGACACCAGCCGCATGCCGTAGGCCAGCCACACCACCGTGTACGCCAGCCACAGGCTGACGAGCGTGCTGCGCAGCGGCGCCAGCGGCGGGAAGAACAGGAACACCCACAGGAACGCCAGGCCCGCCAGCAGCCCAGGCACCGCGCGCGGCAGCATCACGAGGTAGTCGACGAAGCGCGACCAACCGTCGGGCTTGCGGTGCGTGGCCAGCCCGATCGCGGTGTAGCAGGCCACTGCCAGCGCGCCGCCGACGATGCCGATCAGCACCGTGTTGACGATGCCGCGCACCAGCGTCGGCTGGTCGAGCACTTCGCGGAAGTTGTCCAGCGTCAGCACCTCGGCCAGGTGCACGCCCTGGCCCCAGTGCGTGACGACCGAGCGCAGCGCGACACCCGACAGCGGCACGATGACGGTCAGCAGCAGCCACAGCGCGACGATGGCGATCGCCAGCCAGCGCCACCCGCCCAGCGGCAGCGGCCGCTGGCGTCCGGCCTTGCCCTTGACGGTGACGTAGCGCGCCGCGTTGCGCAGCAGCCGGCGCTGCAGCAGCACCAGCGGGAAGGTGACGGCGACGATGCACACGGCGACCGCCGCCATCAGGTGGTACGACGGCACGCCGAGCTTGTTGGTGAGCTTGTACAGGTAGGTGGCGAGCACGAGATGGCCCTCGGGGTCGCCCAGCACCAGCGGCAGGCCGAAGATCTCGAAGCCGAGGAAGAACACCAGCACGCCCGAGAACAGCAGCGACGGCGTGACCATCGGCAGGCTCACGTCGCGCGCCACCTGGAACGGCGACGAGCCGGCCATGCGCGCCGCCTCCTCGACGTCCGAGCCCAGGCTCTTGAGTGCGGCCGACGAGTACAGGTAGACGTGCGGCACGTGCGTGAGGCCGGCGATGACGGCGATGGCGGGCAGCGAGTAGACGTTCCACGGAACGAAGCCCAGCACGTCGCTCGCCCACACCGACCAGAAGCCGACCGGCCCGGCGGCGACGACGTAACCGAAGCCCAACACCATCGGCGAGACGAACACCGGGATCAGCAGCAGCGGCTCGATCCAGCCGCGCCCCGGCAGGTCGGTGCGCACCATCAGGAAGGCGAGCACGGCGCCCAGCGGCACCGCGATCGCCGCCATGCCGAAGGCGATGACCAGCGAGTTGGTGAACGACGACCAGAAGTCCGGATCGGCAAAGATGAAGGCAAACGCGCCGAGGCCGAGGCTCTTGCTCGGATCGAAGAACGGCGCGCTGAGCAGGCTCTGATAGAAGATCAGCGCCAGCGGCAGGAACACCGCCAGCGCCGTCAGGCCGATGACGCCCAGGCGCGGCAGCGGTTGGCGCAACGCCGTCCCGTTCACGCTCGTCGTGTGCGCTGCGGCTTCAGCTACCCTTGAGCGCGGCCTGCCACTGCTTGATGAACGCGAGCCGCTTGGTCTGGTCGAGCGCGCCGAGCAGGTCGGGACCGACGGGGATCGGCTTGAGCGCCGTGCCCAGCGACTTGGCCAGCGCGGCGGCGGTCATCTCGCCGCTCACGTCGGCGCGGATCGAGCCCAGATCGGCCTTGCCGGCGATGATGTCCTGGCCGCGCTTGGACAGGATGTAGTCGAGCCACAGCTTGGCCGCGTTCGGGTTCTTCGCCGTCTTGGAGGCGAACATCACGCGCGACATCACGAGCGTGTAGTCCTTCGGGTTGACGATGCCGATGCTCGGGTCCTTCTTGGCGCGCAGCACGGCGTAGGACATGAACAGGTTGAAGCCGAGCAGGTTCTCGCCCGAGCTGATGCGCTCCATCATCGTGCCGGTGCTCGACTGGAAGCGCGGCCCCACCTTGCCGAGCGCCTTGACGAAGTCCCAGAACTTCGGGTTGGCCTGCGCGTCCTGGTTGATCAGCATGAAGCCGACGCCCGACTTCTCGATGTCGTAGGTGGTGACCTTGCCCTTGAACTTGTCGGCCTTGGTCGTGAACATCTGCATCAGCTCGTCGTGACTGTGCGGGATGTCCTCGGCGGCCAGCAGGCGCTTGTTGTACACGAAGGAGATCGGCTCGTAGGTGGTGCCGAAGGCCTCGTTACGCCACACCGCCCAGCTCGGCACGTGCGCCAGCTCGGGCGAGGCGTAGGTCAGCGCGCGGCCTTCGCTGACGAGCTTGATCTGCAGATCCATCGCCGAGCTCCACAGCACGTCGGCGCTGGCGCTGCTGGCCGCGTTCTCGCTGATGAAGCGGTTGTAGAGCTCGGTCGAGTTCATGTCGTTGTACTCGACCGAGATGCCCGGGTACAGCGCCTTGAAGTCGTCGATCAAGGGCTTGGCCGACGCGGTGTCGGTGGTGCTGTAGACGACGATCTTGCCTTCCTTCCTGGCCGCCGCGATGACGTCGCCATAGCCGGCCGGGTAGCCTGCCGGCATCTGCGCGCGGACCGCGGTGGAGGCAAGCGTGAGGGCGGCCAGCGAGAGCAGCGCGTCGCGACGGGTGGCAGTCATGCAGGGAACCTCCTGGAGTGGCAGCCCCGCGCGGTGGGGCGAGCCCGGATCATGCGGGGCCGCCGGTTGTACCGCGATTAGGGCAAATGCGCACGCTGCAAGGGTGCTGGCGGGCGTTTGCTGCGTCACGCGAGCCCTCCCATGGCGTTTATAGGCCCTGGTGGCAGCGGCGACTTGAAGATCGGCGACGAACGGCCAAGAATGCGCAGGCTCGGGAGGCGCGCGCGGGCGGCGCGCACCGGCGCATGATGTCGCGTGCCGGCGCGCACGAACTCTCACCCGGATCTCCCGGCTCACCCATGCCCACCACCGTCACCGCACTGTCCTCGATGGCCACGCGCGCCGTGCTGGCCGAGTTGTGTGCTGCCTGGCGCGAGCGCAGCGGCGTGCAGGTGGCGCTCGAAGCCACGGCGGGCGTCGAAGCCGCCCAGCGCATCGCCGCGGGCGAACGCTTCGATGTCGTGGTGCTGGCCGCCGACGCGATCGACAGGCTGATGGCCGGCGGCCATGTCGTGGCAGGCAGCCGCATCGATCTCGTGCGCTCGCCGGTGGCAGTGGCGGTGCGCGCCGGCGCGCCGCGGCCCGACATCGCCAGCGAGGCGGCCGTGCGCGACGCCGTGCGCGCTGCGCGCAGCGTGGGCTTTTCCACCGGTCCGAGCGGCGTCTTCCTGCAGCAGCTGTTCGAGCGCTGGGGCCTGGCCGCGGAACTTGAGGGCCGTCTCGTGCAGGCCAAGCCCGGCGTGCCGGTCGGCCGGCTGGTGGCCGAGGGCCGCT
>JAGWTJ010000030.1 GCA_028869005.1 Burkholderiales bacterium | reverse complement strand
ATGCTCTGACCGTGGCCCGATTCAGCCTCTTGAATCGCTGCGCCGCGATGGAGCGCTCCACTTTCGGTACTCCCGCCAGCGACAGACGAAACAGCACCAGCAGCGCCAGCGTGTCGCCATTGAAGAGCGTGTTCACGGTCAGCGGCGCCTCGGTCACGCAACGCAGCAGCACAAATACGAGCAGGGCCAGCGAAACGCCGCGGGTCGCGCTGCGCGCCTGCCAGGCATAGCGGCCGAGGACGATCACGAACAGCAGCAGCGATCCCAGGCCGAGGCTGCCGGCCACGCTGAGCGCCTGCATGGCCTGGTTGTGCGCACTGAACGCGAACGGCAGGCCGATCGCCGCCCGATGCGCCGGTCCCCAGGCCGACGGGCCGTAGCCGAAGAGCGGGTTGTCGCGCCACGCGGCGACGGCGGCGGACCAGATCTGCACGCGACCGGTGAGGGTCGTGATGTCTGCGCCTGCCTGGCTGGCCATGAGCTTGTCCACGACACGGCTGCCGACCCCCGTCAGCAGGAGCAGCACGCCGAGGCTGGCGAGCGCCACACACACGAGCACCGCACCGGTGCGCACGCGCGCCTGGGCGTCGAACGCGTGGGCGTTCCAGAGCAGTAGCGCCGCGCACGCCAAGCCGGCGGCCCAGGCCGTCTTGGACTGTGCCAGCACCAGCACGGCCCACGCCGACGCCGCAGCACCCCATCGAAGCCAGCGCCGCGCGGGCGGCTGCAGGTGCAGCAACAGCAACAATAGGACCGCCAGCGGGCCAATGCTGTTCGGGTTGGAGCCCACGCCCCACAGGCGTGCGTGCAAGCCGGGGATCCAGCCCCTGTAATCGGGCTGCATCGCCAGGTTGGGCCGCGCCATCGCCGCGGCCAGACTCGCGAGCATGAGCGCCGCCACGGCCCAGAGGGCCGCCTGCAGCATCGGCCGGGGGTCTTCGTCACGGGCCATGAAGACGGCGAGGAACACGATAGGCACGTACAGACTGTTGTGCGAGAACGCAGGCACCGTGCCGAAGAGGCTGTTGAGGATGCTGTTGCACAGGGTGTACAGAACGAACGCCCACGCCAGCGGCCGGCCCCGCGCCGCGACGGAGCTGCGCGGCGCGAACAGCCGCGCGACGATGCTCGCCACGCTCAGGCCGACCAGCAACGCGGTCAGCAGGCGCAGCGGCCAGGTGGCGCCGCCACCGTCGCCGATGGCGATGACGTCGATATGGGTCGCCGCGTATCGCAGGTCGCGCCCGGACAGCAGGCTGGAGCCACCGATGCCCACCGCCAGCATCGGCACCGTGAGCACGGCCACCCAGTGCCCTGTGAGGCGCTGCAGGTGCAGCGCGACCCCGAGGCCGACGGCGGCCGTGAGCGCCGCCACGACGGCCGCGCCGATCACCACCACGAAACCGATGAGTTCCGACGGGTTCATCGATGCCGTTGGTCGATGGCGTCCACGAAACGCCGCAGCGCCCGCGGCAGGCGCGGCGCGAGCCGATGCAGCAACTGCAGCGTGTCGGGCGTCATCGCGCCGCGCACGCTGCGCACGATGGCCAGCCAGCCCACGACCCCCCCAAGCGTGCCGGCGAGCAGATGCAGCAGCGCCGGCTGCTCGGCCGGCAGCGCCCGCTCAACGAGCGCAGCCAGTGCCGCGCAGGCGAGCGCCACGGCCACGCCGCCGCGCATCGCACGCCACAGATCGGCCGCGACCAGCCCCATCGCGCGGCTCGCCGCGCGCACGACGACGCCGGTGCGCAGCACGAAGAGCACGAGCACGGTCCACGCCACGGCCGGCAGCGACCCGCGCGCGGCCAGCACGCAGGCGCCCGGCCACACGAGCGCCACCGGCAGTTGCATCAGGAACTCACGTTGCGGCCGCCCGCTCGTCCACAGCAGGGGGGTCGTCAGCCCGAACAGCAGGAACAGCGGCATCGCGAGCGCGAGCGGCGCCACCAGCCCGGCCGCAGCAAGCCAGTTCGGCCCGTACAGGGCCGGCACGAAGCTGTCGCCCAGCACGGCGAGGCAGGCGAACGGCGGCAGCACGAACAGCGCCAGTGCGCCGATCAGCGTGCGGTAGCCCTGCGCGACGCGTTGCGGGTCGTCCGTGATGCGCGACGAGGCGGAGAAGAAGACCGGTTGCACGACCCCGAGCAAGGTGGCCGAAGGGTTGTAAAGCAGGTTGTAGAGGGTGGCGTACAGGCCGATGTCGCGGCTGCCGAACACGCGGGCCACCACCACCCGGTCGATGTTGCCGATCAGCCAGTTGGTGAGGTTGGTGGCCAGTACGGTGAGCGCGTAGCGTCCCTGCCCGATCGCCTGCCCGTACCAGGCGAGCGGCCTGAGCGGGTGGCCGGCCGCACGATAGAGCAGCAGGCCGTTGAGCGCGGATTGGATCAGCCACGCCGCCACCAGCGCCCAGTAGCCGGCGCCGGCCAGCGCCAGCGGCAGCCCGCAGGCGATGTAGCCGACGACGTAGCTCACGATCTGCGCGAACTGAATCGATTTGAAATCGAGCCGGCGCCTGAGCAGGTTGAGCGAGGTCGCCCCCAGCGCGTTGAGCAGGCACAGCAGCGACATCGCCCGGAGCACGCCGGCCGCCCTCGCCTCGCCGAAGAAGGCGGCCAGCGGCGAGGCCGTCAGGTAAACCAGCGCCGTGACCGCGAGGCCGAGCACGATCTGCCAAGTGAAGACGAAACGGATGTCGTCGGCGCCGACCTCGGGCTTCTGGATGAGCCCGTAGGCCAGCCCGATGTCGGAGAGGAAGGCGCTGAAGCCGATGACGGTGGCGCCGACCGCGAACACGCCGTACTGCTGCGGGCCGAGGATGCGCGCAAGCGCAATCTGTGCCCCCAGTTGCAACGCCAGACGCAGCAGCGCGCCTGCGCCGCCCCAGAACACCGCATTCAGGCTGCGCTGCGCCAGCCCGGTTCGCGCTTCGCTTGTCGAGAGTTGCATTGCCGGCTCTAGGCAGCCGCTGCGCCCAGCACCAGCGCACGCTGCGACGCTGGCAAGACTGCAGCCAGTTGCTGTACGAAGCGACGCTGCGCAGCGAACCCCTTGGCGTCGTCGTGGTCGATGTTCGACACGCGCACCAGCATGCCGTCGGGGATGATGCCGCGCGTGGTGTAGCCGAGCTGGGCGAGCTTCTGTTGCGTGCCGGTGGTGGTGACCTTCTCGCCGACGACGATCCAGTAGGTGATCGGCTCGTTGCGGCTGCCCTGGCGCGCAACCAGTCGGCGCACCGGCAGCCGGTGCGCCGGCAGCTCGATGGAGGTGTCGTGACTGCCGCGAATCTCGAAGCCCTGCGCCGGGTAGCAGACCTCGGGACGATGGGCGCGCGTGGCGTCGGATTGATCACCGCCATAGGCCACCGAAAGCATGATGTGTTCGCCCGCGGTATCGACATAGGTGCGGCTGAGCGTCTGCGCGTACAGCTTGTCGAGCGTCGCCGCCACGTCGGGCGAGACCAGTTGCACCGGCATGCGGGTGTCGACGGCCCAGTCGCCGAACCGGCTCGGGAAGAGCGTCTCGAGATCCAGGCGCGGCCGGCTGTCGGCCAGACGGCGGCGCGGCTGCCACGCCGCCGCGCCTGCGACCGCGGCGCCCGCGAGCGCAAGGAAGACGAGCGCCTTGCGCCGCGACGGAGTCATCCGGCGGCCTCCTTGCGGTACGCTGACAGGAACACGCCGAGGATGCGGTCGAGCACGAGCATGAGCATCAGCGCCACCACGAACAGCACGATGCCCGCAAAGCCGTGCACGAAACTCTGCCCGGCGGCGTCCCCGAAGTAGTACGTGACCAGCACGAGGATCAGCACGCGCACGATGTTGGCCGCAAACGCGGTCGGCACCAGGAGCAGTGCGAGCAGCGCGTTGCGCGTGGTATTGGTGTAGTGCATCAGGTTCATGTACAGCATGCCCAGCGCTTCGAGCGTGAACATGCTGTTGAGCCCGGCACAGGCGTCAGCGACCATCAACTCGTACGGGCCGACCGTGAGCATCACGCCGGTGCGCCCCACGGGGTAACCGGCGCGGTAAAGCAAATCCGAGGCCACTGCCGATACCGCCGCCTTCAGCGGGCCGGTGACGGCCGCCACCACGGCCTCGGGCCACGGCACCATGAAGAGCATGAAGAAGAGCGCAAACCATGCGGCGTGCAGCGCGGCCCAGCCTCTGAATACCAGCAGCAGCGCGACCAGCAGCAGGATCTGCGAGCCGATCTCGAACATGATGATGTGCTGCGAGCGGCCGAACGTGAACAGCAGCAGCGCGAACGCCAGCAGGGACCAGCCGGCGCCGGCCGCGGGACGTGCCGGCAGCGCGGCGATCTCGTGCCGCTTCGTCCAGAGCAGCCAGATCGAGACCGCGAGGATGATCGGCCCATGTCCCTGTTCGTCCGTGGCCCAGATCGTCCTGGCCAGCTCACCGTAGGCCGGCCCGTACAGCAGCAGCAATCCGGCGACGAGCGCGCCGAACACGACCCAGTCGAAGCCGGCCGGCAGCAGTGGCGCACTCGAGCGGCCTTTAGACGGCGCAGTCTCGTCTTGGCCGCCGAGCGCCGCACTCATGACAGCTCTAGAACTCGTTGAACACCACCCCGGCAAGTACTGCCGGCGTCTCGGCCAGATCAGCCACCAGGTTCTGCAGGCTCGCCGCCCTGCCCCTGTCCTTGCGCGCGATCACCAGCGCCGCGCCGCAGCGTGCGGCAATCACCGCGCAGTCGCTGCCGTAGCAGCCGGCCGGTGTGTCGACCACGACGTGCTCGAACTTGGTCAGCAGCTCGCGCATCAGCAAATTGAACGCCGGGCGCTCGACGAGCTCCAGCGGATTGGGCGGCGTCACGCCGACCGGCAGAAGGTACAGGCTGCCCACGCCAGCCACCGGCTGGATGACCTTGGGCTCGATGCGGCCCGACAGGATGCCCGACAGGCCCGCCGCGTTGCCGCGGCCGAACACCTCATGCTGGCGCGGATGCCTTAGGTCGGCGTCGACCAGCAGCGTGCGGCCGCCCAGTTGCGCCAGCGTCACCGCCAGGTTGGCGGCGAAGAAGGTCTTGCCGTCGCCGCTGTCGGGGCTGACCACGGCGATGGCGTGGCGTTGCTGCCGTTCTCTGAGCAGGCGCATCGTGAGCTGCGTGCGGATGGCGCGGAAGCTCTCGGCCTGCGCGCCGAAGGGCTGGTTCAACGTCACCAGTTCGGGATTGGCCTTGCGGCGCTCGGCGCTCGCGTAGGGGTAGTGGAACTGCTGCGCCAGCGCGAACATCACTTCGTCGTTGCTGGCCAAGCCCAGCGCCACCGCGGCCTCGCCGAAGCGGATGCCCTTTTCGCGCTGGTGCTCGAGGATGCGCTCGACCTGGTCGGCGCTTAGGCGACATATTTCGGCGATGATCGAGCCGATCGATCGGTCGGCCACCTCGCCGTCCTCCGGCATCGGCGGGCTCACGGAGTCGTAGATGCTCGAGGCCTTGAAGCGGGCCATGCTCAGGCCTCCCGTATCGGCGCGGGCAGCGCTACGACGCGAGCGCCGGGCGGCAGCGCGCGGTTGCCCGCAACGAACCGCCTGGCCCCCGGCTTGGGCAGCGTGCCCAGCACCGGCAGGCCGAGCGCGGCCACGGCGTCTTCGGGCGAGCGCACGCGCGGGTCGGTCAACTCGAGCAGCAGCGCCACGCCGATGGCCAGCAGCACGCCGAGAAAGACCGCCAGCGCGGTGTTGAGCAGCAGCTTGGGGCTGGCCGGCTCGATCGGCGGCTGCGCCACGGTGAGCATGTTGGCGTAGCTCTGGTTGGCCTGCGCTTCCATCGCGGTCTGGTTCAGGCGCGCGGCGACGCCATCGAACACGCGCTGCGCGTTCTCGACCTCGCGCTGCAGCACGGCACCTTCGTCGCGCACCGCCTTCATCTCGAGCACCCTGGCGCGTTGCGAGCTCAGCTCGCGATTGACCTGCGCCAAGCGCTGCCGGTTGATGGTGTCGGTGACACCGACGCTGCCGGTGACGCGCCGCGTTTCGTTGTCGATGCGGCTGCGCAGCTCGGCAATGTTGGCCTTGGCCTCGATGACGGCGGGGTGGCGGTCGCCGTAGCGCGCGCTCAGCTCCTGCAGCCGGGCCTCGTTGCGGGCCATTTCGGCCTTCAGGTTGGCGATCACCGGGTTGTTGAGCACCTCCTGCAGCCTGTCAGCCGACGCGCCCTGCGCCTGGCCCTGGCGGCTGGCCGATTCGGCGGCGATGGCCTGCAACTGCGTGAGCTGGCTCGACAGTTCGTTGAGGCGCGAATTCTCGACGTCCAACCGCTCGTCGGTGGCGATGATGCCCTTGTCCTGCTGGTAGGCCGAGAGCCTGCGCTGCGCCTTCTCGAGCGCCTCGCGTGCGTCCTTGGTCTGCACGTCGAAGAACTTCCTGAAGCTCTGCGCAGGGTCCACGCGCAGTTCGAGCGTGGTGGCGATGTAGGCCTGCGCGAAGGCGTTGGCCAACCCGGCGGCAAAGCGCGGGTCGGGCGCCTTGTACGCGATAGCGATGACGTTGCTGTCGCGCGAGGGCTTCACGTCGAGCTGCTTTTGCAGCAGGCCCGTGAGCCACTGCTCGACGGTACCCTTGCCCTCGCCGTCTTCCTGCCACTGCTGGCGGATCTGCGGGCTCTCGGCGAGCTTGAGGTCGCGGATGACGCGCCGCGCCACGCGCTCGCTCGCGAGGATGTCGACCTGCGTGGCCATGAAGCTGGGCAGCGCGATGCCCGGATTGGCCATCATCGCCACCGGATCGGGCTTGACGTCGATGACGACGCTGGCCTCGCCCAGGTACTGCTTGGGCAGCAGCAGGCTCACGACCACCGTGGTCGCCACCACGAGCGAGAAGGTGCCCAGCGCCGCCCACTTGCGGGCGCGCAGGATGGAGAGGAACTGCTGGAGAGTCATTGCCGCGGGCCCTCGGTCTAGAACAGGCTCTCGCGCACGAAGACCACGTCGCCTTCCTGCATCTTGTCGTCCATCGTCGGCTGCACCACCTGCACTTTGCCGTCGGGGGCCTTGCGGTGCACGCGGATGCCCTTCTCGGTGCCGCGCAGCGTGAGGCCGCCGCCGGCGGCCAGGGCCTGCATGACGGTCATGTTGCGCTCGAGGCGCAGCGCGCCGGGACGTTGCACCTCGCCGTAGATGTAGACCAGCGGCTGGCGGTCGACCCAGAGGGTGTCGCCGTTGGCGAGCACGAGATCCCGGTCGCGGCCGCCGGGGGCGAACAGCGTTGGCAGGTCGACTTCGACGCGCGTCGGCTGGCCGTTGCGCTGGCCCACGACCACCACGGTGTCGGCACCACTGGCGGCCACGCCGCCGGCGTTGGCCAGCATGTCGGTGAGGCGCGTGTCGGCAATCTCGATCGGGTAGCGGCCCGGGCGGTTGACCTGACCGAGCACGCTCACCTGGCTGCCGCGCACCTGCAGCAGCACCAGCGTGACCTGCGGGTTCTTGACGAAGTTGCCGTTGCGCAGGCCCTCGGCGATGAGCTTCTCGGCCGCGGTGACGGTGAGCCCGCCCAGGCGCACCTGGCCGAGCAGCGGGTAGCTCACGACGCCGGCTTCGGTAATGCGGGTCTCGAGCGTGAGGTCGGGGTTCTGGAAGACGACGATGCGCACCAGGTCGCCCGAGCCGAGGCGACTTTCGGCGGGCGCGGCGGCGCCGGTGGCGGAAGATTGCGCCTGCACCAGCGTCGGCGCCGCTGCCGCTGCGGCCAGCACGAGCGCCAGCGCGGCGCGGACGAGACGGCGTCGCGCGTTCATTTCTTCAACCCCAGGCCTTTGCTGATGTCGGTGTCGCTGAGTCCATTGCTTGCAGCCGGCGCAGGCGCGGACGCCGCCGATACGGGCACGACCGCGGCGTCGGCCGCACTCGCCGCAGCGGCCGGCGCAGCGCCCGCGGCGAACTTGCCGACGTATTCGATCCGGGCGGCGGCACGCATCGTCTTCATCTCGCCTTCGAGCAGCCTGCCGCGGCGCTCGTTGAGCAGGAAGGCCTCGATCGCCGGCCGTGCCTGCTCCTCGCTCAGTGGCTGCAGCGTCGAGCCGGCCAGCACCAGCACCTGCAGACCGCCCGGCGCCTGGGTGACCATGGCCTGGCCGTCCTTGAGTCCGGCGATGGCGTCCAGGCTTTGCAGCGGCAGTTGTTCGGCAGCGCGCATCGCCTGATTCACGACGAAGTGGACGCCGTTGGCCTGGAGGTACCCGACGAACTCGCCGATGCTTTTGGCCGCGCCCAGCCGGTCGCGCAGCGCGGCGAGTTGCTCGGGCCCGGCATCGATGGCCAGCTCCTGCAGGCTGTAGATGCGGCGCTCCGCGAAGAGCGCAGGCTTGTCCTCGTAGTACTTGTGGATCTCCTCGGCCGTCGGCTTGGGTGCCGCTTCGCCCACCTTCTCGGCGTAGGCGCGCGCCAGGATGTCGCGGCGTGCGGCCTCGATCTGCTGCACGACGCGCGGATCGCGGTCGAGCTTGAACTCCTCGGCCTTGTCGACGGCGAGCTGCTGGTCGATCAGTCGCTCGAGGATCTGGCGGCTCGCGGCGTCGGCCTGATCGGGGCGCAGGCCGCGCTGCTGCTGCAGGACGAAGTTGATCTGGTGGACGGTGACTTCCTGCTTGTTCACCTTGGCCGCGGTCTGGCTGGCCACCTTGTCCCTGCTGCTGCCACAGGCGCCAAGCGCGAGCACTGCCACCAGCGCCGCGGCAAGCGTCGAGACGCGCAGCGCCATCGTGCGGCCGGCGACGCGAACGGTGATGGCCATGCCCTGCATCAAGTCCTCCCCCTCGTGCGGCCGAGCGTCGCGCGTGCGCGGCGCGTGCGAACGAGCCGTCGCACATCTCTCGGGGCGCGACGAGTGTAGCGACGAACACCGTCGGCGCGGCTGCCCTGAACCAGGGTGGCAAATGTCGCGTGCGAGGCGGCGACGTGACGGATTCACGCCACGAACATTGTCGTCCGCGGCGGCGCCGGCTTCGCGCCTGGTCTGCTACCGCTGGGCGTAATCCGAAATCACCTTCCAGCGCCCATCGACGATCTGCGACAGCCGCGTGGCTTCGGTGCCCAGGTGCTTGGTCGGCCCGAACGTCATCTCGGGGGAGCCGAAGATATCCGGCGGCACGGTGAGCGAGTCCATGACCTTGATGAACGAGTCGGTCGTGAGGTTGGCACCGGCCTTGGCGGCGGCCTTGGTGAAGATGTCGACGATGATGTAGCCGTAGACCGAGAACACGCTCGGGTCCTCGTTGAACTTGGTCTTGTACTTGTTGGCCCAGAAGCGGATCGGCTGCGAGGCCTCGTCGAGGTACGGGTGCTGCGTGGCCATCGTGGCGTACAGGCCGTTCATGGCCGCTCCGCCCAGCTTGTGGATGAGGTCGGTGTAGGCGGCCTGCGAGGCGAAGAAGGTCGGGTTGAAGCCGAGCTTGCGCGCGGTGCCGATGGTGCCGATGGTCTCGCGGATGATGGTGCCCAGCACGACGAAGTCGCAGCCGGCGGCCTGCATCTTGCTCACCTGCGAGCTGAAGTCGGTGGCGCCGCGCTTGAACGAGGTCTTTTCGGCGAGCGCCACGTTGATGGTCTTCAGTCCGTCCTCGGTGCCGCGCAGCACCTCGAGGCCGAACTCGTCGTCCTGGTAGATGATGCAGACCTTGTTGGGCTTCTTCTCCTTGACCATGCGCGGCGCGAAGATGCGCATCTGGTCGTAGTACGGCGTGACCATCGCGTACTTCAGCCGGTTGAGCGGCTCGTACATCTCGCGCGCCGCGGTGACGGGGAAGTAGTTGATGACGTTCTTCTCGAACTGCACCGGCATCGCGGCGTTGTTCTGCGCCGTGCCCAGATGCCCGAGCATGACGAAGATCTTGTCCTGGTTGACGAGCTTCTGCGCGGCGAGCACGGCTTTCTTCGGGTCATAGCCGTCGTCCTCGACCTTGAGCACGAGCTTGCGGCCGGCGATGCCGCCCTGCTCGTCGATCTCGCCGATGCGCAGCTGCATGCCGTTGCGCACGTGCTTGCCGTAGCCGGCCAGCGGACCGGAAAGATCCTGGATCGTGCCAAGCACGATCTGGTCCTTGCTCACGCCCTGCTGCTGGGCATGAGCGGCCGTGGCGACTAAGGCCGCCGCCAGGGCGAGCGCGGCGGCGGTGAGATAGCGGGGGCTGGGCATCGTCGTCTCCTCGGGGTCAGGAAGGGGCGGGTCAGGAATACATGGCGTCGATCTGCGGCGCGTACTTGCTCTGCACGAACTTGCGCTTGAGCTTCATCGTCGGCGTGAGCTCCTCGTCCTCGGCCGTGAGCCGGGTCTCGAGCAGGTGGAACTTCTTGATCTGCTCTACTCGCGCGAACTTGGCGTTGATCTTGTCGATCTCGCGCTGGATCAATGCTCGCACCTCGGGCGCGCGTGTCAAGCTGGCGTAATTGCCGAAGGGGATGTCGTGGTCCTGGGCGTAGCGCTCGACGTTCTCCTGGTCGATCATGACCAGCGCCGTAAGGTACGGGCGCTGGTCGCCGATCACCACCGCGTCGGTCACGTAGGGGCTGAACTTGAGCTCGTTCTCCCACTCGCTGGGCGTGATGTTCTTGCCGCCGGCGGTGATGATGATGTCCTTCATGCGGTCGGTGATGCGGTAGCAGCCGTCGGCGTCCACCGTGCCCACGTCGCCGGTGTGCAGCCAGCCGTCGGCGTCGAAAGCTTCCGCGCTCTCGCGCGGCTGGTTCAGGTAGCCGATGAAGACGTTGGCGCCGCGCACGAGGATCTCGCCGCTGGCGGGGTCGATGCGCACCTCGTTCCACGGCACCGCCGGGCCGATCGAGCCGGGGCGGATGCGCTGCGCGGGCATGCAGGTGGAGACACCGCCGGTCTCCGACATGCCCCAGACCTCGAGCATCGGCACGCCGAGCGCGCCGTACCAGCGGACCAGGTCGGGCGAGATCGGCGCCGCGCCGGTGATGCAAAAGCGCGTGCGGTGCACGCCGATCATCTTGCGCACGTTGTCGAGCACGACGAAGCGCGCGGCGAGGAACTGCAGCTTCAGCCACCAGGGCACGGCGCGGCCGGCGAACACGCGCTCGGCCACCTGCATGCCCACGCCGATGCCCCAGGCGTAGGCGAGCTGCTGCACGCGGCCGGCCTCGCCGACGGCGATCGTCACCGCCGAGTAGAACTTCTCCCAGATGCGCGGCACGGCCAGGAACACGGTGGGCGCGATCTCGCGCACGTTCTCGGGCACGGTCTCGGGGTTCTCCACGAAGTTGAGCCTGGCGCCCGTGTACATCGAGAAGTACTCGCCGCCCATGCGCTCGGCGATGTGGCACAGCGGCAGGAAGGCCATGCGCTCGTCGCTCTCGGTCGAGGCGATGACGCGCTGCAGGCCGCGCATCGACGTGAGCAGCGTGCGGTGGCTGTGCATCACGCCCTTGGGCTTGCCGGTGGTGCCCGAGGTGTAGACGAGGATCGCCAGCGCCTCGGCGGCTATGGCCTGCATGCGCTCGGCCAGCGCGTCGGGACAGCGCGCCGCGAACTCGCGGCCCAGTTCGCGCAGGCGATCGAACGACAGCACCCGCGCGTCGTCCAGGTCGTGCAGGCCCTCCATGTCGAAAACGACGATGTGGCGCAGCGCGGGCAGCCGCTGGCGCACCTCGAGCGCCTTGTCGAGCTGCTCGTCGTCCTCGACGAAGAGCACGACGCTGGCGGAGTCCTCGCACAGGTAGTGCACCTGCTGCGCGGCGTCGGTCGGGTAGATGCCGCTCGACACACCGCCCGCGCACAGCACGCCGAGGTCGGCGAGCACCCATTGGACGACGGTGTTGGAGAGGATGGAGACGCGCTCGCCGCCCTGCAGCCCGAGCGCCATCAGCCCGCAGGCCACCTCACGCACGGCCTCGCCGGTGCGGCGCCAGCTCCAGCTGTGCCAGATGCCGAGCTTCTTCTCGCGCAGCCAGGTCTTGTCGGCGCGCATGGCGACGGCGTTCCAGAACACCGCGGGCAGCGTCCGGCCCGGCACGACGACGCCTTCGACCGGCTCGAGCTTGTCGACGTTCCACAGATTGGGCATGGCCTGGTCTTCTCGTCGCCGCTTTAGCGCCAGGTTTTCTTCTTCTTCCAGCGCCGCTCGCCGCGCGCGCCGGCTTCCTTCATGCCGAGATAGAACTCCTTGACGTCCTCCTTCTCACGCAGCACGGCGCAGCGGTCCTCCATGACGATGCGGCCGTTTTCCAGCACGTAGCCGTAATCGGCGACTGCCAGCGCGAGGTGCGCGTTCTGCTCGACGAGCAGGATGGTCGTGCCGCGCTCGCGGTTGATGCGCACGACGATCTCGAAGATCGAGCGCGTGAGCAGCGGCGACAGCCCGAGCGACGGCTCGTCGAGCAGGATCATCTCGGGCGCGGCGACCAGCGCGCGCGCGATGGCCAGCATCTGCTGCTGGCCGCCCGACAGCAGCCCGGCGGCCTGGCGCTCGCGCTCACGCAGGATGGGGAAGTAGCCGTAGGCGGTTTCGATGTCGCGTGCCACGCCGTCGCGGTCGCGGCGCGTGTAGGCGCCCATCGCCAGGTTCTCGCGCACCGTGAGCAGCGGGAAGACCTCGCGCCCTTCGGGCACGTGCGCCAACCCCGAGCGCACGATGGCGGCCGGGTCGTGCGCGGTGATGTCGCGGCCCTTGAAGTGCACGCTGCCGCGGCGCGGATCGACGATGCCGGAGATGGTCTTGAGGATCGTCGTCTTGCCCGCGCCGTTGCTGCCGAGCACGGTGGCGATCTCGCCGGCGCGCACCTTCAGGCTCACGCCGCGGATGGCGCGGATCGGGCCGTACGCGCTCTCGACGTTGGCGAGGACGAGCATCTCTTCGCTCATGGCGGCCACGCGCTCATGGCCGGCGCAGCGACGACAGGTCGCCCGACGCGCCCGGGACGCCCAGATAGGCCTCGACGACGCCCGCGTGCGCCTGCACTTCGGCCGGCGTGCCCAGCGCCAGCACCTCGCCCTGGTTCATCGCCAGCACGCGATCGCTGACCCGGCTCACCAGCCCCATGTCGTGCTCGACCATCAGCACGGTGATGCCGAACTCGCGCCGGATGTCGGCTATCCAGAACACCATGTCCTCGGTCTCCTCGACGTTGAGGCCCGAGGACGGCTCGTCGAGCAGCAGCAGGCGCGGCTCGCTGGCCAGCGCGCGCGCCAGCTCCACCACCTTGCGCACGCCGTAGGGCAGCCCGGCGACGAGCGCGTCGCGGTGGTGCTGCAGGTCGAGGAAGTCGATCACGCGCTCGGCCTTCTCGCGCGCGGCCAGCGCCTCGCGGCGCGCCTTGCGCGTGAAGAACAGGTCGGAGGCGAAGCCGGTGCCGCGGTGCGTGTGGCGGCCGATCAGCAGGTTCTGCAGCACGCTGGCGTGCTCGAACAGCTCGATGTTCTGGAACGTGCGCGCGATGCCCAGCGCCGCCACCGCGTGCGGCGGCTCGCTCGTGAGCTCGCGCCCGTCGTATTCGATGCGCCCGGCGCTGGGCGCATGGATGCGGCTGATGAGGTTGAACAGCGTCGTCTTGCCTGCGCCGTTGGGGCCGATCAACGTGAAGACCTCGCCGCGCTTCACGTCGAAGCTCACGCCGTTGACCGCCAGCACGCCGCCGAAGCGCACGCTCAGGCTCTCGGCCGACAGCAGCACGTCGTCGCGCACCGGACTACTCATGGGCGTTCAGCGCAGGCGCTCGGATTTCTGGAACGCCTTCTGCCGCTTGAACATGCCGCGGCGGTAGAAGGGGAAGATCGAGAACCAGGTGCGGATCTTGAGCCAGCGGCCGTACAGGCCCAGCGGCTCGAACAGCACGAAGGCGATCAGCACGATGCCGTAGACGGCCGCCTTGAGGCCCACGGCCTGGCCGATGACCGGCGGCAGCAGGTCCTTCGCGAATCCGATGAGCTGCGGCATCGTGATCAGGAAGACGGCACCGAGGAAGGCGCCGTGCACCGAGCCCAGGCCGCCGATCACGACCATCAGCAGCAGGTCGATCGACTGGATGATGTCGAACTGGTCGGGGCTGAGGAACTTGATCATGTGCGCGTACAGTGCGCCGCCCAGCCCGGCCAGCGCCGCCGAGATCGCGAACGCCAGCGTCTTGTAGCGCGCCAGGTGGATGCCCATGCTCTGCGCGGAGATCTCGCTGTCGCGGATGGCGACGAAGGCGCGCCCGGTGGGCGAGCGCAGCAGGTTGAGGATGCCAAGCGTGGCGAGCACCGCGATCGCCAGGCACAGGAAGTAGAACTCCACCGCGCCGGCAAGCTGCCAGGCGCCGATGGCCGGCGGCTTGACGTGCATGCCGGCGTTGCCGCCGGTGAGCGATTCCCAGCGCGCGAACACCTCCTCGACGATGAAGCCGAAGGCCAGCGTCGCGATGCCCAGGTAGACGCCCTTGACGCGCAATGCCGGCAGCCCGACCACCACGCCCACCGCCGCCGCGAGCGCCGCGGCGGCGACGAGCGAGACCGGAAACGGCGCGCCGGCGGCCGTGAGGATGGCCTCGGTATAGGCGCCGACGCCGAGGAAGGCGGCGTGCCCGATCGACAGCAGCCCGGTGTAGCCCGCCAGCAGCATGAGCCCGACGCCGACGATGCCGTAGATGAGGATCAGCGTGAGCTGCGCCAGCCAGTACTCGTCGACCAGCCAGGGCGACAGCACCAGCAGCAGCACGAGCAGCCCGTACCACAACACCTGGCCGCCGTGCCTGGCGAGCGCGATGTCCTGGGCGTAGTCGGTCTTGAAGACGAAACGCATCGCGCTGGCCTACACCTTCTTGCGCAGCGGCTCGCCGAACAGGCCGTTCGGCCGCACCATCAGCATCCCCAGCACGACGACGTAGGCGGCGACGTCCTTGACGCCCTCGGGCAGGAAGAAGCCCGCCAGCGACTCGACGACGCCGATGATCAAGCCGCCGACGATCGCGCCGGGCAGACTGGTGAGGCCGCCCACCACCGCCGCCGGAAAGGCCTTGAGGCCGATGAAGCCCATGTGGGCGTGCACGAAGGTGATCGGCGCAAGCAGGATGCCGGCGATGGCCGCCACCGCCGCGGCCAGCGCCCACACGAGGCCGTTCAAGCGCTGCACCGGAATGCCCATGTAGTAGGCGGCGAGCTGGTTCTGCGAGGCGGCCTGCATCGCGATCCCGACCTTGGTGTAGCGGAACAGCGCGAACAGCAGCAGGCTCAGCAGCGCCGTGGCGGCGATGACCACGAGTTGCTCGACGCCGAGCACGACGCCGGCCAGCGCGAGCGTGGCGTCCTTGTACGGCACGGGCAGCAGCTGCGTGTCGGTGCCCATGCCGGGCACCATCGTGATCGCGCCGCGCGCGACGTAGCCGATGCCGATCGTGAGCATGACGATCGCGAACGTGGGCTGGCCGAGGATGGGACGGATCACGCCGCGCTCGACGACCAGCCCGAACGCGCCCATGGCGGCGATGGTGGCCGGCACGGCGAGCCAGAACGGCAGGCCCGCGACCGTCAGCAACGCGAGCGCGCAGTAGGCACCAAGCATCATCAGTTCGCCCTGCGCGAAGCTGACCGTCTCGGTCGCCTTGTAGATGAGCACGATGCCCAGCGCGATCAGGCCGTAGATGCAGCCCTGGGCGACGCCGCTGATCGTTAGCTGCAGGATCTGCAAGACATCTCCGCGCCGCGTAGCCGATCGGCCGATCGGCAAGGCGCCGAATGCTAGCCATCATGCGGCGGCGGGACACTGCTCGAAAACGCGCACCCCGGCCGGCAGGCGGGATGGCACATGCACAGTGGGGTCGATACGCCGGGCGCGCAGTGCGCTGCCCGCGCCGATCGACGGTCTAGCGCGGCGGCAGCAGCTTGGTCGGATCGATCGGCTTGCCCTGGCGCCGGATCTCGAAATGCAGTTGCACGCGATCGCTGTCGCTCGATCCCATCTCGGCGATCTTCTGGCCGCGGCGCACGACCTGATCCTCCTTCACGAGCAGCGCCTGGTTGTGCGCGTAGGCCGTGAGGTAGGTGTTGTTGTGCTTGATGATGATGAGGTTGCCGTAGCCGCGCAGGCCCGAGCCGGCGTACACCACGCGCCCGTCGGCGGCCGCGTACACCGGGTCGCCCGCCTTGCCGCCGATGGCCAAGCCCTTGTTCTTCGCGTCGTCGAACGGCGTGAGCACGGGGCCGGCCGCCGGCCAGGCCCAGTTGACGTCGTCGTCGGGGTCGCGTGGTGCGGCTGGCGACGCGGCGGCGACAGTCGCGGCGGTGGCGGCGGCGGTCGCAGCGTTGGCGCTGCCGGCGCTGGCGGCGGGTGCAGCGGCGGTCGTGCGCGGCTCGCCGCGCGCTCCGCCCGGAGCCACGGGCTGCGTCGTCGCGACCGGCGCCGGCGGAACGACACGCACCACCTGGCCGACTTCGATCGTGTAGGGGCTCTCGAGGCTGTTCCAGCGCGCGATGTCGCGCCAGTTCTGACCGCTTTCCAGGCCGATGCGGATCAGCGTGTCGCCCGGCTTGACGGTGTAGTAGCCGGGCTTGCCGGCGTTCTCGATGCCGGGCGGCGGCGGCTTGGCCGCTTCGGCAGCGCTCCCCGCGCCGGCAGGCGCCGCCACCCCGGCACCGGATGCGGCCGGTGCCGCCGAGCGCGCGCCGCGGATCGCGCGGTCTTCGACGGGGGCGCGGTTCGGCGTCGACGCGCACCCCGCGAACAGTGCCGCCAGCAGGAGGCCGGCGGCCAGACGGAACATCGAGGTTTTCGTCACGTAGGGCCCGGGTTCTTCATTCGACGCCGGATTTTAGGGCGACGAAATGCACGGCATCGAATTCGCGCCGATGCACTCCGGCGCCGTCCTTGTCGAGCACCACCAGGCGCTGGCTGCCGAGCGCGGCGTCGTGCGTCGGAGCCACGAGGCGGCCGCCGGCGGCGAGCTGCTCGATCCAAGCGGCCGGCAGATGCTCGCCACCGGCGGCCGCGATGATGGCGTCGTAGGGCGCACGCGGCGCGTGGCCGAGCCGCCCGTCGCCGTGCAGCAGATGCGGCGGCGAGCTCAGGGCCGCGTCGGGCTGCGCCGCGAGGTTGTCCTTGGCGCGCTCGGCCAGCGGCCGCATGCGCTCGATGCTGACGACGCTGCGCGCGAGCCGCATCAGCAGCGCCGTCTGGTAGCCGCAGCCGGTGCCGATCTCGAGCACGCGCCCGAGGTGGCCGTGGCGGCGCGCGAACTCGCTGCCCATCGCCAGCGCCAGCATGCGTGCGACGACCGACGGCTTGGAGATCGTCTGGCCTTGGCCGATCGGCAGGCTGGTGTCCTCGTAGGCCTGGTTGGCGAGCGCGCTGTCGACGAAGCGATGGCGCTCGACCGCCGCGAACGCAGCGAGCACGCGCTCGTCGTCGATGCGCTCGGCGCGCAGTCGCTCGACCATGCGCGCGCGCACCGCAGCCGAGTCCAGGCCGAGTCCGGTCGGCTGGTGACGGCGCGCGGCGTCCAGGGCCGCCTGCTGCAGCAGACGCTGCGGGCGCAGCAAGGTGCGTGGCGTCGACGGCGCCGGGCCGTGCAGCTTGGCCAGCGGCAGCGGAAAGCGTCGCGTCGGCCGGCTCATCTCGACGACGGCGGACGCACCGCGTCAGGCCTCGGCCAGACCGAGCCGGGCGGCCCAGCCGGGGCGGCCGGCGTGGTCGGTGAGGTCGACCTGCAGCGGCGTGATCGACACGCAGCCCGTGGCGATGGCGTGGAAGTCGGTGCCGGCGCCGGCCTCGCGCGCGTCGCCGGCGGCTCCGATCCAGTAGATCGGCTCGCCGCGCGGATTGGTCTGGCGGCTGACCGGCGCGCTGGCGTGGCGCCGGCCCAGCCGCGTGACCAGACGCGGCAGCGTCGCCGCATCGGCACGGTTGGGAATGTTCACGTTCAGCAGCCACGGCTCGCCACCCAGCGGACGCGATGCCAGCACCTGGTCGATGATGGAGCGCGCGGTGGCCGCCGCGGCGTCCAGGTGCATCCAGCCCTTGTCGACCTGCGAGAAGGCGATCGCCGGTACGCCGAACAGGTAGCCCTCCATCGCCGCCGCGACGGTGCCCGAGTAGTGCGTGTCGTCGCCCATGTTGGCGCCGTTGTTGATGCCGGCGAGCACGAGATCGGGACGCTGCGCAAGCACGCCGGTGAGGGCGATGTGCACGCAGTCCGAAGGCGTGCCGCTGACGACGCGAAAGCCCTGCAGGCCCGCGCCGCGCGGCTCGAAGACGGTGAGCGGCAGCGACAGCGTGAGCGAATTCGACGTGCCGCTGGCATTGCGCTCGGGTGCGAAGACGTCGATCTCGCCCAGACCCCGGCAGGCCTGCACCAGAGCGGCGATGCCGGGCGCGAAATAGCCGTCGTCGTTGGCGATCAGGATGCGCATGGCGTCATTGTAGGGAGCGGCCCCTGTCGATCTCGGCGCACAAACGCAGAGGGCCCGGCTTGGCCGGGCCCTCTGCGTTCGATTCCCTATTCCCTGGTGCCGATGGTCGGACTCGAACTGACGACCTTCGCATTACGAATGCGCTGCTCTACCAACTGAGCTACACCGGCGAATCTCGCATTCTAGCGCAGCCCTCCGCGCTGCCCCGAGCCGTGGCGCCTCACTTCGGACGGCGATCGACGACGCGGCGCGCCTTGCCGACGAGCGTGCGCTCGATGCTGTCGGGCAGCCCGATGTCGACGCGCGTGCTGACGCCGATCAGCGACTTGATGTCGTGCTGCAGCGCGCGCCCGATGGCGTCGCGGTCGATGTTGCGGTGCTCGGGTGCGACTTCGCAACGCACCAGCACCTCGTCGAGCAGGCCCTCGCGCGTAACGACGATCTGGTACTGGCCGCACAGCTGCGGCTGGCGCAGCACCAGTTCCTCGATCTGCGTCGGGAACAGGTTGACGCCGCGGATGATCAGCATGTCGTCGCTGCGGCCGACGATCTTGCCCATGCGGCGCATGCTGCGCGCGGTAGGCGGCAGCAATCGCGTCAGATCGCGCGTGCGATAGCGGATGACGGGCAGCGCCTCCTTGGTGAGCGTGGTGAAGACCAGTTCACCTTCGCTGCCATCGGGCAGCACGGCGCCGGTATCGGGGTCGATGATCTCGGGATAGAAGTGGTCCTCCCAGATCACCGGGCCGTCCTTGGTCTCGATGCATTCGTTGGCCACGCCCGGGCCCATCACCTCCGACAGGCCGTAGATGTCGACGGCGTCGAGCGCGGCGTCGGCCTCGATCTCGCGGCGCATCTCCTCGGTCCAGGGCTCGGCACCGAAGATGCCCACCGAAATGCTCATCGCACGCGGATCCTTGCCCTGGCGCATGAACTCCTCGATGATCACCTGCATGTAGCTCGGCGTGACCATGATGATGTCGGGGCGGAAGTCCTCGATGAGCTGCACCTGCTTCTCGGTCTGGCCGCCGCTGATCGGCACCACGGTGCAGCCCAGGCGCTCGGCGCCGTAGTGCGCGCCGAGTCCGCCGGTGAACAGGCCGTAGCCGTAGGCCACCTGCACGATGTCGCCGGCACGGCCGCCGCTGGCGCGGATGCTGCGGGCCACCAGATCGGCCCAGCGGTCGATGTCGCCCTGCGTGTAGCCGACGACGGTGGGCTTGCCGGTGGTGCCGCTGCTGGCGTGCACGCGCACCACCTTCTCGCGCGGCACGGCGAACATGCCGAACGGGTAGTTGGCGCGCAGGTCCGCCTTGGTGGTGAACGGGAACTTCGCGAGATCGGCGAGCGACTTGCAGTCGGAGGGATGCACGCCCTGCTCGTCGAACGCGCGCTTGTAGTGCGGCACGTGGTCGTAGGCGTGCTGCAGCGTCCACTTCAGGCGCTCGAGCTGCAGCGCCTGCAGCTCGTCGCGGCTGGCGGTCTCGATCGGCTCGAGCTCGCCGGGGCGGGGGGTCTTCACGGGCATGTTGCGGTCTCCATCACTTGTGTTCGGTGCGGCGGCTTGGCTTGCCGACCGGCAGGCCGTGGATCAGCGGCTTGCCTTTGGCGGTGTAACTGCGGCCGCGAAAGGCTGCCACGCGCTCGCCGCGCTGGTTGTCGATTGCGACGTCGTACAGCCCGGTGCGGCCGGCGCGCGCCACCTCGACGGCGCGAGCGGTGAGCACGTCGCCCAGCTGCGCCGCGGCGACGAGGTCGATGTCGAAGCCGGAGGCCACCGTGACCTCGTTGTAGGCGTTGCAGGCATGGGCAAAGGCGCTGTCGGCCAGCGTGGCGACGATGCCGCCATGGCACACGTCGTGGCCGTTGAGCATGTCCTCGCGCACGACCATCGTCAGCGTGGCGCTGCCCGGCCCGACGGCGACGACCTGTATGCCTAGCAGGCGGCTGGCGCGGTCGCCTTCGATCATCCACTGGCGCGTGGCATCGGCGACGCGCTGGGCATCGGTCGGTGCGGTGGGTGCCGGCGGCGCAGACGGCGCCCTCATCATCGATCCTTGAAGACGGGCGCGCGCTTGGCTATGAAGGCGGCCACGCCCTCGGCGAAGTCGTGCGCGTGGCCGAGGTCGCGCTGCGCCGCCGCCTCCAGGCCCAGCGCGTCGCCGAAGTCCATCGGCATCGCGGCGTCGAGCGCGCGCCGCGTCTCGGCCAGCGCGCGGCTGGGCAGGCCGGCCAGGCGCTCGGCCAGCGCGCTCACGGTCGACGGCAAGGCGGCGTCGTCGACGCACTTCCAGATGAGGCCGATGCGCTCGGCTTCCTCGGCCGGCAGCTTGTCGCCGGTCATCGCCAGGCCGAGTGCGCGTGCCCGGCCCACCAGACGCGGCAGCAACCAGGTGCCGCCGCAATCGGGCACCAGGCCGATCTTGGCGAAGGCCTGGATGAAGCTCGCGCTGCGCGCGGCGATGACGAAGTCGCAGCACAGCGCGAAGTTGGCGCCGGCGCCGGCCGCGACGCCGTTGACGGCGGCGATCACCGGCACCGGCAGGGCGCGCAGGGCAAGGATGAGCGGCGCGTAGTTCCGCTCGATCGAAGCGCCCAG